>JAJFHT010000396.1 GCA_021775495.1 Hyphomicrobiales bacterium | reverse complement strand
GCGTTACATGACTTATGGCGATGATCCGGTGCGGGTCGAGGTCGAACTCAAGCCGGGCAAACGAAAAAAGGGCGCCAAGCTGTTCAATTATACCGGAACCATTAAGGCGATCCGGAGCAATACCGAGACGCTGCTGGAATTCAAAGGCGATTGCGGCCATTGAAGCGGCCGGTATCACCGCGCAGCGCTGATTTGACGGGAGACTGATATGATTGAATTTTACTGGCCTTCCAGCGGTGGCGAGTGGCTCGCCTGGTGTTCGGCGGTAATCACCATTGTCTTTGGATTTGTTCTTTTTTTTGCGCCGCGATATTCGCTCGGACTGCTCAGACTGAAGACCAGCCCCGACCATCCCGAGGCGGTGGCCGAAGTTCGCGGGACGATGGCCGGCTTTTATTTCGGGCTCGGAATCAGCTGCATCCTGTTTACACAACCGTTTCTTTACCTCGCCTTGGGCGCCTCCTGGGCGTTCACCGCCTTTGGCCGGCTTGTTTCGATGTTTGTCGATCGTGGCAATACGCTGTTCAATCGGATCTCGATGATCATCGAATTGTTGCTTGCGGCCCTGCCGCTGGCATATGTTTTCGGCTATATTCCGTGACAAAGAGCCGTTTGCGGTGCCGGGCTCCAGGTTTAGCCCGATTCCGGGTCATTTAGCCGGCAAGTGCGACAAAACTGCCGCACCCTCATGCCTCGCGGTGTGTTGCGAGTCCTGAAAGCCTGTGGTAGACGGCAATCGAATTTTGGCAGGGGGAGAATTCTTCACCTCTCATCCCGTCAGGAAGTATCAACCAGGTCAGAGATTTGGCAGGGATTCCCGGTCTGAAAGCCGAATCTCTCCATGCCATTAGCAGAGAAAAAATTTTCCGTGGCACAATCCTCTTCTCTCATTTCCGATGTCGCCAACGTCTATGCGGGATCGCTGTATGAACTGGCAGCCGAATCAAAGGCCGTTGCGGCCGTTGAAAAAGAGCTTGGCCGTGTAGAGGCGCTGATTGACGGCAGCAAGGACCTGCAGCGGCTTGTCGCTAGTCCTGTTTTTTCCGCCGATGAGCAGCTGAAAGCCATTACCGCGATTGCCGGCAAAGCGAAATTCCACAAATTGGTGGCCAATTTTCTCGCGGTCGTTGCCCGCAACCGCCGGCTGTTTGCGGTGCCGGGCATGATCAAGGCGTTTCGCCGGATCGCCGCTGAACAGCGCGGCGAAGTCGCTGCGGATGTTCATTCCGCTCACGCGCTCTCCGCGGCGCAGCAAAAAGATTTGAAGGCGGCGTTGAAAAGCGTTGCTGGAAAAGACGTGTCGTTCAACGTTGCCGTTGACCCATCGCTTCTTGGCGGACTTGTCGTCAAGTTGGGATCGCGGCAGATCGACACTTCCCTGAAAACCAAACTTAATTCGCTCAAGCTTGCACTGAAAGAGGTCGGCTGATGGATATTCGTGCCGCGGAAATTTCCGCAATCCTGAAAGATCAGATCAAGAACTTCGGCAAGGAGGCAGAAGTCTCCGAAGTCGGTCAGGTTCTGTCCGTTGGAGACGGTATCGCCCGTGTCTACGGGCTGGACAATGTCCAGGCCGGTGAAATGGTCGAATTCCCCGGCGGAATTCGCGGCATGGCGCTCAACCTGGAATCGGACAATGTCGGTGTCGTTATCTTCGGAGCCGACCGCGGCATCAAGGAAGGTGACGTTGTCAAACGGACCGGCGCCATCGTCGACGTACCGGTCGGCAAGGGCCTGCTCGGCCGGGTCGTCGATGCGCTCGGCAATCCGATCGACGGCAAGGGCCCGATCAAGGCCACCGAACGCTCCCGCGTCGATGTAAAGGCCCCGGGCATTATCCCGCGCAAATCGGTGCATGAACCGATGTCCTCCGGCCTCAAGGCGATCGATGCGTTGATCCCGATCGGCCGTGGCCAGCGCGAGCTGGTGATTGGCGACCGTCAGACCGGCAAGACAGCGATCATTCTCGACACGATCCTCAATCAGAAGCCAATTCACGACAGCGGCGCCGAGGCAGACAAGCTCTATTGCGTCTATGTGGCGGTTGGCCAGAAGCGCTCGACCGTGGCGCAATTTGTCAAGGTTCTGGAAGAGCGCGGCGCGCTTCAATACTCGATCATCGTCGCGGCGACCGCTTCCGATCCGGCACCGATGCAGTTCCTGGCACCGTTTGCCGGCTGTGCGATCGGCGAGTATTTCCGCGACAACGGCATGCATGCGCTGATCGGTTACGACGACCTGTCTAAGCAGGCCGTCGCCTATCGTCAGATGTCGCTGCTGCTGCGCCGTCCGCCAGGCCGCGAAGCCTATCCGGGCGATGTCTTCTACCTGCATTCCCGGCTGCTTGAGCGGTCCGCCAAACTAAACGAGGACAATGGCTCCGGTTCGCTGACCGCCCTGCCGGTCATCGAAACCCAGGCCAACGACGTTTCGGCTTATATCCCGACAAACGTGATCTCGATCACCGACGGACAGATCTTCCTCGAGACCGACCTGTTCTACCAGGGCATTCGTCCTGCGGTGAATGTCGGACTTTCGGTGTCGCGCGTCGGCTCCGCCGCGCAGATCAAGGCGATGAAGCAGGTTGCCGGCTCGATCAAGGGTGAGTTGGCTCAGTATCGCGAGATGGCGGCATTCGCCCAGTTTGGTTCGGATCTCGATGCGGCGACGCAACGGCTGCTGAACCGTGGTGCCCGTCTGACCGAGCTGCTCAAACAGCCGCAGTTTTCACCGCTGAAAGTTGAAGAGCAGGTTGCCGTGATCTTTGCCGGCGTCAACGGTTATCTCGACAAGCTCGAGGTCAATCAGGTCGGACCGTTCGAGCAGGGCCTGCTTGCGCATATGCGTGGCGATGCCAAAGACGTGCTTGACGCGATTGCCGCGGAGAAACAGGTCACCGACGAAATCAAGGAAAAGCTGGTCGCGGCGATCGATGCATTCGCCAAGAACTTCTCCTGAGTTTGACGGAATAGAGCATGCCTTCACTTAAGGACCTTCGCAACCGGATCGCTTCGGTCAAGGCGACGCAGAAAATCACCAAGGCGATGCAGATGGTCGCCGCGGCGAAACTGCGCCGGGCACAGGAAGCAGCCGAAGCCGCGCGTCCCTATTCGCAGAGGATGGGCGATGTGCTGGCGAATATCGGTGCAGCCGTCGGAGATGGTGATGATACACCGCGGCTGATGTCCGGAACCGGCAAGGATGACACCCATCTGCTGGTTGTGTGCACGGCCGAGCGCGGCCTCTGCGGCGGTTTCAACTCGCAGATTGCGCGCATGGCGCGGGTTCATATCAAACAACTTCAGTCCGACGGAAAAACCGTCAAAATCCTGTGTGTTGGGAAAAAGGGCGCCGATATTCTGCGCCGCGAATTCAATTCGCTGATTATCGACCGCGTCGATCTGCGTGAATTCAAGCAGATCGGATTTGCCAATGCCGACGGCATTGCAACGAAAGTCATCGACCTGTTCGAGGAAGGCGGTTTCGACGTCTGCACCCTGTTCTATTCGGAATTCAAGTCGGTTATCAGCCAGATACCTACCGCACAGCAGCTTGTTCCGGTTCGCGGTGATGCTTCGGCGGATGATGCGCTGGCGAGCAGTTCGGTCTACGAATATGAGCCGGATGCCGTGTCGATCCTTGATGATCTTATCCCACGCAACATTGCTGTGCAGATATTCCGCGCTTTGCTGGAAAATGCGGCGTCCGAGCAGGGCGCGCGCATGTCGGCTATGGACAGCGCGACCCGCAACGCCGGTGAAATGATCGACAAGCTGACAATGTCCTACAACCGTCAGCGCCAGGCGCAGATCACCAAGGAACTGATTGAAATCATTTCGGGCGCGGAAGCGCTCTGACATTTGCAAATTGCCGTACCGATTGATCGCAATCGGCTGCGGAACCGCCTAGAGAGAAGGTCAAGGATCGATGGCAAAAGCAGCGACCCCAACACGAGCCAAGGCACCAGCAAAAGCCAAGGCACCGGCAAAAACAGCAGCAACCAGACGCAAGCCGGCAGCATCGAAAGCGTCGGCCGGTACCGGCAAGGTCGAACAGGTGATCGGCGCCGTTGTCGATGTCGCTTTCGAAGGCAATCTGCCGGATATTCTGAACGCGCTGGAAACCGACAACAACGGCAACCGATTGGTTCTGGAAGTGGCGCAGCACCTGGGAGAGAACAAGGTTCGCACCATCGCGATGGACTCGAGCGAAGGCCTTGTCCGCGGACAGGCCGTGACTGACACCGGCAGTCCGATCGAGGTTCCGGTTGGTGATGAGACCCTTGGCCGGATCATGAATGTGATCGGCGAGCCGGTCGACGAAGCCGGTCCGGTCGTGACCAAGACAAAGCGCGCCATTCACCAGCCAGCTCCGGAATTTGTCGAGCAGGCAACGGAAGCGGAAATCCTGATCACCGGCATCAAGGTCGTGGACCTGCTGGCACCCTACGCCAAGGGCGGTAAGATCGGCTTGTTTGGTGGTGCCGGCGTTGGCAAGACGGTGTTGATCCAGGAACTGATCAACAATGTCGCGAAAGCCCATGGTGGTTATTCGGTGTTCGCCGGTGTCGGCGAGCGCACGCGCGAAGGAAACGATCTCTACCACGAGATGATCGAGTCCGGCGTGAACAAGGCAGGCGGAGGCGAGGGCTCGAAATGTTCGCTGGTCTACGGCCAGATGAACGAGCCTCCCGGCGCCCGCGCCCGCGTTGCCCTGTCCGGATTGACGGTTGCGGAGCACTTCCGCGATCAGGGCCAGGACGTGCTGTTCTTCGTCGACAATATCTTCCGCTTTACTCAGGCCGGCTCGGAAGTGTCGGCGCTGCTCGGCCGTATCCCTTCGGCGGTTGGCTATCAGCCGACACTGGCGACCGACATGGGCACCATGCAGGAACGCATCACAACCTCCCTCAAGGGCTCGGTAACGTCGGTTCAGGCGATTTACGTGCCGGCCGATGACTTGACCGATCCGGCGCCGGCGACCTCGTTTGCGCATCTGGACGCGACGACCGTTCTGAACCGCGCGATTTCGGAAAAGGGTATCTACCCGGCCGTCGATCCGCTCGATTCGACCTCACGCATGCTAGATCCGATAGTCATCGGTGACGAACATTACCAGGTCGCTCGGCGGGTGCAGGAAATCCTGCAGCGGTACAAATCCCTGCAGGACATCATCGCCATTCTCGGCATGGACGAACTGTCGGAAGAGGACAAATTGACCGTTGCCCGGGCGCGCAAGATCGAACGCTTCCTGTCGCAGCCTTTCTTCGTCGCCGAGGTCTTCACCGGAGCGCCGGGTCAGCTGGTCGATCTGGAAGACACGATCAAGAGCTTCAAAGGCCTTGTCAACGGTGAATATGACCATCTGCCGGAAGCTGCCTTCTATATGGTCGGCGGCATCGATCAGGCGATCGAGAAAGCACAGAGGCTGGCAGCCGAGGCTGCCTAGGACAAAAGAACCGCAGCAGCGCGGCCGGCGACAAGCGCCCCGGTCGCGCGGGAAGAGTTTGGACGATGTCGGACAACTTTACTTTCGAACTGGTGTCACCGGAACGCCTGCTTCTGTCTGAGGAAGCGCGGCAGGTCGTCGTTCCGGGCAGTGATGGTTATTTCACGGTGATGGCGCATCATGCACCGCTGATGTCGACGGTCAAACCGGGCGTTGTCGAAGCCACCCTGAGCTCCGGCGAGGAAAAGCGGATTTTTGTACGCGGCGGTTTCGCCGACATATCGCTCAACGGTTTCACGCTGCTGGCCGAACAGGCAATCCCGATCGAAGAGCTCGATGCCAACGCGCTGGCGCAGGAAATTTCAGACGCCGAAGAAGACGTCGCCGATGCCAAGAGCGAAGGCAAGAAACACGCAGCGCAGACCAAGCTCGACCAGCTGAATGAGCTGAAGGCCGCTCTGGGTCACTGATCAGACGCTGCGGTGCTACGCCGCTTTGTCCAGGTGGGCAAAGGCGGCAATAACCTCCTCATAGAGCTTGCGCTTGAACGGAACGATCAGTTCCGGCAATTGACGCATGGGTTTCCAGGCCCAGCGATCGAATTCGGCTGAATGACCGCCGGGCGGCGGATTGATCCTGATTTCGCTTTCGTCGCCGTCGAAACGATAGGCGAACCAGCGTTGTTTCTGACCGCGATATTTGCCTTTCAGCGCAATGCCTAGCAGTTCTTCAGGCAGATCGTAGTGAATCCATTCCGATGCTTCGGCAAGCAGCGTGACGGACTCGATCCCGGTTTCCTCGTAGAGTTCACGCAGGGCGGCATCAATCGGTTCCTCGCCCTTGTCGATCCCGCCCTGCGGCATCTGCCAGAGCTGATTGCCGCCCTGCACCTCGCCGGTGATTTCCTCGATCCGGTGCCCGGTCCAGGCCAGCCCCTTGTGGTTGAGCACCATGATCCCGACGCAGGGCCGGTAGGGCAGGGAGTGCGGATCGATCTTGGATTTCTTCTTTGCCATCGGACTATTTCCGCTCCGGATCACGGGCAAGCGCGCTGACCGGTACGATCTCGATGCCGCGTTTGCTTGCCTCGCTTATCCACGCGCTGACGGCGCTGATGGTCGTGTTGAAAGCGGATCCTGTCCCCAGCGCAAACCCCTTCGCACGGGCGGTTCGTTCCAGTTCGTCCAGCTTTTTCAGGATCGCGCCGCGATTCTGTTCCGCATCGATGGAAAAATCCGCGGCGGTAAACGGCACCCCTTTGCGCTGTGCAAGATCGGCTGCAACGCTGCGAGCGGCGGAACCGTCGTCAAGGAAAAGCAGACCGCGATCGGCCAGATCCTGCATGATCGGGTCCATGGCGGCCGGATCGGACAGGAAGCGTCCGCCCATATAGTTCACCACCCCGGTATAATTGGTGGTGCGGCCCAAAACCCAATGTAGCCGATCCAGATTATCGGCCGGCGTGTCTCCGGCAATCAGCGTGTTTCGTCCGGGGTTGACCTGCGGATAACCGAACGGCTCCAGCGGCACCTGCATCATGATCTCGTGGCCCTCGCGGCGGGCGGTCTGCATCCAACGGCCGATGCTGTTGCCCTGCGGCGCGAAGGCCAGCGTCACCGTCGATGGCAGGGCGGCAATGGCGTTTTGCGTTCCGGTCTGCGACAGGCCAAGCCCGCCAATCAGAATTGCCACACGGGCGCCGCGCGTGCCGGACCATGGCCGCGCATAGACGTCGAACGGCCGGCGCCCGTCTTCACCGCGTCTGGGCAGCGGGCCATGGTCGGATTGTTCGATCAACCGGCGGTCGGGAATATGCGCCAGACGCGCATCCTGTCCGATTGTCGTTGGATCGCGGATGATGATGACGTTTTCGCTGTCACCGGTCTTCGGCGTTACCTGGATAATCGATGGTCCGGACCTGGAGCTGTCTGAGGCATTTTTGTTTCGCTGCTGATCGGAAGCGTCGGCCTGGAGCTGCGCATTGCCACCCTGTTGGTCGCGAACCTCCGGGGTCGATACGATGACCGGTTGCGGATGTCGGAACGGCCGGTCGCGCAGGGCAATCGAAGCGGCGCCGCCGAACATCAGAACAGCCAGCACGACCGTACCGGCCGTTCGCCGGCTGGGCATGGTCAGTCTCGGTGGCCGCTCACCGCGCCGTGAATCCTGTCCGAGCGGACGGTCGAGATTGGAAGTCACATAACGTCTCGCCAATCAGAGGGAACTGTACTCTTTTGCACACGGACGATGAGAATCAATTGCCGCGCAGTATATCAATACCGCGCGGCAGGTCGTTGCCAAAATTCATGATCATGCCGGCGGCCAAATCGCTGCTGCGATCACATCATGGCGAATAGATTATTGAGCCAGAACCGCCTTGTCGGGATCAGGCGGAAATGCTGCGTCTTTCTTTTCACCGCGCAGCAGTTCCAGCGCATAACCGAGCTGGACGTCGTCCTTTGGTTCCGGCGGTACATAGGCGGCTGAACCTGAGCCCTCGTCGTCCTCTTTCTCGCCCTTGATGTGGCCGCGCAGATCGGATTCGCCGCGGCTCACGTCACGGCCCTTGAGTTCATCGGGAAGCGGCTGCTCGATCTTGATATCGGGCTTGATGCCGGTGCCCTGGATGGATGTGCCGGCTGGCGTGAAATAAAGCGCGGTGGTCAATCTCAACGCACCATTCTGCGACAGCGGGATGATGGTCTGCACCGACCCCTTGCCGAAGGAACGGGTTCCCATGATCGTCGCGCGGCGATGATCCTGAAGCGCCCCGGCGACGATTTCCGATGCACTGGCCGATCCGCCGTTCATCAGCACGATCAGCGGCTTGCCGTCGATCGAATCACCGGCCCTGGAATCGTAACGAATGATGTCTTTCGAATCGCGACCTCTGGTCGAGACGATCTCGCCGCGTTCAAGGAAAGTATCGCTGACGCTGATCGCCTGATCGAGCAATCCACCCGGATTCAACCGCAAATCGAGCACATATCCCTTGAGCTTGTCGTCGGGCACTTCCGCCTTGATCTTCTTGATCGCGGTTTGCAGGTCATCATAGGTCTTTTCGGTGAAAGAGATGATGCGCAGGTAACCAACGTCACCTTCGACCCGGTGCCGTACCGCCCTGACCTTGATGATGTCGCGTACGATCGTGATCTCGATCGGCTTGTCGGCGCCCTCACGGATGACCGTTAGCTCGATCGGCGTGTTGACCAGGCCGCGCATCTTGTCGACGGCTTCGTTGAGGCTGAGGCCGCGTACTTCATCGCCATCGATTTTGGAGATCAGGTCGCCAGCCAATACGCCGGCTTTCGAAGCCGGTGTGTCGTCGATCGGCGCGATCACCTTGACCAGTTCGTTTTCCATGGTGACTTCGATGCCAAGGCCACCAAATTCGCCCTTGGTCTGCACCCGCATGTCCTGTGCGGCCTCCGGATTGAGGTAGGAGGAATGTGGATCAAGCGATGTCAGCATGCCGGTGATGGCGTTTTCGATCAGGTCCTTGTCGTCGGGCGGCGTGACATATTGCGCCCGGACCCGCTCGAAAATGTCACCGAAAATCGCCAATTGGCGATAGGTCTGCGCACCGGCTGCATTGGCTGATGAGGCAGGAGGGCCATAGATGATGCTCATGGCGGACGCTCCCATCAGCGCTCCGGCGATCAAAAGCGAAAGCTTACGTATCATTTCCAGTCCTTCCAGAAAGCGTTGCCGACCACCATGGAGCCGGATCGATGGGTTTCCCGTCTTTTCGGAACTCAATATAGAGTGCCGGGCGGTTATTTGAACTCTCAAAATTCGCGGCGCTTGCCAAACGGGCTTCTCCCATTGCACCGATCGGCTCGCCTGCAAGCACGGACTGACCCAATTCTACGTTGATTCTGCCCATACCAGCCAATACCACATGATATCCGTCGCGGACATCCAGGATCAAGAGTTGTCCGTAGGAACGGAACCGGCCGGCATACAACACGATCCCATCCGAAGGCGCTGTAACGATAGCGCCCGATTGTGTTGCAACGGTGTCGCCGGAGGCCCGGCCGGTGACATTGCCGTCGGACCCGAAGGGCTGAACGATGCGTCCGGTGACCGGCAAAACCAGCTTGCCGCGCATGGCTGAAAACGGCGTAGAAGGTGCGATTCGGCTGGCATCCGGTGAGAGTTCCTCTGCTCGTTTCCTGCCCTCTGCAAGCCGCATTTCTTCTGCGTTGCGAGCCTTCAGAACCGCCCGGCGAGTCTTCTCCGTCTCGGCCTGCGCCTTGGCGGCGGCGTCACGGATGCCGGTGATTTCACTTTCAAGTGAAGCGATCAGTTCCTGCAGGCTGCCGGCCTGCTCCGCCAGCCGTTCGGCGCGTTTTTGCTCAGTGGCGCGCGTCTTTTCCGATTTGGCCTGAAGCTGCCGTTTTTCATTCAGCAGGAGACCAAGGCGCTGTTTTTCCTCGACCTGTTCGCTGACCGTGGCCGACAGGCGGTCGCGTTCGGCGGAAATCGACGTATGAACGCGCGACAATTCACGCAGATCGGCGAGCAGGATGCTGGTTTCGGAACGAATTTCAGGCACGACTGCGCCGAGCAGAATGGCGCTGCGCACTGAAGACAGCGCGTCTTCCGGGGTAACGAGGATCGCCGGTGGCGGGTTGAGGCCCATGCGCTGCAAGGCTGCGAGCACTTCGGCAAGCAGCTTCCTGCGGGCCAGCAGCGACAGTTGAATGGCAACGTCCTGCTCACTCAGGGTCGCCAGCCGGGTCTCGATGTCTTCGATGTCCTGGGCCAGTTTCCGCTCGGTCTTGGCGGCTTGGATAAGCGCGGCGGTCAGCGTCACGCTGTCCTTTTTCAGGGCCGCAATCTCTGCTTCCAGTCTGTCCTGGCGATCCTTCGACAGGGTGATTTCACGCTCCAGCAGCTGCTGTTCGCGCAGGCCCTCCTGCTGACGGCTTTCAAGCGTTTTGAGATTCTGTGCCGGTGCAGTCGCGGTCACCGACAAAAGGCCGAAAGCCACGGCAAACATCCGCGCGGTTGCGAACAACCGGCGGCGCGCCGCAATCTGTCCTGCCAAAATGCCCGTCATGCCTGGACCATAGGAACAATTTTGTTAACGAATGCTCAACCATATACCGGTGGAAGCAGCAAGTCCGCCAAATTTGATCGGCTTGCGGCGTGATATTCGCGAAACGGGCATCAAGCGCGGTGATAGGGGTGTCCGGACAGGATCGACACGGCGCGGAAAAGCTGCTCGGCGAGCAGGATACGGGCAAGTTGATGCGGCCAGGTCTGGGCGCCAAATGACAGGATCAGGTCGGCGCGATCACGCAGCCGCTGATCGTGCCCATCGGGGCCTCCGACTGCGAAAACAAGATCGCCGCAGCCATTGTCGCGAAAACGGGCAATGGTATCGGCGAATTTTTCCGACGCGAGATTCTTCCCGCGCTCGTCCAGCAGAATCAGCCGGGCATCCTTGCCGAGCAATGATTCCAGCCTTGTCGCCTCTTCGCCGCGGCGAAGATCAGCCGTCTGGGCGCGGCTTTCCGCAGACTCGCGTATTCCGGAGAAGGCAAACCCGAGCGCCGGGCCGGTTTTGGCAAGCCGATCGAAATAGCGGTCCGCACGAAGGGCTTCAGGGCCGGACTTCATCCGGCCCACCGCCGAGACCGTTAATTTCATTCCGCGCTACCTTCGGTAGACGCGGCTGCCGTGCATCGCTGGTGTGGTGCGATGTATCGGACCATCCGTGCTCAATGCACGGTCTCGTCATCCAGGTCGGGAGTCAGCCACATTTTTTCAATGTTGTAGAAATCCCGAACTTCGGGACGAAAAATGTGGACGATGACGTCGCCCGCATCGATCAGGACCCAATCGGATGCAGCCAGGCCTTCCACCCGGGCAGCGCCGAGGTCGGCCAGTTTCAACGCGCGGATGACATTGTCCGCGACGGCTTTGACATGACGATGGGACCGGCCGGACGCAACCACCATGTGGTCGGCCAGAGCCGATTTGCCCTGGATGTCGATTGAGATGATGTTTTCCGCTTTTGAGTCCTCAAGACTTTCAACAACGGATTTCAAGAGGAGAGATGCCGGTTCTATACCGCCAATCCCTGCCGGCGAAGACTGCAATTCAGTCTTCTTGCCCAATGCTGTTCTCAGTGTATTTCCTTTCCAATGAAGAACAACGAACATCCCGATTCTTGACCGGAACATCCCGAAGATAGGCGCAGTCGGGTGACATTTTCAAGACATCACGTCGATTGCAGCCTGACGAAACGTAAAATTGATCGCTCTGGCATATCAGCCGGCACACCTATTTTGCCTCTTCCAACCCCGCCTCCCGGCGTCTGATCGCGGTTGAGGACAGCGACGAGCGGGGGCCATGGATGAACGTCCAGGCGGGTGCGTCTTTTCTGGCCAGCAGCGCGGCATCCTCTTCGTCAACACGGGCGAAATCGTAGGTTTTGGCCATGATCGAGGACAGAAAGGAGAGGGTTGAACCGGGACGGTCGATGACGGCGATCGGCATGGTTTCGGCAATCTGCCGCCAGCGCTGCCACAGGTGGAAGTTCTTCAGATTGTCGGCGCCCATGATCCAGACAAACCGAACCCCCGGATTGCGGGCCTGGACCAGGGCCAGCGTGTCGGCTGTGTAGCGGATATGATGCCGCGCCTCGAAGGCCGTCACCCGGATTCTGGGGTCCGATGCCATAGCCTTGCAGGCGTCGAGCCGATGGCCGAGCGGCGCCAGATCACCGCCGTTTTTCAACGGGTTGCCAGGCGTGACAATCCACCACAATTGCTGCAATCGCAGTTGCCGCATGGCGATTTCGGACACCAGCGCGTGGCCGCGATGCGGCGGATTGAAAGACCCGCCGAACAGGCCGACGGTCATGTTCTTTTCCGCATGCGGCATGCGAAGATCTTGCGCGGCGATGCCGGGGAAATTGGTCACATCAGTCCCCCGACCGGCCAATCAGGGCCGGATCTGCCCGGTGCCGCGGACGCGGTATTTGAATGAGGTCAGCTGTTCGACGCCGACCGGCCCGCGTGCATGCATCTTTCCCGTCGCAATGCCGATTTCGGCGCCCATGCCGAATTCTCCGCCGTCGGCAAACTGTGTCGAGGCATTGTGCAGCAGGATGGCCGAGTCGATCTCGTTGAAAAACCGCTCAACCGCAGCCGGGTCTTGCGCGATGATCGCCTCGGTGTGATTGGACGAATAGTGCCCGATATGGCTGATCGCGCCGTCGATGCCGTCAACCAGGCGGGCCGAAATGATGGTGTCGAGATATTCGGTCGTCCAGTCGGCCCCCGAAGCCTCAGTGGCCGCAGGAAAAGCCGCGCGGATGTCGGTATCGCCGCGAATTTCACAGCCCGAATCAGCCAGAGCCTGCAGGATCGGCACCAGATGGGTGCCGGTGGCGGCGCGATCGATCAGCAGGGTTTCAGCTGCACCGCAAATGCCGGTGCGGCGCATCTTGGCGTTGACGGTTATGGCGATGGCCATGCCGAGGTCGGACGAGCCGTCGACATAGACGTGGCACAGCCCCTCCAGGTGGGCAAAAACCGGAACCCGTGCATCGTTCTGCACCCGTTCGACAAGGCCGCGACCGCCACGCGGGATGATGACGTCGATGGTGCCGTTCAGACCGGACAGCATTGCGCCGACGGCGGCACGGTCGGTTGTCGGGACAATCTGGATGGCGCCAGCCGGCAGGCCGGCGGCTTTCAGACCCTCAGTCAGGCAGGCGTGGATCGCGGCGGAAGAATTGACCGAATCCGAACCGCCTCGCAGGATGACCGCGTTGCCGGCCTTCAGGCACAACGCGCCGGCGTCGGCAGTGACATTCGGCCGGCTTTCGTAAATCACGCCAATGACGCCGAGTGGTGTGCGGACACGTTCGATGTGCAACCCGTTCGGACGGTCCCATTCGGCAATGATGTCACCGACCGGATCTTTCAGGGCGGCGATCGCCCTGATGCCGTCCGCCATGGCGGCGACGCGGTCGCGGTCAAGTCTAAGCCGGTCCATGAAGGCCGGTGACAAGCCGGCTTCGCTGCCATTGGCCATGTCGATGGCATTGGCTTGCAGAATCATCTCGCTGCTCGCCTCGATGGCTTTTGCCATGGCTTCCAGGGTGGCGTTCTTGGTCTCGGCCGATGCAACGGCGAGTGGTCCTGCCGCGGCCCGGGCATTGTCGGCCAGACCTGCCATCAGGGTGTCGATTTCGCTTGTGTCGGTCTCATGCGTTTTCAGCATGACTTGTCCTTTCCCTCTTGCCCCTTGCCGGTGGTGCGCCCGACCACCAGATCATCGCGATGGATCATTGCCGCCCGGGCGTCATA
>JAJFHT010000395.1 GCA_021775495.1 Hyphomicrobiales bacterium | reverse complement strand
CATGGCTGATGAATCGGAAACGCCGTTGACCAACAGGCAGAAGGCAGGGGTTGCCGCCGCTGCCCGAACCGCCGCCGACGATGAACTGCAACCTGCTGCAGTCGATGATGGGCCGTAGCTGAAGTGGTTAGACGCGGCCCTGATTGGTGACAGGTTTCAGTCATTGTCATTTAGACCGGCACCGGCGCCGGCCAGCCGTGATTGCTCGGTTGCCGGCGCATATGTTCGTGCCGCAAACATGTTGAGCCGGTCCATAGCGGCAGTCTCGGACCCTGGCACACGGAGCCTCTCGCTTCCAGCGTCGAATGTGCAGCTCCGCTCCAGTCTGCAATCGGCGCTGCTGCAAATCAGATCGTCGGGTTGAGCACTGGTTTGCAGCCCTTGCTGTGATATCTGCACTTCGACGTCGTTCCAGATGAGACGCCAAACCCCTTGCGGGTTTGCCATTACGACAAACGGTGCAAGCAGGAGCGGTTGTACGACAACGCCGACGGCGCCGACGGTAATCGATTTGGAATCCGACATTGCCGTGCCGACAACCACCGGGCAATGACGGTGTTCTGCAATTTCAGCCGAACCGTCGGTGCACCGGTCATACCAGTCGAGCAGGCCTGCAAGTGCTGTCACGGCAGGTGCGCCGTGTTTTTCCAGCCACTGGACCGCAAAACCTGCATCGTCGGCCAGCCCCCAGTCCATACCGGCACCGCGTGCGGCCTTGACCGCCAGAGCCCGCGTCTCTCCCAATGACCAATTCATGTGACCGGCACCGGTGGATAGGCAAGGTCGTCGGGGTCCATGGCCGCCAATTCATCTGGAAACGGTGCTCCCTGGAACATGGTAATACGGACCCAACGATCCGACCGGGGGTCGAATTTGGTCGCACCAAAGAACGAAAGCTTGCAGCGCAACAGATCAATCGGCCGCATGTTCGCGGCAATTGTGTTGTCGCGAATCTCCGCATATGGAGCGTTGGTCACCCGCTGTGCCCGCCGCACGGCATGTCTGTGTTCCGGGTGCCGCATTAGGAATTTGGCAACCGTTTCATCGTCGCCCCAATCCTTCAGCGTGACCATTGCGCGTGCCGCATCACGACCCGGTGCCAGCGGTTGTTCATAGGGCTCGATCGGTTCTTCGAACCGTTCTCCAAGGCGCGGCTCGAGCTTTTCCTCCGAGACATACCAGACCCGCGCAATTTCGGCCTTTTCCTCAAAATCAATATCACCTGCCCAGCCATAGAGGTCTGAAAAAAGCGATTTGAGTGCGCCGACCGAGATAGTCCCGTCTATCTGGAATTCCGCCGCTTCATTTGCGCTCATGGTATCTGCAAGCTCGTCAACCAATTCGCCATGCGGCTCGATCAATAAAGACACCAGCTGCTCCTGGCACTCCAGCCTCAATTCGGCTTCTGCCCAATTGTACAAGCCGTCCCATGGTCGGGGTCCGCTCAGTGTCATGCTGTCGACGTGGTCCTTGAGCCGGATTAGGTCAGCGCGAAGCTCGGTAATTCTTGCCGCCTGATCCTCATGGTCAACCTGCCAGTTGCTGGCATTGATGCAGGAGCGCTTCAGCAATTGGCGAAAGCGTGAAAGACTGTCGACGCTGGCCGTCTGGATCGAACGGACCCTTGAAAGCGCCGTTTCCCGCGCATTGACCCAGGCGTGAATGAGCGTGGGGTGGGTCAGCAGATACGGTGCCATGCCCAGCCCGGTGGAATTACCGACCCCGAAACGTCTCCGCAGTTCCGGATCCAGAGATACCGCCTGGTCCGGTGCTTTTACTCTGGCGAGATGTTCGACAAGGTCGAGGGTGAACGTGCGGATCAGCCAGACTGAAAGCAGTTCCGGTTGGAACGATCCCAAAAATTCACTGCGATCGGCCCAGACCTCGCGATCTGCCGCGCCGAATTTTCCCGAACCGTATACGGCCGTCGTCCGCATCAGATAGCCGACAGTTTCAATCCTCTCGCGCGATGGCTGGGTTCCGCTGGCGAGGCTGTCGATGACATGTTCAAACAGGCGAACCGATCGGTTGGCCCGCGACAGGGACAATTCGCTCCCGCTGATACGGCCGGCTTCCTGCAACGGCACGTTTTGCGACAGTCTTTCGATGTCTTTTTCCGTCGGTTCACCGTCAAAAAGCGTGAATGTTGCGTCCCATGCCTCGGCAATCACTCTGTCCGACCGTTGGTCGTCCGGCAAATCATGGGCAAATGCGATCAGCGTATAGGTGCGCTGCGGTCCGATAGCGCGATAGGTCGCAACTCCGACGCCATTTGCATCAATGTCCCAGCGCGGCCTGTCGAAACGCCAGTTTTGCTGTTTCAGTCGGCGCAACAGAACGCGCATGAAACTCAAGCGGCTTTGGTGAAAGGACCCCATGCGCTCAAGCCGCATTACAAGCTCTGGAGGGCGAAGTGCGACCTCCGGAAAATCGTTTTTGTCTGCTGGAACTGTCATCCGACTGACAGCCCGATCGGGACCTTGGCCCTCATCGTTCAGGCACTCACAGCGTTGCGGGAAAGGTGAGCCAATTTGCCTTCCGCGTCTTTCCATAGTGCGGCATCCGGCGGTGGTTCTTTCTGTTCATCGATAACGGGCCAGATGCCGGCCAGTTCGGTATTGAGCGCAAGCCACATTTCAAGGCCAGGTTCGGTATCCGGCCGGATGGCGTCAACCGGGCATTCCGGTTCACATACACCACAATCAATGCATTCATCCGGATGGATGACCAGCATGTTTTCGCCTTCGTAGAAACAGTCGACGGGACAGACGGCGACGCAGTCGGTGTGTTTGCATTTGATGCAGTTTTCAGTGACGACGTACGTCATCCTATCGGGTCCTTTTCTGGTGGGCGGATATTTGTGTCAATTGACGGTCCAGGTCTCACCCGACCGCAACAGTCTTTCCAGAGCTGCTGAGCGTTCCGCCGGTTCCGGGTTTTGATCGTGCATGAGTTCGTTGTGCGTCGGCTCGCTGACAGCCCGCAACACACCGATCGCTTCCGGCATATCCGGATGTGACATCGCTGCGATCATGTGCGCGATGGTCGCCGTGGGTGATAATTCATCGTGAACCAGAAGATTGGAAGGAACATCACCGTTTTCGGCGGTCACCACCTCAAGTTGGGATCCGTTCAAGCGGATGCCCTTGTTGCGCTCTTTCCCGAACACCAGCGGTGCGCCATGTTCCAATTGCACCAGATGATCGTCTCTGATCGCGGCATTTTTGGCGAAGTCGAATGCTCCGTCATTGTAGATATGGCAGTTCTGGAAAATCTCGACAAAAGCCGACCCCTTGTGTTCGGCGGCACGGCGCAGTGTTTCGCTGAGATGTTTGGCATTGGTATCTATCGACCTGGCGACAAATGTCGCTTTACTGGCCAATGCAATCGACAGTGGGTGCAACGGTTGATGCGTTGTGCCTTCAGGGCTTGAGCCGGTTACCAGACCGGGTAGTGAAGTCGGCGAAAATTGTCCTTTGGTCAGACCGTAGATACGATTGTTGAACAACAAAATCTTGATATCGACATTACGGCGCAACGCGTGAAGAAGGTGCGTGCATCCGATGCTGAGCGCGTCTCCGTCTCCGGTTACCACCCAGACCTGCAAATCCGGGCGGGTGTGTTTCAACCCGGTGGCGATTGCCGGTGCACGGCCGTGAATACTGTGCAGACCATAGGTTTCCAGATAATAGGGGAACCGGCTGGAACAGCCGATTCCGGAGACAAACACGGTGTTCTCCGGTCGGACGCCGAGGGTTGGCAGCAGCTTTTTCATTTGCGCCAGAATGGCGAAATCACCGCATCCGGGACACCATCGGACCTCCTGATCGCTCGTAAAATCGGCTGGAGAAAGGTTGGCTGTTGAAGTCATGTCAATTCTCCTGGTGAAGCAGCGAGTCGATCGCCTGCGTGATATCTTTGATCCAGAACGGCTGTCCTTTGATCTTGTTCAGCCCCCGGACATCGACGAGGAATTGTGCCCTCAGCAGATGTCGCAATTGGCCGGTATTGAGTTCCGGTGCCAGAACCCGTTTGAAACCCTTTAGAGTTTCGCCAAGCTCAGGTGGCAATGGGTTCAAACACCGAAGGTGCATATGGGTCACCTTGCGGCCCGACTGTTGCGCCTGATCGACCGCGGCACGGCAAGCGCCAAATGTTCCACCCCAGCTGACCACCAGAAGATCACCGGTAGTCTCGCCGAAGATTTCCGGTGCGGGTGCAAATTGCGCTGCTCTTGCGGTCTTTTCAGCACGCAGTCTGACCATGTGTTCGTGATTGGCAGGATCGTAGCTGATTTCTCCGGTGCCGTCGGATTTCTCAATGCCGCCGATGCGATGCGTGAGACCCGGCGTCCCCGGAAGCGCCCACGGGCGGGCAAGCCATTCATCCCTGCTATACGGTTTGAAAACTGTTCCATCGGATTGCGGATGATCGACGGTGATCGGCTCCATATCGGAGATATCAGGAATGCGCCAAGGCTCGGCACCATTGGCGGTGAAGGCGTCAGATAGCAGCATGACGGGTGTCATCAATTTTGTTGCGATGCGCCAGGCTTCTACAGCGGTGTTGAAGCAGTCTCCCGGGCCGGACGCGGCAAGGACTGGCATCGGAGCCTCGCCGTTGCGCCCCAGGACGGCCTGTAAGAGGTCGGTTTGCTCGACCTTTGTCGGCAGGCCGGTGCTTGGGCCGCCGCGTTGCACGTTGACTACGACCAGCGGCAATTCAAGCATGACAGCTAGGCCAAGCGCCTCTGTCTTGAGCGCAATTCCCGGCCCGCTTGACCCGGTCGCGCCCATGGCTCCGCCATAAGAAGCGCCGATGGCGGCGCAAATTGCAGCGATCTCGTCTTCGGCCTGAAGTGTCCGGGTGCCGCATTCGGTGGTGCGGCTGAGTCGGTGCAAAATGTCGCTCGCCGGTGTGATGGGATAAGCGCTGTAGAACAGGTTCCTGCCGCTCAAATGGGCTGCCGCGATCAGGCCCATCGCCAGCGCCTCATTGCCAGTGACATTCCGGTAGAGTCCGGGAGCCGGTGATGCGGCTGGTACCTGGTAACTGCGTTCAAAAGCCTCCGTGGTCTCGCCGTAGTTCCAGCCGGCCTGCAAAGCCAATCTTCCTGCGGTTGCGATTTCTTCTGAAAACTTGTTGTTGATGAAGCGGATGGTCGCATCGAGTTCGCGGCCGTAGAGCCAGTAGATGATGCCCATGGCAAAGAAGTTTCTGCATTGGGTGGCGATCTTGTGGCTGACATCGGCATCCGTCACGGCATTCCGCGTCAGGGACGTGATTGGAGCTTCAATGACCTGGAAATCGTCCAGGGCGCTGCTTCGCAGCGGGTCGTCTTCATATTTTGCCAGCCGCAATCCCTTGGCATCGAAAGCATCGGCATCGACCACAATGGTGCTTTGAACCGGCAGGTTCGACAGGTTGGCCTTCAATGCCGCCGGATTCATCGCGACGAGGACATCAATATCGTCTCCCGGGGTCATCGCGGCTTTTGAGGAAAAATGAACCTGGAATCCGCTAACCCCTGCAGGTGTTCCCTTGGGCGCGCGAATTTCGGCGGGATAGTCGGGAAATGTCGCAATGTCATTGCCCATGAGGGCCGAGGACAGCGCCACCTGCGATCCCGCCAATTGCATGCCATCACCGGAGTCGCCGGCAAATCGCACGACGACTGAGTCGACTTCGAGTCGTGGCTTCTGTGGTTGTGTCGCGATTTGGTCGTTGGCAATCAACGGATGCCCCTCCGGGTTTTGTGTTCGGTGATGTTAAATAAGTAATAATTTACTTAATTACGGCATGCCGTCAAGGTGTTTCTGCCGAACGGGCATTGACAAGCATATTGAATAAGTAAATTATTACTTATAAGATTCACGGGCGATCGCTTCATCAAAGCGGCGGATTTCAGGAGGGCCCAAATGCCAGACAGCGCGACGACAACGACAACCCTGAGCGTCAATGGTGCGTCTGCGACCATTGAGGTCGGCGTTTCAGATACGTTGCTTGACGTCTTGCGTGAGGATCTCGATCTGACCGGCGCGAAAAAAGCATGCGACAACGGTGAATGTGGCAGTTGCATCGTCATGATGAACGGCAAGCCGACGAAATCCTGTCTTTTGCCGGTTGGCCGTGCCGTAGGTAAGGACATTTTGACGATCGAGGGACTGGCGCCCGAGGCGGGTGATTTGCAACCGGGCGAGGACATATCTGCGCTCCATCCGATCCAGCAGGCTTTCATCGAGAAAGGGGCTACCCAATGCGGTTTTTGCATTCCCGGCATGATCATGAAGACTCATACGCTGCTTCGAAACAAACCTAAACCCAGCCGTGACGATATCGTCAAGGGATTGTCCAAGAACCTGTGCCGCTGCACTGGCTACACCAAAATCTTGGAAGCAGTTGAATATGCCGCCGAGTTGATCAACGAGCGGCGCGATGCTGCCGGTCCGGTCAAACCCAATGGCCATGCCGTCGGCGTCAATGTAGCCCGTCTGGACAGTCCGGCGACCGTCAACGGGGCCGCCAAATACGCGGCCGATCTGAAAATTGACGGCATGCTCTATGGCAAGCTGTTGCGATCAGAGCATCATCACGCTCGAATAATCTCGATCGATGTCAGCGAAGCTGCGGCGATGGATGGCGTGGAAGTCGTTATCACGGCCGATGATATTCCAGGCACCTCGTTTCTCCCAAATTGTCAGCCGCAGGTACACGTGTTCCCGACCGATCGCATTCGATTCAAGGGTGAGGCGCTGGCCGGAGTTGCCGCCATTTCGGAGGCCATAGCCGAAGAAGCATTGAAACGCATTAAGGTCGAGGTCGAAGTCTTGCCCCACGCGATCGAGATCAAGGACGCAGTGCGATCCGACGCCGTGCCGCTGTTTGATCACTCGCCACGGGTCTCGGCTCCGCAGGAAGTCGCCTGCGGTGATATCGAGGCAGGATTCGCCAGTGCCGATATCATCGTCGAGAATGAGTATTCCGTACCGGTGCGTGAGCATGCAGCCATGGAGCCTGAATCTGCATTGGCCTTCGAGGAAGACGGCAAGCTGATCATCCGCACCGGTCTCTACCATGCGTTTGTTCAGGGCACTGAATCGATCGCCAACAATCTGGCGATGCAACAGGAAGATATCCGCATCATTTGTCCGGCGATGGGCGGCAATTTTGGAACGCGTGGCGACACGCTGATTGCAGTTGCCACAGGACTGATGACCCGGATTACCGGACGCCCCGTGCGCATGGTCTTTAGCCGCGCCGAATCCATTCTGGGATCCTGCAAGGCGCCGTCCGTCGACATCCGCTATCGCACCGGTGCGACCAGCGACGGACGTATCGTCGCTGTCGACATGGAAGTCCTGCATGGTGCCGGTAGCTGGGCGCCTTTTCTGATCGACAAGACGACCAAAGGTGTAGAGCTCTGTTTTTACGAAACGCTGGGCGCGCTGCTGTCCCATGCAACCGGACCCTACGAGATCGAGAATGTTCGCGCCCGAGCATGGGACGTGCTGACGAATGGTCCGCGATACGTTCCGTTGCGTGGCACAAATGCCAACTATCTGCCGCTCGCCTATGAATCCCAGGTTGATCAGGTCGCTGAGAAGCTTGGACTCGATCCGCTCGATGTTCGCATGAAAAACGCAATCCAGTCGGGCTCGAAGACGCATTTTGGCCAAACGCTCACCGAACATGTGTCGATGGTGAAAGAACTCGAACTATTGCGTCCCCACTACGACAAGGCGCGGGGCCGGCTGGCGCAACGCCGCGCTGCCGCCGAGGGAGCCTGGCGACCGGGGCTCGGAATGGGGGCCGGCTGGCGCAATATCGGTTATCTCAACACCAAGATCTCCGCCGGCTGCGAGCTTGATGAAAACGGCAAGATCCATGTCATGGCCGGAACGGTTGAGCAGGGGCAGGGGCCGACGACGCAATTTGCCCAGATCGCTGCAGACTCGGTAGGCGTCTCGATGGCGCAGATGCGGGTGACGTTGGGTGATACCGGCGCCGCACCCTATCCGGTTCCCACCTTCAGTTCGGTAACGACCGTCGGTCCGGGCAAGGCCGTGCAGATAGCGGCAGGGGAATTGGGGTCGAAGATACTCAATGCGGCGGCCGAACTACTGCAGCGCGACCGGTCGCAACTGCAATTCGATGGCGACGGTGTTAGGGTCTCCGACGCGCCCGACATTCGTGTCAGTCTCGGTGAGATAGCGCGTCATTTCGAACAGACCGGACAATCCAGCCTGTGTGAAGCCGAGATCGACTGGAAGGGTGAGGCCCCGACGATCCTCTATGGATACAATGCCGGATTGATCGAACTCGACGTCAACACCGATACCGGTCAGGTTCGGCTGCTCAACCACATCAATGTCACTGATCCCGGAACCCGGGTGAACCCACTGGCGGTCGATGGACAGATCGATGGAGCAATCGCTTTCGGCATCGGATTTGCGCTGACAGAACGGTTTCATCCCGACAATCCCGCAACGCTGGAGGGGTACGGGTTGCCATCCACAAGAGATATTCCGCCGGAAGTCACGCGGCTTTATGTTGAAGATCCGCTGGAACGCGGTCCGTTTGGTGCCAAGAGCATCGCTGAACATCCGGGCATTTCGCCGATCCCGGCCATCATCAACGCAATCGCCAACGCCACCGGAGCTCGGGTACGCGACATTCCGGCTACCCCTGATCGGGTCAAGGCCGCGCTGGAGGCGCAAGCAGCAGGCTGATCCGGCCAACAGATCAATGACACCAAATCAAAAGGGAGGAATAGACATGACAATTGGAATAACCAAAAAAACCACGGGTATGACCCGCCGCAGCGTGTTGGCGTCAGCCGGTGCTGTGGCCGGTGCAGCGTTTCTCGGTGGTAAGGCTCCCGCCTTGGGCGCCGAAAAGAAGAAGCTGCGCTACATCGCGTTCATCAATCGTAATACGGTCTGGGGCAAACCCTATGACTTTCTTGCGGCTGAAGTCGATCGACTGTCCGGCGGCGAACTTGAAATAGAATATGCCGGCGGCTCTGATGTCATCGGCGGTTTCGATGCGCCTGAAGCGATTGCAAATGGTGTGTTCGACATGAGCCATTCGGCAAATTCCTATTTCGCCGGCGCCGTTCCCTCGTCAATTTCACTTGCCAGCGGCAACGCCTCCGTCGATGAATTGCGTGCCTCCGGCGCGCTGGAAGCCTATGCCGATATCGTCATGAAACAGCGTGGCGTGATGATGCTCGGCGTGCCTTTGAGTGGTGTCGGATATGTTTTCCAGGTTCGTGGAAATCCGGGCGAACTGTCCTATTTCAAGGGCAAGAAAATTCGCTCTATTCCGCTCTACGATCCAATCCTGCAGGCGCTGGGTGCGACACCGGTCACCACATCTCCGGCGGAAGCCTATACGGCGATGGAACGTGGTGTGGTCGACGGACTTGGCTGGCCCGATATCGGCCTGCTCGACTTCAAATTCTACGAGCAGGCGAAGTTCGTCATGATGCCGACCTTCTATCAGTTGCGTACGGCAACGCTTGTCAATCCGAATGCGTTCAACGGATTGCCGAAGCCGCTGCAGGATGTGTTGATGGAGGCGTCGAAGTCGGCTGATGCCATCGGTGCGAAATGGGCCAAGGAAAAGCGCGACAGCGAACACGTGGAAATGGAAAAGGCCGGAGTTGAATTCGTCTCTCTGTCCGATGCCGAAGCGAAGACATTCGTCGATTTGACCGAAGAAAAGCTCTGGGCGAAAATCAACGAGATCGCCCCGGAAGACGGCGCCCGTCTGCAGCCGCTGTTCGGCTGACCGGACCGGTTCATGTTCTGCGGGTCGAGGCGTTCCGGCCTGACCCGCAGGCAATATCAATCGGGGGAGGGGAAGAATGAGCTTTGCACGCCTGACCCTCGGTTTTGAAAGGTTCTCCGCCGTATTGGCAGCTTTTGCCGCCATCCTGGCATTGGCGATGAGCCTTTGGATTTCCTATGATGTGATCGCCCGAAATCTGTTTGGCATCGGGTCACCCTGGTTCTTTGACCTGTCCGAATACGCTCTGGTCTGGATAACGTTTCTGGCAGCGCCTTGGGTCCTGTTGCAGGATCGTCATGTGCGCATCGAAATCCTCGTCGACATTCTGCCGGTCCGGTTGCAGCGTTTGCTCGGGATAGTGGTCTGCATCTTGGCAATCATTGCCTGTGGCGTGTTGGCTTGGCGCACAGGTATCGCTGCATTCGAATATTTCGATCGAAATGTCATGATGCCGCGCATCTGGCGAATCCCGCGAATTCTGCCATATTGCGTCATTCCCTTCGGCAGCATGATGCTGACTTTTGCTTTTTGCATTCGTCTGGTTCGTTACCTCAGTCTCTCCGATCCGGAAGCGGCATTTAGAACGGCGGCTTCAGCAGGCCAGGAATCCGGCCTTTCCGGCGACGAAGGTTCCTGACTATGGATATTGGCTGGGCGGGCAATCTGACGCTGTTTTTCGGTTTGTTGATGATCATGATGCTCAGCGGCATGCCGGTGGCGTTTGGCTTTCTGACACTCAACATTGTCGGGCTTTATTTTTTTCTCGGTGGCATGGGATCGCTGTCCTTGTTGGCCACAAGTTCGTTTTCCTCCATCGGCCAGTTCGCGCTTATTCCGATCCCGCTTTTCATTCTGATGGGCGAGTTGCTCATGCGTACCGGACTGGCGGCCAGGACCGTTGATGCTGTTGACCACTGGATCGGCCGGGTGCCCGGACGATTGTCGTTGTCCGCCGTTGGCGGGGGCACGCTGTTCGGTGCGTTGAGCGGAGCCAGCATGGCTTCTGTTGCCATGCTGGGTTCGACCCTGGTGCCGGAAATGACCAAGCGAAAATACAAGCCGGTCATGTCGGTTGGTGCCATTCTCGGAGGCGGGGGATTGGCGGTGCTGATTCCGCCAAGCGCTCTCGGCGTGCTGCTTGGCGCCCTGGCCAAGGTATCGATCGCGGACCTCTTGCTAGCGGGAATCCTGCCTGGCCTTCTTCTGGCCTGTCTGTATGTCGCGTATTTTGCCGTCCGGGCGAAACTGCAACCGGAACTGGCACCGCCCTACACTGCCGCACCGACCACACTTTCCGTCAAGTTGAAGGCTCTGTTATCGGTTTCACCATTGTTCAGTCTGATTGCGGTCGTGACCGGCACAATATTCCTTGGCATTGCCACGCCTTCGGAATCCGCTGCAATGGGCGTAATCGCAACGATTATCCTGGCCGCCTGCTACCGCTGCCTGACGGTTCAGGCGGTAAAGGCTGCCTTGATTTCAACCATGACGACAACATCGATGATGCTGATGGTGATCGTGGGGTCTTCTGGATTCAGTCAGTTGCTTGCGGCAACCGGGACAACCTCCGGACTGGTCTCCGCCGTTGGCGATCTGAACCTGCCGCCGATCATGATGATCATCCTCATGCAGTTCATCGTGCTGCTGCTTGGCTGTTTCATTGACACCATCTCGATCATGCTGGTGTCGATCCCGGTTTTCATGCCGATCGTCGCTGTACTGGGGGTGGACCCGATCTGGTTTTCGATCCTCATCCTCGTTCAGTTGGAACTGGCGGGGATCACTCCGCCATTTGGCGTTTTGCTATTCGTCATGAAGGGTGTGCAGCAGCATCTCAAGATTTCGGAAATATACCTTGCGGCGCTGCCGATCGTGATTATCCAGATCGTGCTGGTTGCGCTGCTGATGTTATTTCCCGAAATTGTGACAACTTTGCCGAACATGGCGAATCACTAAACGGCACAAAGCCTGAAACGGTCATCTCTTGAGTGAGCAAAAAACCAAGATCAAAAGGGATTCGGCGGCCACGAAGGAACGCATACTTCAGGCTGGAATAACCGAATTCGGTTCCAAGGGATATGGTGCCCGGACCGAAGACATTGCCAAGCGCGCCAAGTGCAATATTCGCATGTTGTACCACTATTTCGGCGGCAAGAAGGATCTCTATCTCGCCTGTCTTGAGCGTGTTTATTCACGCATTCGCAACGAAGAGCGAAATCTCAATCTGGCCCAACTGGAACCACTCGACGCGATCCGGCGGCTGGTGGAATTCACATTCGACCACATGCGCAACAATCCCGACTTCGTCTACATGGCGGGCGTTGAAAACACCCAACGTGCCAGGTTCATCAAGAAGATCGCGCCGGTGGCCAATGCTGCGGTTGATCTGATCGTCACCATTGAGAGCATTCTTGATCGCGGTGTGAAGAGCGGAAGCCTTCGCAGTGGGATTGATGCATTTCAGCTCTACATTTCGATCCTGTCGCTGAGTTATCTGCATCTGTCCAACCGGTACACACTATCGGCAACCTATGGCCGCGACATATCGGATTCCAAATGGCTCGACGAGCGACGCGAGCACGTCGCGGAGTTGATCTTGTCCTTTGTGAAAAGTCCGAGGTGACGGCTTCAAGTTTTAAGGCTCTGATACAGAGGTCGAACCCACCGGCAATATGAGACTGATTCTGTGCTTTTGCCGGGCCGAAACCGGACACCAGCAGGCTACCCGTTCATCCGAATGCCCCAGATTGCGCAGATTTCGTCGATCAGTTCCGCTTCGCTTGTCCTGATTTCGTTGTCCGCAGTGGTGATTGCAATGAGATATTTCACGACATGCTGTTTTTGATCGTGGTTGATCCGCGTTTCGAAGGCTCTGGCGATGATTTTGTGGTTTCGCGGCGTTTTGTTGCCGTAACAGTAGGTTTTCAATGCGGTTTCATCGAAATCCGGCATCAGTTCCCTGCCGATCTCGATGGCGGTGTCGACTTCCCGCGGCGCTATTTTGCCGTCCACGGCAATCAACCCGGCAGCCAGTTCGCTGAGCAAATTGTTGAAATCCAGCCTGGCCTTTGTGGCCTTCCGGACTGATTTGCCATTTGACGGCAATATGCGTGTCAGAACGACTATGATCAGAACACCGGCTGACAGGATTATGAACAGAATGATGAATTCCACCGGAATGCTGTTCATAATCGTCTCCCAATTCAGGTCTTCGCCATTTTGAATCCTTTGCCCGAAAAGTTCAAATGCCTCTCCGGTCATATGGATTCCAATCAGGGATCATTGGTATAGGTTGGCGGTTTCCCGGTGCTGGAGTGAATGCGCAATGACAATCCCAAAGCCACCCTTTCGAGCCGATCATGTCGGAAGCCTGTTGCGTCCGGATTCGGTGAAAGAAGCCCGCAAGAAACACTTGGAAGACAAATCGCTGTCCGCCGAAGAGCTCGAACATATCGAGGATGCGGCAATCCGCGATGCCGTCGTCATGCAGCAGGACGCGGGCCTGATGGCCGTGACCGACGGCGAATACAGGCGGTCGTTCTGGCATTATGATTTCATGGGAGGCTTGATCGGCCTCGATCTGGAAGAGCGCGACGAAGGTGTTCAGTTTGCCGGTGTAAAACTGCGGCCGATTTTTCCGGTGATCACCGACAAGCTCGATTTTCCCGATGATCACCCGATGCTGGCGCACTACAAATATGTCGCATCGGTCACGAACGTGATGCCCAAGATTTCAATCCCGGGGCCGAGTTGCTGTCATTTTCGCACCGCGCCTTCGGACATAGCTCCGACCGAGTATTCCGACAGCGATGCTTTGTTTGCCGATATTGCCGCGGCCTACAAAAAGGCGGTCGCGGCATTCTACGAGGCGGGTTGCCGATATCTTCAGATGGACGATATCTTTTTTGCCTACCTGTGCGATCCCAAACACCGCGCGACGAAACAGGATGAAGGGCAGGATCCCGATCACTTGATCGACCGCTATGCCTGGATGATGCATGAGGCGATCAAGGATCGGCCGGATGACATGGTCATTGGCATGCATATGTGCCGTGGTAATTTCCGCTCGACCCACGCGGCCGAAGGTGCGTACGACCCGGCGGCGGATGCGGTATTCAACAAGACCGGCGTCGATATCTTCTTCATGGAGTATGACACCGAACGCGCCGGCGGGCTGGAACCGCTGCGGCTTCTCAGCAAGGGCAGACAGCGGGTTCTGCCGGGTTTCATCACGACGAAGACCGGTGACCTGGAGCCGCTCGATGATTTGAAACGCAAATTCGATGAAGCATCGAGATACGCCGAAATCGAACAATTGGGTATCGCGCCGCAATGCGGTTTTGCTTCGACGGAGGAAGGCAACGCGCTGAGTTATGACGATCAGCGCCGCAAGCTGGATCTGGTGGTGGCAACAGCGGAAGCCATCTGGGGCGGTGTGGAAGCTTAGACCACTTCAAGCTAACCATGAAGTGGTCTAACAGTCAGGAATTTCCTGACCACTCTAGGAATTCCCCAAACGCCTTGTTGAAGTTTTCGGGCTGAATGAAAAACGGCGCATGGCCTCCGCCAACGATGTTTTTCGGCTCGCCGGTCCAGATGTTTCCATATCCGAACGCCCGGCAATAGTCATGATTGATGAACGGGTCCTCTGGCCCGTTGATCATCGCAAACGGAGCCGTTTCGTTGCGGAGAAAGGCGATCTGCCGCGGCCAGTTCACGGTTTTAAGGCGCGAGAACACCTGTTGCCGCGCTCGTCCATCGGTACGCCGGACGGTCTGGTGGATGGGCCTGACCTCCGGCCGGTCACTGTCGACCGTCTTTTGCGCATAAACCCGGTTTTCGTGTGGCGAGAGATATCGTTTACCGGCAAGCTCCATGTGCGGTGACGCGATATAACCGCGTGGCATGTCGTCGGGAAATATGCCGATTGGCGAGGTGCCGCAAATCGCAAGAGCCGACAACGGGTGGCCCTGCGCTGCATATTCCAGCGCGACATAGCCGCCGAGCGACCAACCGAAAACGATGGGCGCACCGAGGCCGAGTTGTTCTACGATATCTGCCGCGATCTGCGCGTAGGTCTCCAGGCTGTAGTCTGTTTCCGATTGTGCATTAGGTGAAACCCCGTGACCCGGAAGGTCGAACGCGACAAGGCGGTACTGATCCCTGAACGCGGCGAACTGATTTGCAAACACCTCCTTGCAGGCGGAATTGCCATGGATGAAGAGAATTGTCTGTTCGCCCTTTGCCGTGTCGGCGACGCTAACCGTACCGTGCGGCGTAGCGATCATGCGTTCGCTGGCCCCGAGTTCGTTTTCACGCCGGTTGCTTTCCGAGCGACGGCGATAGGCGGCGATGCCACTGGTCTTCAACCGGTCGGCAAGATTGCGGAATTCCTGCAGAGCGGCGTAGAGGCCACCCGGATAGACAACGACAACCGCGATGATCAGCGCGGCGATGATGACTTCGCGCCAGGCACCAAAACCACCCAGCACTTCTGCCAGCACGGTCACCGCAAATGCCGCGATCAACGACCCCCAGATCGTCGAAACGCCGCCGACCAGCAGAATGGACAGGGTTATCGTCAGAAACCCGAGCCCAAACACATCCGGCGAGGCGACCCGCACATAGGAACCGTAGAAACCGCCAGCCAGACCGGGAAAAAGCGCCGAGGCGCACAGCGTCATCAGCCTGATGCGCCCTTCCGAAACACCGCGCGAAATGGCGTAATATTTGTTGTCCCGCAACGCCTTGATGGCACGACCGAGTGCCGATCTTTCGAGCTTGTACAAAAACAGCGTCGACACGCCGAGCAGCAACAATGCGATGTAATAATATCCGATCCGTCCGTCGCTGGTCAGCCGGTAGTCACCGACTGTTAGGCGCGGCAGCAAAACCATGCCGCTGGTGCCGCCGGTATAGTCCGATTGGCTGACAACGATTTTCAGCAGCAATTGTGCTGCCGCAATCGTGACCAGAATGACATAGATGCCTTCCAGCCGGAGGATAGGGATCGCCAGCAGAGCGGCGAACGCCATTGCCAGCAGCGGCGCCAGCAGAACCGACAGCCATGGATCGATGCCGAGCACCTTGGCCGCAATGCCGTAGCTGTAGAGCCCGATGGCAAAGAACGCCATATGGGCGAAATTGAAGATGCCGCCATATCCCAGGCTGAGGTCCCAGTTCGAAGCCAGAACAGCATAGACAAACACCAGTATGAGGATGTGCCGGATATAGGTGTCGGTGAAGACGAACGGCAGTGCGCCCAGCAGCACCGCGACGATCAGAACGGGAACGAGGCCGCTGGTTCGATGAAAGGGCGGGTCATATTTCATGGCAGCTACAACGTCCTGCTGCGAAAACCGAACAGCCCCTCGGGTTTGACCAGCAAGACAATGATCATCATGGCGAACAGCACGGCGGGCGCCCAGTAGAGGCCCAGGAAATAAACCGAAAAGGATTCAACAATGCCGACGACAAAAGCAGCGTAGATTGGGCTGGTGAATCGGGCGACGCCGCCAAGGATGACGACGATCAATGACTTCATCAGGGGATCGGCTCCAAAAGCCGGATTGATGAACCGCAGCGAACCGATGAAGACGCCGGCGAGGGCGGCCGTAGCGGCGGAAATCCCGAGCGTGAGAGCAAACAGCCGTGCCGCCCGGAACCCCATCAGTTCGGCAGCCTCCCTGTTTTGTGCTGCTGCGCGCATGGCGCGCCCGGTAGAAGTCCGGCGCAGAAACATGGCAAGCGCCAGAAGCGCCGCGATTGCTATTGCAAGCGTCAACAGGTCCAGCGCAGCGATGGCGGTGCCGAACAACTCGACGTTGCCCGTCAACGGCGCGGCGATCTGCTTGTCCCGCGGGCCCCAGGCCAGTTGGATTCCATTCTCGATGATGGAGGAGGCTGCTAGCGTGGTGATCACCGACAACAGCACCAGGTTCTGGTTTCGCTCGAACGGCTTGATGAGACAATAATGCATGACGAAACCGAGGCCGAACATGATCAGCACGGATGCTCCCGCACCAAAGACGAAACTCCAGGCGCCCGTCCCCTGCTGCGCGACCTGCCAGGCGATGTAGGCGCCGAGGGCAACAAAGGAACCATGGGCGAAGTTGAAGACATTCAACGTGGTCCAGACCACCGAAAGGCCGGTGGCCATCAGCGCGTAGAGCCCGCCGAGGACAATGCCGGAAACAAGAACGAAGATGAGGGTGTCCAATGCCATCAGTGGGTAGCTCCGAACATTGTCGCCATGATCTCTTCATGGCTCGGCATGTTCTTGCCGTCGATTTCACCGGTGATCGATCCGTGGCCGAACAGATAAAGCCGATCCACCAGACTGGTCAGGAACTCGATGTTCTGATCGACAATCAGCATGGGCACGCCGGTTTCACGGATGCTGGCGATTGCGGCGCCGAGTTCGAGTCGCAGTTTGGGTGACAGTCCAAGGGTCGGCTCATCGAGTATCAGAAGTCGCGGCAACGCCAGCAGGCCAACCGCGATCGACACCATCTGCCGCTCTCCTCCGGACAGATAGCGGATCTTGGATTGGTGCCGTTCGGCGAGCCGCGGAAACAGTTCTTTCACCTGTTGCCGCATCTCGT
>JAJFHT010000394.1 GCA_021775495.1 Hyphomicrobiales bacterium | reverse complement strand
GAATCCGCAATCGGGGGTGTCGTCTGGTCAACGCTTTCAGATTTTGAAGGCCCGGGGTCACGCGGCTCTCCAGCCGCAACACCGCCGTCGACCGGTTCGATTGCGATACGTTCGCTGGTTGGACCAGGGAGATTGAACGATTCATCTCCGGCTTCGCGAACGTCGTCTATTGGTGTGACAGCGATGACGGAAGAACTGATCGCTGTCGGCTGTTCAACATCTCCTGCCGGAGTGCTTGCATCGGATTTTGCCGGTACCTTGAACTCGCCCAGATCATCGGCTGCGAGCCGCGAGGCAGCGGTGTAGGAAGGCGAGGAAAACGCACCGGCATTTGTCTCAATATCTGTTGGGCGAGCGGCGGGGGGTTGCGCTGCAGCTTCTGCCGGAACATCCCGAACCAAACCCAACAAGGTCGTCATGCTTACCGCACCGGCAGACGCGCTGTCGGCGTTGGCGTTGAACACACCGGGTTGAAAACTGCGCAGCGTTTCGACGCGATCAGGCTGAGCCGTCGTCGATTCGAGTTTTTTTTCCTCGAGCGTTTTGGTGGCGGCCGGCGGATTTCCGTGTTTGTCATCCTTGTCGGACACAGATGCTACTCCCCTAAAAACACAGGAGAAATCTTAGCCGGGTAGTCTTATGGAACTGCTCAGAAAATGGATAAAACTGAAATTGCGCAGATATGGTAAATGATGGCTTAAATCACCGCGAGTGGCGGATCTGTGAGAATTGCGGACCAGGACTTGAAACCCCGATAATCAATTCAACTTTCAGTCATGGCGCGATCCGATATAACGCGCAATGGTTTGATCAGGTAGTTCATAATACTTTTTGATCCGGATTTGATGTCGGCGATTACAGTCATGCCCGGAGTTACAATAAATTCGGCCGATTTTGGACCGACATGATCTTGCGACAATTTAACCCGGACAACAAAAACGTGTTTTCCATCTTCCTTGATTGTGCTGCCGGGTGCGATCCCATCCACGAAACCGCTGATCCCGCCATGGCGCACATAATCGTAGGTCAATACCTTGATCTTGACGGGCATACCCACTTCAATCTGCCCGATATTTTCCGCTGCAACTTCAACCTCGGCATAGGCCACCCGATCTGCCGGAACGATATCGGCAAACACTTGTCCTGGCGCGAGGACTTCTCCTGGGCCCTTGACGCTGACATGATTGACGATGCCGTCAACCGGAGAACGAATCTCCAACCGGCTCACCCGATCGCTTAGCTGCTCGATTAAGGCAATTGTCTTGGCCTTTTCGGCCTCCAGGTCGGTAATGCGATCAAGAGATTCCATTTTGAACTTGGAGGCGAGTTCAGCCAATTGCGCCTCTCCCCGTATCCTCTTTGTCCGCGCCAAATTGATTGCGTTGCGCAGTTTGATGATTTGGGTTTCGAGGTTGAGCTTTTCGCGTCTGATGCCGTCGCGCTCACGCCGGCTGACGGCGCCCGCCTCATAAGCAGACTGATATTCGCCATCCTGTCTGCTGATAATCTCAAGTTCCTGCACGCTCTTTTTCAGTTGAAGCTCAAGACCTTCGATCTCGTATGTTGCCAGCGATATCTCTGTGTTGATGACCTTGATTTGGGCTTTTTGGTTTTCAAGTGTCCCCGTCAATGCCCGCTTCTGACTGTCGGCTATGTCGGACAGGTCACTGGTGAAATCGAGTTTTGTGTCCTTGTCGGCGGATTTCGAGGTTTGCATCAATCGGTGAATGGACAACCGGGTCGTCTCAAGTTGCGCATTTGCCTTGGCCAATTCTGCGGCATTTATGGTTGAGTCAAGTATGGCAATTACCGAACCCGTTTTGACGCGGTCTCCGGTGGAAACATTGAGTTTGGTGATGATTCCGCCCTCAAGGTGTTGAACTTGTTGGATAAAACCTTCAGGCAGTATTGTACCGGCGCCGGTTACAACTTCATGCACCGGTGTGGAGCTTGCCCAAATCAGAAATCCGGTTAACGCAGCGGCGCTCAGCAGGGTGGTCGCTTTGGCCACACGAGTCGGGCCGGCTTCGCCAAGAAGATAACTTGTTGAAATATTGTTCGTATTTCTGCCAAAGAGTTCATCGGGCGATCGGCGATCAGCCTTTTTGCCTGCTTGTCGCATCATGACCCTCCGATAATCGAAGTTGGAGGGAGGACGAAGGCAGCCGAAGCGTGCCCGCGCTTGGCTGTTAAAAGTGCCCAGATTGCTGAGGGTATCAATATTTCCGATGGCTTAGGCCGCAGATTTTCCAACATTGGCCTCCATCAGTTGCCCACCTTCAAGCACAAAAACCCGGTCAGCAAGACGCAGATAGTGTGGGTGGTTCGTGGTCATCAGAATGGTGGTGTTGCCGCGGCAACTTTCGACGAAGCGCGCGAAAATATCATCGACGTTGGCTTCGTGTTCCTGTGGTGGTTCATCCAGGAGGATAATATTGAGCCGGCGCAGTACGGCCAATGCAAGGCCGAGCGACTGGCTGAAAGCACCGGGCATGGTAAACTGGTTGGCTTCATTCAGCCTTGTGTCAAAACCGTTCGGCAGAGACATGATGTAGTCGTAGATACCGAGATCGCGGGTTACGGCATGAAGCTCTTCATTGCTCGCCCCCGGCGCACAAAGACGCAGATTCTGCGCGACGGTGCCGTGAAACACGCGTGGATGTTGCTGCAAATATCCGATATTGGCACGAAGTTCATTCGCGGGAATTTGCCGCACATTCGTTCCGTCGACGCGTACCGAGCCGGATTGCGGATGATAGAGGTTGAGGATCAGCTTCAGAATGCTGGACTTTCCGCAGCCGGAATGACCGGCGATCGCAACCACCTCTCCAGGCTGAACCGTCAGGCTGGTATTGATCAATGTCGCTTCGGCTGCGCCCTGATAGCGAAATGACAGGCGATCGATTTCAATTTTACCGTTGAAGCGCTTCAGCTGTGGGTGAAATTCGTCCTCGTCTTCCCCCTGCAGTTTCATGAATCGGTCAAATTGCGTGATCGAATTCACAATTTCGGAAAACCGTATCAGAAGAAGGAAGCCCTGCTGGATCGGTGCGATCACTCGCCAGATCAATATCGTGACAAATACAAGCCCGCCAACCGTCATGGCGCCTTCCATTACCCGCATGGCGCCCAGTATGACTGTCATGCCTCCTGCGATATTCATTATCAGGGACGATCCTGTGGACAGGAGGCGATTGGCCTCCTGAACGCGCAATTTGGCAATCCCGGTATCCGCCATCAGTTTTTCCAACCGGTCGAACCACACATTTTCACAACGCAGGTCGCGGATCGCTGGCAGCTTCGACAGGGTGCTGAGCATGAAGTTGTATTGTTCCGAACGTGTTCGGGCGGTCTGCCTGGTCCAGATCTTAAGATAAGGCACAAAAAACAGCGCGATTATCGCATAGACACCGATCAATCCCACGGCAATGAAGCCTATCGGGCCACCAATCGCGAACAGCAACAGTACCAGCAAACCGACGAATGGAGCATCGAGTGTGAGCACGACAAGTGGCCCACCAACCAGGTCACGAAAATTCTCGAACTGCTTCATGCTCGATATCTGTGCGCTGATCGGAGAACTCGCGATCATCTGATAAGGCAGTGAAAGCAGTTTCTCGAAAACCATGCAGCTGACCAGATAATCGATCCGCCCTGCAAGATTACCAATCAGGTCCGCCCGCAGCTTCCGAAAACCGATCTCTAGGACAATAATCAGGCCGGTTCCGACAACCATTGCGATAAGGGTGTCGATCGCGCTGCTTGGCAAGACCCAATCGTATATTCCCATCACGGCGAATGATGACAGGATCATCATGGCGTTGATGAGGAAAGTTACCAGTAGCAGCATCGACAAATGACTGCGAAACCGGTCCATCAATGCCCAGAACGACGATTCGCCGTCTTGGGCCAATGCTCGATCCTCTTGCGGATGAAACAATACGGCACGAATGGTTTCAGCGTCTGTCGGAATCGGTTCCCGCTGTCCGTTTTCCGGCGATAGCAGGATGGGGGATCCGTCGCTGTCTTTGTCAATTATCCGGATTTCATTATTGTATTCGAAGAGTGCAGGAAGCAGGTCCGGTGCTATCGAAGCCGGACTGGTTCGCTTGATTTCGCTGCCCAGACCGAGTCTTGCACATGTGTCCCGAATCTCATCCAGGCCGAAACGCTCAGGAAAATGCGGCAGCGCTTGAGCAAAATGAGCAACCGACGGAATCCAGCCATGACTGTCGACTATGTGAAGAAGCGCATCGACGGTTGCCGGTTCGAGTCTTTTCCCACCGAGTTCACCGGAGATCAATCGGTCACGCAATCGCTCCAGAATCTCGTCGTGTTCGACAACCCCTCCATAGCCAAATGCGGCGCTGATGCGCTCCCGCATGGCGTGAACAGTGCTGTCGGAGGGGACTTCACCCTCAATGGAGGTGTCCAACGTGCTCATCGCTGCTCACCGGTTTTACGGCGAGCGGCGCCTGAAGATTGGTCGGATCCAAGGGCTGGATTTGATTGCATTTCAACCAGGTGCCCGTCGGTTAGACGAAACACGCGGTCACAGACGGCATGATAGCGTTTCCGGTTGGATGCGATGACGATGGCGGAATCCCCGCGCCTGTTGTGGAGCAGCCGGAGGAGCTTCTTGTCGGTTGCGCTGTCCAGGGATTCATTGGCTTCGTCAAAAAGAATGAGCTCGGGTTTCCCGAGAAGTTCGGCGACCAGCGCTACGCTGTCGAGCACGGTTGCAGAAAGGCCGCTCCCCACGCCTGCCTGGATTCTTGCCGCCAATCCCTTCTGGTGATGCGCAAAATATTCATCAAGGCCGAGTTCATGGGCAATCTGCATTGCCTCTTCGGAATATCTGGCCTTGTCGAACCTGGTGAGATTCTCAATGATCGTGCCATCGAGCAATGTATGTTTCTGCGGCAGATAAGCTATCTGCTTTCGAAGCGACCAATAATCAATTTCGCCATAGTCTTTGCCATTGATGTAAATACCGCCCGCTGTCGGCGTCAGCTTGCCGGCAAGCAAGGACAGCAAAACTGACTTGCCCGTTCCTTGCGCACCGCATATGCCGATGATTTCTCCGCGGCGGAAAGACAGGCTGACATTGCTGAGGATCGGGTTTGATCCCCCGTCCACACGATACTCAATGTCTTCGAGAGTAACCTCATCAATTTTGTCTACGGTTGCGACACCGCTCTGATGTTGCGGCAATGACATGATTGCTTTGACATCACCCTCGTACCGCTTGGTGTTCTGGCTCCCCACCAATAGAGATTCAAGACGCAATACAGGTGAAACAATACGGCCAGCCATGAGAGTTACTGCCGCAAGTGCGCCAACGGTCAGCTGATTGTTGATAAAAAGCACTGCTCCAGCGCATCCCGCAACGATCGGGGCCGTTTGAGAGAAGACACCGACAATCCCCTGGGCAAAGTGTGAAATGGAAATGACATCACGGCTGTAGTTCGCACTTGTGCCCTTCATACGCTCGTATCTGCGCACCATGAATGGTCCGATTCCAAGGCTCTTGATGGAATCCATGCCACCAAGAACCTCGATCAGGAAAGAATGGCGGCGTCCTTCAAGTTCCGCATGCTTTTCATCGAAGATGCGTGCCTGTCTTGAGACTAGCCACGATGTCAGCGCTGCGACAATGATCAGCGCAATCAGCGCACCGGCAATGAGCGGTGCAATCCATGCCACTACTCCGAGAAAAACAATCGCAAACGGCAGATCCAGAAATGCAGTCGCGGAATCACCGCTACGGTATTCGCGTATCTTGTCGATGGCGGTGATCCGGTCGATGTGTTTGCCCGTTGGCTCTGCCGAGACAGCACGCAGATCGGCCGACAAATATTGCCGAAACGCCGCGTTCATGGTGTTGAATTCGTATCTGGTTCCGACAACGCTCATCATTCGAGCCCGCGCGGTTCGAACGAATAGCTCGGCAATTGCCGCCACGACAAGCCCCATCGCCAGGACGCCAAGCGTGGCGTAATTTTGCGCAGGAATGACCCGGTCATAGATTTGTATGAATATCAGCGGCAGCGCCAGAGACAGCGTATTGGCGACCAATGAGGCCAGAAAGATATAGGGGCCCTCGCCACCATATATTTCTCTGAGTTGTGCCACCAAACGCATTGTTACACCCAATCCAACGCCGCGGATCACCGACCCGCACCCGAAAACAATATGCTTTTTAGGTTAATTCTCCGCTAATTCAGCCCGGAACCTCCGATGGTTCAGGCAATTGGCGGGTGTGTATATAAAGTTGGCTCAGTAAACGTGATGCGGCGACCATACCGGTGATAGCCGCCAAAGTTGAACGCAGAAGCGTTGCCGAGCAAGCAAAAATGGTGTGACCGTTGCAGGCAACGCCAACTGGTCGCTTCGTCGTGAGTTATCTCGAACGGTTCAAAGTTGCGGCATCATTGTGTCGACTGTTCCGTGCGGGAGAGTTGACGTATGCCATTCGGTCCAATCCGTATGCATTCGAGATCACACCCATGTGCGCCAGCAGCGCGTGGGCTTGCTTCAAACGGCGAAATCTTGCGTTGATCAGATTGATTTTCGCCTGGGTCAAATCGGAACGGGCATCGAGCTGATCTGCCGGTAGCTTGGCGCCAATTGCATTTGCTTTCCTGACGCCGGCAAATGCCAGTTGTGCTGCCGCGACACTTTGTTCGTAAAGCCGGGCTGCTTCTTTCGCAGCAATGTAGTTGCGCCAGGCAACTTCGGTTTGAACCGAAACGTCCCGCGTGCTCGCGCGGCCCAAACGGTCGATTTCTTTGTACTTGGCTTTCTCGACACGAATTTCGGAGCGTGTCGCAAGTGAGGATTTCAAGGGGATGTTCAAACTGAATTTGAAATTGACGTCGGTGTCGTTGTTGCTCTGATTATCGTTCAGATACTGATTGCCGGAAACCGAGACCACCGCTTTGGGGAGGTATTTGTATCTGGTGGCTTCAACCTTGTGTTTTGCTTCGGTCAGACGCCATGCGAACTCCTCCAACTGAGGATTGTTCTGCAATGCTGTGGATAGCGCTTCCTGCTGACTGGTTGGGATGTGTGATTGAAGCTTCGAGATACCGACATCGATGCCCGGCTTGCCGCCACGCAGAGCGTTGCTTCTGGCGAGGGCTGCATCGCGCTCGGCTACCGATACGCTGAGGCTGGCCCGGGAGTTTGCGACAGAAAGGCTGATCTGATGAAGATCTGCCTTGGATATCAATCCGGCAATTTGGCGTTTTTTGGAGACGGAATGAAATGCCTGCAGGTCCCGCAGCTCAATCTGGCGCTCCCTTACGACCGCCGCAGTCTGAAGCGTATCGGCTTCCGAGTCCACTGTCGCCAACAATGCCGACTGCATCGTTCCATTGTACCCGCTCACTGCCGCACTGATACCGGCCTCGGCGCCATTGGCCAATCGCACGTTCGTCAGAACATCGGAAATCGGGATAGAGAGCGAGAGATGGTTTGATGAAGCATTCGCGGTGTTGGAACGGGATGATGCCGATGACGAGTTGTTTGTGAGATCCATGCCCAAATTCAGGTCAGGCAACAGATCGACATTAGCGCGATCTCGCGAAGCCAATGCCTGTTCGACACGCGCATCCGCGGCTTCGACATCAGGATTTTCATGAACGATGCTTGCTGTCGTGATATTCGAAACAGGTTGATTGAGCTGATTTTTTGAAGCGCACCCGACAGTCAGCAGCCCACCGAGGACGATGGATGCAATTAGGGAAACAGTCCCTGAATGTTTGCTTCCCACGTGCAACAAAGCTCGCCCCGTTCAGCGGCATGAACGGTGTCGTCCAGCAAAAAAATAGTATTTTGTTAACCTTAACAGTGAGTTAATTGGTATTATCGGCGGCTGTGCCTGAAGTCAGCGATTGGCGGCGTTATCTGGCTTGAAAAAATGGTGAAGGGCGATCGCGCCCGCGGTGGCAACATTGAGGCTATCGAGACCGGCCGACATTGAAATCCGTGCCGGTTTGGCATGTTGAAGGATGTCGCTGGGAAGACCGGTTCCTTCTGCGCCAAGCATTAGCGCCAGACGACCTGGATGGGGGATTTCGGCAATATCCTTCTCGGCGCCTGGGGTAAGAGCCAGTGCTTCAAACTGTTGGCTGCGAAGAAGCTCCATCATTTGACAGCCATCTTCGACACGCGCAAACGGTACTTTCAACGCCGCACCGACTGAAACGCGTATTGCCTTGCGATAAAGCGGATCGCAGCAGGTCGAATCCATCAGGACGGCGGACACATCGAAAGCCGCCGCATTGCGGAAGATCGCTCCGATATTGTCATGATTGGAAATGCCGATCAGGGCGATCACGGTGGCATGCTCGCCAATCCGGCCGAGCAGATCCCCCGGGTTTGAATCGTCCCGCCGTTTGCCGATCGCCAGGATGCCGCGATGGATGGGGAATCCGGCCACGGCATCCATCACGTCGCGCCCGGCAACATAGATCGGAACCGTTGCGGGTGCATTTTGCAGTGCGGGCAGGAGTCCGGGTAGCCGGTTCTCCAGAACAAGAACGGATTCGGTTTCAAACCGGCTTTCCAGCAAAACGTTCAGCACAACCTTGCCCTCCGCGACGAAGCGGCCGGCGCGGCCTGCAAGGTCGCGCTCTCTGATATCGCGATAGGCGGCTATGCGTGGATCGTCGGGATCATCAATGGCCTCGGTTCGGACCTGCAGGTTCTCAATCTTCGCCACGGGCCTCTGCCGTCATCGCTGCCAGCACGGCGCGCAGTTCGTCCGCAGTTTGCAATGATTGCGGATAGCAGATCCGCAAAACATCGTCGCCTCTGGAAATGTCGAACCCGTCGG
>JAJFHT010000393.1 GCA_021775495.1 Hyphomicrobiales bacterium | reverse complement strand
TCCCCTTCTCGGCGGCGCCGTGAACCGGCTTCCTAATTCTCCTGTTTTGTCACCGCGAGTTCCACCGACCAGTCTATCCCGAAACGAAAGATTCAGGTCAACCAATTTTCCGCAGCAATTTCAACATCGTAGTGCGTTCCTGTTGACTCAGAGGTTCAAGCGTCGATTCAGTGATGGATCTGGCGGCATCGATCACCGATGCGATCGTCTCCGCACCGGTTTCAGTCAACGCAACGTTGAGACGACGGCGGTCGACGGGATCGGGACTGACTTTCACCAGGCCCCTTTTGGTCAATCGGTCGATCACCCCCTTTATAGTCGCCGCATCCATGGATACCTGGCGGCCGAGCCGGTTTTGCGAGCACTCGCCGGCTTCCGCCAGCTTCGCCATGGCGGCGAACTGCATCGCCGTCAGATCCGCCGGCATCGTGTCGGAAAATATTGTTGCATGACGCTGTGAAGCCTGCCGCAGGAGAAAGCCGATCTGCTCATCGAGACGGTATTGTTTGTCATTTGCCATATGCGTCACATTGCCAGATATTTTTCGCGAATGTCAGGTTGGTCTGACAATTCAGCCATTGTGCCGGAATAGCGCATAGTACCGCTTTCGATGATGAACGCCCGGTCGGACACCAGTTTTGCGAAGTGAAGATTCTGTTCAGAAAGCAGAACTGTAAGCCCCTCACGCTTCAACTCCTGAATGGTCCGCGCCATTTGCTCGACGATCACCGGCGCAATGCCTTCCGATGGTTCATCAAGAAGAATCATCTTCGGATTGCCCATCAGTGTGCGGGCGATCGTCAGCATCTGTTGCTCACCGCCACTGAGTTGACCTCCGCGGTTCGCCCGCCGTTCTGCAAGATTGGGAAACAACTCACACAATCGCTCGACTGTCCATGACGGTGCATCACTGCGTGCCGGACGCCGCCCCACTTCGAGATTTTCAAACACCGTCAGGTCGCTGAAAATCCGACGTTCTTCCGGCACATATCCGATACCGTTGCGACAGATTTCATAGGGCGGCATGCCGCCGATTTCCCGGCCGGAAAAACGCACCGATCCAGATGCGGGGCGTACCAGTCCGATGATCGATTTCATCGTCGTGCTCTTGCCGGCGCCATTGCGCCCGAGCAGGGCCACAACTTCACCGCTACCGATTTCCAGCGACACGTCATGAAGAATATGCGCGCTGCCGTAATACGTGTTGATGTTCGCCAGTTCCAGCATTGTCACGCACCACCCTCGCCAAAGGTCGTACCGCCCCCGAGATAAACTTCCTGCACTGCCGCATTCGCCCGCACTTCATCGACGCTGCCTTCGGCAAGCAGTTTCCCTCGATTAAGCACCAGCGCGCGGTGCGCGTGTTCAAACACCACATCCATGTCATGCTCGGTGAACAGCACTGCAACCCCCCGGTCAGCCACGATATTTGCCGTCAACGCCATCAGGGCCAGCCGCTCACGCGGCGCCATGCCGGCGGTTGGCTCGTCCATGAGCATGAGTTTGGGGTCATGCGCCAGCGCAATCGCAAGTTCCAGCCGTTTCAGGTCGCCATAGGCCAGAACATTGGTCGCGCGGTCTGCCTGATCGGCCATACCGACGAGGTCCAGCAAAGACAGTGCTTTGTCGCGGTGCAGGTTGCTGGCCCGGCCGTAAGCGCGAATACTCTGCCCGGCGTCGGAGATGAGTGCCATCTGGACGTTCTCCACCACGCTCATCGATCCGTATGTGGCTGTGATTTGAAAGGTCCGCCCCACTCCATGCCGCCAGATACGGCGTGGTTTGAGGCCAATCAGTTCCAGTCCATCCAGCTTTACCGATCCCGAATCTGGCCGCAGATTGCCGTAAAGCAGATTGAAGCACGTCGATTTACCGGCACCGTTCGGCCCGATCAGAGCCAGCAATTCGCCCTTTCCGAGATCAAAGGACACGTCGGCGACAGCCTGCACGCCGCCAAAGGACTTCGCCAGATTGCGAACCTGAAGAAAACTCATGACGAAACCTCCGCCCGGCTAAAGCGCGATCGCATCCAGTTGCCGGCCCCTGCAATCCCGCCGGGGAACAGAATGACGATCGCGATGATCAGCAGGCCCAGGCATAATCGCCAATACTCAAATCGGGACAGCAGATCCTGCAACAATGTGAACACGGATGCACCGGCGATCGGCCCACTGAGTGATTGAACCCCGCCGAGAAAAACCATGATCAGCGCATCAAATGATTTGGCGATTTCCAGTTCAGTCGGAAACACGCTGCCTTTGGCAAAAACAAACAGTCCGCCGGCCAGACCCGCCATCGCGCCTGCAAAGACGAACGACATCCATTGAATGAACTGGACATTCATGCCGATCGCCTCGCTGCGCAACGCGGAATCGCGTGCTCCACGAAGGGCATATCCAAATGGCGTGTGTGCCATCGCTCTCAACAACAGCACTCCACCGGTTCCCAGAACCAGAACAAGATAATAATAAACCACCGGGTCACTGGCCCATTGCGACGGCCAGACGCCGAGAATGCCATCATCGCCTCCGGTCAGATCGGTCCACTGGAAAACGATCGACCACAATACCTGGGCAAACGCCAGGGTGAGCATGGCAAAGTAGACACCCGATAGTCTGACGCAAAACCAGCCGATGATCATTGCTGCAAAGCCGGCGCCGAGCGGCGCCAACAGCAGCGCCAGTTCCATCGGAGTACCGGCATATTGAACAAGCAGCGCAGCCGTATAGGCACCTCCGCCGTAAAATGCGGCATGGCCGAACGAGACCAGACCGCCGATCCCCAGGATGTAATGCAGGCTGGCCGCGAACAGGCAAAAGATTATCACATCGGCGAACAGCACCGTTCCGAATTGCCCGCCGAAAACCGGAACCAGCGCAAGAGCGCCGATCACCGCGGCCACGACCAGCCGTCCCCTGCCGCTCAACTCACGTAACGGTTCCTGCGGCGGGCCGGCGCCGCCATGTTCGCCAGCCTGTTCCTCTCGTCCAAACAGGCCCCACGGTCGGAACACCAGCACCACAGCCATGACAACGAACATCAGCACCAGGGTGCTTTGCGGCAACAGATGCACGCCAAAAACCTGCAAAATCGAAATCAGCATAGCGGCGACGAACGCACCGATGATCGATCCCATGCCGCCGATCACCACCACGACGAACACCGCGGCAAGAATATTGAAATCCATCAGCAGGTCGGCGCCACCTTTCGGCAATTGCGCCGCACCGCCGATGCCTGCAAGAAAGGACCCCAAAAAGAACACAGCCGTGAACAGAATCGACTGGTTGACACCCAATGCCGACACCATTTCGCGGTCCTGGGTCGCGGCCCTGACCAGCACGCCGGCGCGGGTCCGGTTGAACAGGTACCACAACGCGCAAAGGACGATCACGGCAAAGGCGATCAGCACCAGATCATATGCCGGCACCCGTTCACCGAGGATCATCACCACTCCTTCAAATCCGGGCGCGCGCTTGCCGATCAGGTCTTCCGGGCCCCAGACGAGCAGAGCCAGATCCTGGATGACAAGAATGACTCCGAACGTCGCCACAAGCTGATACAATTCGGGCGATTTGTAGATCGGCTTGAGGACACAGACCTCGACAATCAGACCAATCAGACCAACTGCTAAACCCGCCAAAAGAATGCTGGCCCAGAACCCGATAAATCCCGGCAGGACCTGCATCGCCGAGTAAGCAACGAAAGCCCCCAGCATGTAAAATGAACCATGGGCAAAATTCACCACCCGGGTGACGCCGAATATGATCGACAGGCCTGACGCAACCAGAAACAACGCCGATGCATTGGCCATGCCCGTCAGCAACTGAGCAACAATGAAACCCATGGTATCCCCGTCAATTTGTGCGGTCCGCCACCAGCATTCCGCAAAAGACCTCCGGCACCAGGGGCGGTGCCGGAACCACAAACAATCTTGTCATTATGGATGGCGGTGGATAGAACAGACCGGTCCACCGCCCAGGATTGGAGCAATCAGTTCGAAGCTGGCCGCATGGCCCTGACTTCTTCGTCGGATGGCAGGAAATCCGCGCCTTCCTTGTAACTCCAGTCGATCATCATGCCCTTGCCGTCTTTCTCCGTGGTGGTGCCGAAATATGCGCCCATGGTCGATTGATGGTCGATCTTGCGGAAGTGGATCTTGCCCGTCGGAGCATCAACAT
>JAJFHT010000392.1 GCA_021775495.1 Hyphomicrobiales bacterium | reverse complement strand
GAACCTGTGGGGGAATCATGAGCGCGGGTGTTTCGGTGGTCGACTACTCCGATAGCCTGGAAGTTGCATTGGACCTCAAAACCGATTTGGGCGAGGGCCCGCTCTGGGATGGCGCATCCAACACGCGTGTCTTTGTAGATTGCAACTACGGCCGCATTTACCGCCTGGATCCCGGACAGAATTGCATATCCACCATCGATGTCGGCAGCACGATCGGTGTTGCCATTCCACGCGCGAGCGGCGGCTTTGTCGCTTCGTCGGTCGACGGCCTGCTCTCGGTTGGTCAGGATTCAGGTGACGTTGCGCTTCTGGTTCCGATCGAGGGCGACCTGCCCAACAACCGGATGAACGATGGAAAGTGCGATTCAAGGGGCAGGCTCTGGAGCGGAACATTTTCCGTTCATTTCGAACGGGACGCCGGTACCCTGTACCGCATCGATACCGACCTCTCGCTCACGCCGGCCGTTGAGGGGATCCGGGTATCGAACGGGATTGCATGGAGCCCGGACGAGAGGCTGGTTTACTTCAATGATACATTGTCGCGCGGCGTTGATGTCTTCGACTACGATATCGAGGCAGGGCTCGTGTCCAATCGCCGGCGTTTCGTCGAAATCGATCGCGAAGTCGGACTACCAGACGGCCTGACGGTTGATGCCGAAGGGTGCGTCTGGGTCGCTCTTTTCAATGGCGGTCAGGTCAGACGGTATAGCCCCGAGGGTGCGTGGATCGGCGTGGTTTCGCTGCCGGTCGCAAGGGTAACGAGTTGCAATTTTGGCGGACCCGATCTGGAAGATCTTTACATTACCACCGCCGACTTCAGCCTTCATGATGACGGAAATCCGCATGAGCCGGAGGCAGGATTCCTGTTTCGCTGCCGTCCCGGGATCAAAGGGCTGCCATCCTACAAATTTGCCGGGTGAACGGGGCAGACGAAGGGCGTTTGCCTTGGCTACCAGGCCTTCACAACCCCAGATAGGCCTGCCGAACGCGTTCGTCCTTGAGCAGGGCATCTGCCGGTCCACTGGCGGTGACCGATCCGAGGTCCAACGCATAGGCGCGATCAGCCGCCGCTAGCGCCTTGGTTGCATTCTGCTCGACCATCAGAATTGTGACGCCCGCCGCCTGAATTTCCTTGATGACCTTGAAAATGTTACTGACGATGATTGGAGCAATTCCAAGCGAAGGCTCATCCAGCATGAGCAATCTTGGTGCGCCCATCAGGCCTCGGGCAATCGCCAGCATCTGCTGCTCTCCGCCGCTCAAGGTTCCGGCCATCTGACCGATGCGTTCACCGAGAATCGGAAACATGCCCATTGCCCGATCAAGGTCGCGTTTGACCGCGCCATTATCGCTGCGCTTGAAGGCTCCGATCATGAGGTTTTCTTTGACGGTCATCCGCGTCAAAACCATCCGTCCTTCCGGAACGTGGACGACACCCAGAGCCACGATTTCATCGGGATTCAACCGGGTGAGGTCCTGCCCGTCCATCGTGACCTCTCCCGAACTTGGACGCACCAGCCCGGATATCGTTCGCAACAATGTGGTTTTTCCGGCACCGTTCGGGCCGATCACAGAAACCAGTTCGCCCTGTCTGATTTCCAGATCCACGTTCCGAAGAACTGGGTTCGCGCCATATCCTGCGACGAGGTTTCTGATTTCAATCACCGTCGTCCGCCTCTCCGAGATATGCCGTAATCACATCCGAATTCTGTGAGACCTCACTCGGAGTTCCCTCGGCGATTTTTCTGCCAAAGTTCAAGACGGTGATCTGATCGCAGATACTCATGACGAGTTTCATGTGATGCTCGACAAGAACAATTGCCAACCCGGTCGAACGAAGGTGCGAGATTGTCGTTGCAAGCCATTCGAGCTCCGTGGGATTCATTCCTGCAGCTGGCTCATCGAGAAGCAGCACACGCGGACGCATCGCCAGCGCTCGAGCCATTTCCAGCCGCTTACGTTCGCCGTAGGACAATGAATCAGCCGTCCGTCTACTCTGCTCGGACAACTGAAACTGATCCAGTAGCGCGTCAACTTCTTCCGACAATTGACGTTCTTCTGATGTAGGAATTGCGCTCAATCTTGAAAACAGCGATTTGCACAACAGTGTTTGAGATGATCGAATATTGTCGCGAACGGTGTGCCGACCGAACAGCCGCAGGTTCTGAAAGGTGCGAGCAATTCCAGCCTTCGCGACCTGGTCCGACCGCTTGTTCGTCAGATCCAGATTGTCCAATCTCACCTTTCCATGCGTTACCGGGAATATGCCGGTGATGACATTGATGGCCGTTGTCTTTCCGGAACCGTTCGGGCCGATCAGGCCCATGACCTCTCCTTCCGAAAGAGCAAAGTCGAGTTGGTCCAGTGCTTTCAGGCCGCCGAACGACTTGCTGAGTTGCGATACCGAAAACATGTCAGCTCTCGTTTCTGACAACAGTGGTATGGCCGGCTGACGATTGGCTTTCGGCGTTCCTGACGCGCATGCGTTCGCGCCTTTCGGCCAGGCGAAAAAGGATTTCATCAACGATACCGCGGGGAAACACTGCAACCACAACCAACACGACAACGCCGTAAAGGATCATCCGATAGTCTGCTGCAAAGCGGAAGACCTCTGGTAGCGAGGTCAACAGGACTGCTCCGACGATTGGGCCGTAGAAGCGATACATGCCCCCGACAGCGACGTAGAAAATGGAGATCAGGGCGAGGTGGAAGCTGAAATTGCTCGCCAGAACAAATGACGAGAAGGTCGCATAAAGGCCTCCCCCGATTCCGGCGACCGCGGCACCAAATGCGAACATGGATACTTTCACCAGGACCACGTTGATACCCATCGCGGCGGCGGCGGTCTCGTCCTCTCTGATCGCGTTGGCGGACAATCCGATTCTGGATCGCTCGATCCAGAAGAACATTCCGATCACAACGATCACAACGGCATATATTTCCGGCCATGCCGCGATTACCTCGACACCGCGAAATCCAAGCGCACCGGCAGGTCCGACCATCCGTCCGTCAATTTCGACCTGGTGATGAAGATTGCTGAAAAAGACCCTGACAACTTCCGCAAAGGCGACCGTGGCCAATGTCAGGTAGATCCCCTTGATCCGCAGGCAGGGATAGCCCAAGGCAATGCCGATTATGGCGCAAAGAACACCAGAAATCATCAACGCTGGAAACAACGGAAATCCGTACATCGTCGTCAGCATTGCCGAGACGAAGGCACCGATTGACCAGAAGCCGACCTGTGCAAGGGAAAACTGGCCAACCATGAGAGTGGCGAAAACACTGAGTGCCAAAAGAATGTTGAGGCCGGAAATCTCGAAAAGAGCGGTCAAATAAGCCATGCGTCAATCCCGCGTCGATGCCGCACCGGCGAATATGCCCTGCGGACGGATCACAAGAACGGCAAAGAGGATGATGAACAACACGGCCTCTTTCGTCTCAGAAGAAATCGTACCGGCTGTAACGGTTTCGATAACCCCGACGAAAAGCCCGCAGATCATTGCACCTCGAACACTGCCAATACCCGCCAGCACCAGCACTACAAAACTGACCAGAAGGAGATTGGAGCCGAGGAACGGGCTGACGGAGCCGTAGGCAACGCCGATGAGGCAGCCGGCGGCTCCCGCGATTGCGGAAGCCGCGGCAAACACCATTATTTCGACACGATGACCATTGATGCCAAGCAGCCAGGCAACATCCGGATTCTCTTCGACAGCGCGAATGGCCAGCCCGCTTTTTGTATGATTGAGCCACCAGTGCAGCAGCGCCATGATCACCAGAGCGACGACAAAAATCACCAGATAGGCACCGCGGATGTACAGATCCCCGACAAAAAACGCCAGATTTTCCAACGGGCTTGGAAACTCGGTCACTTCGACGGAATAAATCGGGACCTGCTGGGTGAGGTGAAGAAACAGCTCCTCAAGGATGAGGGCAACTGCCGCGCTCGTTACAAAAGGCGATAGTGCAGCTGCGTTTCTCAACGGAACAAACGCCACCAGCCGAACCAGTAAGCCCACTATCGCACCGGCGATGACCGATCCCACAAAGGCAAGGATCAATACGAGATAGCTGTCTGCTCCACCCAACAGGATTGAGATTGTCGCGCCCGCGAATGCTGACACCATCAACGTCGCGCCATGCGCGATATTGAACCGATTGAGGACACCGAAGATGAGCGTGAATCCGATCGCAACAAGGGAATAGGTGGCCCCGAACAACAGGCCGCTTATCGCATACTCCAGAACGATCATCGCTCATCTCCGCGCCGATGGAGAATGCGCGCTTACTGACCGGGGGTCCATGCACCGAACGCGCCGTCCTTGATTGTCAGGATCACGCCGGCTTTTGGCGTATCATGAACGTCATTGAACGATACAGAATAACCGCTGATGCTTTCAATGGACACTTTTTCATATGCTTGTCGTAGCTTTGCACGATCGGCCTGCAGTGATTCCTTACTGTTTTCGATTCCGGACATTTTCAACGCGGCAATGATGAGTTGCCCGGCTTCATATCCGTTGACGGAGAACAGGTTGATATCATCACCCCAGCGGTCTTTGAACTTTTTGCCGAATTCGACGATTGATTTTCCTTTGTCGTCGTAGGATCCAACCATCACCATTCCAACGGTCGCTTTGCCACCGGATTTGATCGTGTCGGGCACCAATTGCGAAATACCACCGACGAACACGTCCGGTTTCAGACCACGACGGTAGGCTTCTTTCATGAACCCGATCCCGCGCTGATTGTCTGCAGAAACGTAGACGATATCGGGATCGACGGAGCGTAGCTCATTCACCTGACGGGAAAAGTCTGAATCCTTGGACAAGCCGGTGACAACAGCTTTGACCTCGACACCTCTCTTGGTGAGTTCGTTCTTCATCAATTCCGATATGGCCGGGAAATACGGGTTGTCTGTCAAATGATAGATCCCCGCGGTTTTTGCACCGGTTTGGGTTGCGACATTTTCCGCAAGGAATCCGAGGGCATAGGATTCGGCGAATGAGTTGCGGAAGCCCCATTTGCTGATCTCCCCAAGACCCGGAGCACCGGCAGATGATGAATGAACAACCAAACCATTGCCGTCCGAATCAAGTTCCCTCAGGTAGTTGAACGTCGCTTCGGCGATCGTTGACGTCGTCGGCCCTTTGACCATCAACACCTGGTCGTCATAAACCAGCTTTTTAAGCGTCGCGATGGCTTTGGCCGGGTCCAGACCGCCGTCGGAACCCAGTTCGCCGCCTACAACTTCGAGTTTGACCTTCTTTCCGCCAATCTCGATGCCACCGGCGGCATTGGCTTCCTCAAATGCCAGAATAGTGCCCCGGGCCCCCGGAACGCCGTATGGGGCGGCGCCTCCCGTCAGGGACTCCAACATTCCGATGCGAATTGAATTCTCATCTGCTGACGCCGTCGAGAATGACGACCCAAGGGCCAGTGACGCCGCGATGCCGAGCACAAGGCCCATGGCTCCCGAAGGTAATTCAAACCAAGCTGACTTATTTCTCATTTTGTTGCTCCCTTTCTAATACAATTCATTGAGGACCAGCCGTTTGCCATTCGCCGACGTGATGGTTGATCGCGAGGGTCCGGGGACTTCGGCTGGTGAAATCCAACCCGTCTTCGTCGGCAAAATTGGTTGAGTTGTGCTCATTGGAACAAC
>JAJFHT010000391.1 GCA_021775495.1 Hyphomicrobiales bacterium | reverse complement strand
TTACACCGACATGCCGATGCTGGTGCGACTGGTCGAAAAGGACGGTCACTTTATCCCCGAACGGCTGATCCGCTCCTCCGACTTCAAGGGCGGGCTTGGCGAGAAAAACAACACCGAATGGAAGACAGTTGCCATTGACGGCAACAGCAAGAAGCCGGTTGTGCCGCTTGGATCGATTGGTTTCCGCTGGGGTGAAGAGGGCAAATGGAACCTGGAATCCAAGAATGCCAAGGGCGCCGATGTCGACCTGACCGTCAGCCTGATTCTGGATGACGACCATGACGCGGTCGCATCCGTTGCGTTCCCCTATTTCGGCAATCGTGAACATGATCATTTCGAGGGCACGGATCATGACAGCGTGCTGATCCGTTCGGTACCGGCGAGAAAAATCAAGCTTGCGGAAGGCGATACGCTGGTAGCGACGGTGTTCGACCTGTTTGTCGCCAATTACGGCCTCGACCGTGGCCTCAAGGACGGCAATTCGGCCAAATCCTATGATGATGATCTGCCCTATACACCGGCCTGGGCGGAAAAGGTCACCGGCGTGCCGCGCGAGCAGATCATCGAGGTTGCCCGGGCCTTTGCCGACAATGCCGAAAAGACCAATGGCCGGTCCATGGTCATCCTCGGTGCCGGACTGAACCATTGGTACCATATGGATATGAATTATCGGGGGATCATCAATCTCCTGGTGATGTGCGGTTGCGTCGGACAGTCCGGCGGTGGCTGGAGCCACTATGTCGGGCAGGAAAAACTGCGCCCGCAGACCGGCTGGCTTCCACTTGCCTTCGGGCTCGACTGGAATCGTCCACCCCGGCAGATGAATTCGACATCGTTCTTTTACGCCCATACCGATCAGTGGCGCTATGAGAGCCTGAAAGTTGATGAAATCCTGTCGCCGACTGCTCCGGAAGGGCCGTGGGACGGCACGCTCATCGACTACAATATTCGTGCCGAGCGGATGGGCTGGTTGCCTTCGGCGCCACAATTGAAAAGCAATCCGTTGTCGATTGCGGCGGCCGCCGCGAAGGCCAAGAAGGATCCAAAGGACTATGTTGCGGAGCAGCTGAAATCCGGTGGGCTGCAGATGTCCTGCGAAGATCCCGATGATGAGGCAAACTGGCCGCGCAACCTGTTCGTCTGGCGTTCCAATCTTCTCGGATCATCAGGCAAGGGGCACGAATATTTCCTCAAACATCTACTCGGCACCTCGCATGGTGTGCTTGGCAAGGATCTGGGTGACGAGGGACGGCAGCGGGCACAAGAAGCCATCTGGCACGACGAAGCGCCTGAAGGAAAACTCGATCTGCTGGTAACACTCGATTTCCGCATGTCGACGACATGCGTCTATTCCGACATCGTCCTGCCGACCGCCACCTGGTACGAGAAGAACGATCTCAATACCTCCGACATGCATCCGTTCATCCATCCGCTGACAGCAGCGGCCGATCCGGCCTGGGAAGCCCGGTCCGACTGGGACATTTTCAAGGGTATTGCAGAAAAGTTCTCCGAGGTCGCGCCCGAAGTTCTGGGTGTGGAAAAGGACGTGGTCCTGGTTCCAATCCTGCACGACACGCCTGGTGAGCTCGCTCAACCTTTTGACGTCAAGGACTGGAAGAGGGGCGAGATCGAACCATTGCCCGGCAAGACCATGCCGGCGGTGGCCGTCGTCGAGCGCGATTACCCCAACCTCTACAAACGGTTTACGGCGCTTGGACCGTTGATGGATACACTCGGCAATGGCGGCAAGGGCATTTCATGGAACACCGAACATGAGGTCGAGTTGCTTGGGAACCTGAACGGCAGGGTTACTGAAGAAGGCGTATCACAAGGCAGGCCGAAAATCGAAACCGATATCGATGCGACCGAAGTGATCCTGTCGCTGGCCCCCGAAACCAACGGCGAGGTTGCGGTCAAGGCCTGGGAGGCGCTGTCGAAAAACACTGGCCGCGATCACAGCCATCTGGCTCTGCCGAAAGAGGATGAGAAGATCCGCTTCCGGGATGTCGTCGCACAGCCGCGCAAGATCATCTCTTCGCCGACTTGGTCGGGGATCGAGTCGGAAAAGGTGTGTTACAATGCCGGCTACACGAATGTGCATGAGCTGATCCCCTGGAGAACCATTTCCGGACGCCAGCAGCTCTATCAGGATCATTTGTGGATGCGGGCATTCGGCGAGGGGTTCTGCGTCTATCGTCCGCCGATCGATACCAAGTCCATCAATCCTGTCATTGAAGCCAAGTCGAACGGCAAGCCGCAAGTGGTGCTGAACTTCATCACGCCGCATCAGAAATGGGGCATCCATTCGACCTATTCGGACAACCTGATGATGCTGACGCTCAATCGCGGCGGACCGGTCGTCTGGATTTCCGAAGTTGACGCGGCCAAGGCCGAATTGACCGACAATGACTGGGTCGAAGTGTTCAACGTCAATGGAGCGATCGTCGCCCGCGTCGTGGTGTCCCAACGTATGAAAGAGGGGACGATCTACATGTATCATGCACAGGAAAAGATCGTGAACACCCCAGGGTCGCAGATTACCGGCAATCGCGGTGGCATTCACAATTCGGTCACCCGCGCGATCACCAAGCCGACCCACATGATCGGTGGATATGCCCAGCAATCCTACGGCTTCAACTACTACGGAACTGTCGGATCCAATCGCGACGAATTTGTCGTCGTGCACAAGATGGACAAGGTCGATTGGCTTGAAGGTCCGTACCGCGAACCGGTGAAGACAAAAGTGGAGGCAGCAGAATGAAAATCCGCGCTCAAATCGGAATGGTTCTCAACCTCGACAAATGCATCGGTTGCCACACCTGTTCGGTAACCTGCAAGAATGTCTGGACCAACCGCGAAGGTGTCGAATACGCCTGGTTCAACAATGTCGAGACCAAGCCGGGCATCGGTTATCCCAAGGAATGGGAGAACCAGAAAAAATGGAACGGTGGCTGGGCCCGCAAGGCTAACGGAAAGATCGAACCGAAGATGGGCGCCAAATGGCGTATCCTGGCCAAGATTTTTGCCAATCCGGATCTGCCCGAGATCGACGACTATTACGAGCCGTTCGATTTCGACTACGGCAATCTGCAGACCTCCGGCGAGGTCGAGGCATCGCCGACGGCGCGACCGCGTTCGCAGATTACCGGCGAACGCATGCAGAAGATCGAATGGGGACCGAACTGGGAAGAGATTCTTGGCGGTGAATTCTCCAAACGCTCGGCCGACTACAATTTCGAGGGTATCGAGAAAGATATCTACGGCGAGTTCGAAAACACCTTCATGATGTATCTGCCGCGGTTGTGCGAGCATTGCCTCAACCCAACCTGCGTCGCCGCCTGTCCGTCCGGCGCCATCTACAAGCGCGAGGATGACGGCATCGTCCTGATCGACCAGGAAAAATGCCGCGGCTGGCGCATGTGCGTTTCGGGCTGCCCCTACAAGAAGATCTATTACAACTGGTCTTCCGGCAAATCGGAAAAATGCATCTTCTGTTATCCGCGGATCGAGGCTGGTCATCCGACAGTCTGTTCGGAAACCTGCGTCGGGCGCATCCGCTATCTCGGCGTGGTGCTTTATGATGCCGACCGGATTTCGGATGCCGCGGCGACCAGCAACGAGCAGGACCTTTATGAGGAACAGCTCAAGGTCTTCCTGGATCCGAATGATCCGGAGGTGATCGAGCAGGCGCGCCGCGACGGCATCCCGGATGCCTGGCTGGAATCTGCGAAGAAGTCGCCAGTCTACAAGATGGCTATGGACTGGAAAGTGGCGTTCCCACTGCATCCGGAATACCGGACGCTGCCGATGGTTTGGTATATTCCGCCATTGTCGCCGCTGCAATCGGCCGCTGAATCCGGCAATCTGGGAATGGACGGTTCCATTCCGGATGTGCGCTCACTGCGCATTCCGGTGCGTTATCTCGCCAATCTGCTGACGGCCGGCAAGGAAGCACCAGTCGTCTCGGCGCTCGAACGCATGCTTGCAATGCGGGCCTATATGCGGGCCAAGACGATCGATGGCGTAATCGATGAAGTGGTGGCGGAAAAGGTCGGCCTGACCGGTCAGATGATCGAAGAGATGTATCATGTGATGGCGATCGCCAATTACGAGGATCGCTTCGTCATCCCGACCTCGCACCGTGAGATCAGCGAAGACGCCTATGACGTTCGCGGCTCCTGCGGTTTCTCCTTCGGCAATGGCTGCTCGGGCGGCTCTTCCGATACCGATCTGTTCGGCGGCAAGCGGACCCGAACGGTGCAAACCCCAACCGATATCTTCAAGGAGCAGGTGTAATGAACACGGTCCTCAAAGTACTGTCCTTGCTGCTGTCCTATCCGACGGAAGAATTGCGGCAATCGGTTCCCGAACTGAAGGCGGCGCTTGCATCTGAAACGGGTATCGCCAAACGCGAAAAGACCCTGTTGACGAAACTGGCCGACGATATCGGATCGCTGGACATCTACGACGCCCAGGAACGATACGTGTTCCTGTTCGACAGAACCCGGTCGTTGTCGCTGCACCTGTTCGAGCACGTGCACGGCGAGAGCCGGGACCGCGGCCAGGCCATGGTTGACCTGATGGCTATGTATGAAGACGAAGGCTTCGACATCGATGCCAAGGAACTGCCGGATTACCTTCCGATGTTCCTGGAATTCCTGTCGACCAAACCCAGGGCCGAAGCATCGGAACTTCTCGGACAGATTGCGCATATACTGGCCGCTCTCAAGGAACGGTTGAAAAAACGCAAATCGATCTATGTCAACGCGTTCGGCGTGCTCGAGGCGCTGGCGCTGGGAAAGCCGGACCAGACTCTGCTGCGAAACCTGCTGGAAACGGCCGAGGATGATCCGCATGACCTGGAAGCGCTTGACCGCATCTGGGAGGACGAAGCTGTGACTTTCGGCGGCAATGCCGGCGAGAACGCCTGCGGTCCGGACCGTTTGCGCACGCAGATGCGCGCGGCCTCCCGCAAGCCCTCAGATCCGTCACCCAAACATATCGCCTAGGAGGACAGGACCCATGTCCGGATATCTAAACACTCTCGTTTTCGGGATTTACCCCTATATCGCCCTGGCCGTGCTGATCCTCGGTTCGGTCATGCGCTATGACCGCGAACCCTATTCCTGGCGGTCCGGCTCGAGCCAGTTGCTGCGGCGCAAACAGCTGGTGTGGGGCTCGGTGCTGTTCCATGTCGGCGTGCTGGTCATCTTCTTCGGACACCTGGTCGGGCTGTTGACGCCCATCGGCATTTTCGACGCGCTAGGTATCAGCCATGGCGCCAAGCAGATACTGGCGATCGTCGCAGGCGGCGTTGCTGGCGTGATGGCGATCATCGGTGCGAGCCTGCTGGTTCACCGCCGGCTGTTCGACGCCCGGGTGCGCGCCACTTCCAGCCCGTCCGACACGCTGGTGATCGTGCTCTTATGGCTTCAGCTGGCGCTCGGATTGCAGACCATTCCGATCTCGATGCAGCACCTGGACGGCCACGAAATGGTGAAATTCATGAGCTGGGCGCAGGGTATTTTCATCTTCAATCCGGACGCTTCGGGATTCGTCATCGACGCCTCGCCGATCTTCAAGGCGCATCTTTTCCTTGGTCTGACGATCCTGTTGATCTTTCCGTTCACCCGGTTGGTTCACATGCTGAGTGTGCCGGTGCGTTATATCTGGCGCCCGGGATTTCAGGTGGTGCGTGAGCGGAACCAACGCGCAGTTCATCGTCAACCGGCGGAGTAGAGATCATGGCGACAGTCTACCAGAACCCAACCTTGCAGGGCGATCCGACGACGCCGGAAAGCTACTCCACCTATCAGCAGCCCGATACCAAAGTGCCACCGAAGGCGCGTCCGGTGATGGCGGAAATCTCCGTCGGCGATGTCGCCATTGCCGAGGATGATGTGCTGAAGGAGGCGCAGAACCATCCGGCGAAGAACCCGGGCGATGCGCTGTTCGAAGCTGCCCGCGCCCTGGTGGTTCGTGAATTGCTCTGGCAGCAGGCCCAGCGCCTGGATGTGCAATCGGTACCGGAGCCGGATGCCGATGGACGCATGGAGACGCAAAAGGACGCAGCTATAAGAAGCCTGATCGAGCAACAGGTGAATGTTCCGACGGCAACCGACGCGGAATGCCTGCGCAATTATCAAATGAACCAGCACCGGTATCGGTCCGAGCCGATTTACGAGGCCCGCCATATTCTTCTCGCCGCACCGGAGGGCGACGCGAAAGCACGCCGGGCAGCCGATGGGCTGGCCAAAAACATTATCGAAGAATTATCGGTGCAACCCGAGAAGTTCCGCCAGATGGCACAGCAGCATTCGGACTGTCCGTCGCGCCAGCAGGGCGGGAATCTGGGGCAGCTGACGCGAGGCAGCACGGTGGCGGAATTCGAACGGGCGCTCGAGATCATGAAAGAGGGCGATTTATCCGCAACGCCGGTTGAAAGCCGGTTCGGCTATCACATCATCGCGCTCGACCGAAAAATCCCCGGCAAGCAGGTGCCGTTCGAGCTCGTGAAGGAACGCATTTCCGCCTGGCTGGAGGCATCTGCGTGGTCGAAAGCGGTCTCGCAATACATCTCCATCCTCGCAGGAGAAGCGAAGATCTCCGGCATTGATATCAATGCCACAAGAGGACCGCTCGTTCAGTAGCGGAGTACGGCAATGAACAAGCGCCGGGAAGCAAGGGACATGGCTCTGGAGGCATTGCAGACAATGCCGCCAGTGTCGTTGCTTCACTCGCCCCTGGAGTTCATATTCGCCGATCATTTCCGGCAAAGGGTGTTGTGCGGTGTTCTCGATGAGATGGCGGATACCGGATTTACCGATCGCAAGATGACACAGGCGGTGCTTGCGTTCCTCTCCAGTGAATTCGGAACGCATGTGATCGATGAGGAGGAAGATCTGTTTCCGCTTCTGCGCAGGCGAGCGCAACCGGAAGACCGGATCGAGGACGTGCTGGGTGATCTGAGCGAGGAGCATGCCACCGACAAGACCGATGCAGACGAGATCATCGAGGTGCTGCAAGGGGTGCTTGAATCCGACGAGAAAACCATATCGCCGCCGAAAACCGCCAAGCTGCTGCACCGCTTTGCGGCTAATGAGCGCCGGCATCTGATTGTCGAGAACGCCATTGTCATGCCGCTTGCCAAAGCTCGCCTGTCATCCGATGATCTGCGCAATCTGGGCCGCCGGATGGCGGCGCGCCGAGGCATTGATTTTCCCGAGGTAAAGAATGCTGACTGACCTGCTCGATCACAACATCAAATGGGCGACGGAACGGCGGCGGGAGGATCCGGACTATTTCAAGAAATTGTCTGAGTTGCAGCGACCTGACTATCTGTGGATTGGCTGTTCGGACAGCCGGGTTCCGGCCAATGTCATCACAGGACTGAAACCCGGTGAGGTTTTTGTTCATCGCAATGTCGGCAATCTAGTGCATCGTGGCGATCTCAACCTGCTGTCGGTAGTGGAATTTGCTGTCGAGGCGCTTGAGGTCAAGCATATCATCGTATGCGGGCATTATGGCTGCGGCGGAGTGAACGCGGCGATGGATGGGCATCGGCACGGCATTGTCGACCATTGGCTGCAGCCGGTTCGCGATGTGGCGGAATCGGCGGACGGGCAGCTGTCCAAGATCACCGACCGCGAAACCCGCTTGAACCGTCTTTGCGAGTTGAACGTGGCGGCGCAGATCGACAGCCTGGCGCGAACGCCAATCATCCGCTCGGCATGGCAGCGCGGCCGGGATATCAGGATTCATGGCTGGATCTACGGCCTGAATGACGGGCTGATTCGAGACCTTGAATGCGGCGTGTCGGGCAATGAACCCCGCCCGTCCGGGCAAATTCAGACCATTCATTCTGCTTGAGGGACGACCATCATGGACACTCCACACAGCGACAAAGATATGCCGAGCTCGATTGCGGCGATCCGGTTTACCGGCGGCGATCCGGTGGATGCGGTATTGGAACAGGTGATCAAGGATCTGCGCAATTCGGGGTGCCGTCTCGGAGGATTTCTTCAAAGGGAAATCGAAGATGGAGAGAACTGCTGTTCCATCACCTATCTTGAAAATCTGGCCGACGGCTCAATGGTTCGGATTTCGCAACCGCTTGGCTCAGGCTCCAAGGGCTGTCGCCTCAATCCGCATGCGCTGGCCGAACTGGCCGGAACGGTTCTTCGCGATCTGGACAGCGGGGTCGATCTGATCGTCCTCAATCGGTTCGGCAAGGGAGAATCCGATGGGCACGGTTTTCGCCAGGTGATTGAAAAGGCCTTCCTCGACGGCATTCCTGTCCTGACCGCCGTGCGTGATACCTACGGGGAGGCGTGGGACTCCTTCGGCGCGGAATTTGCCATGGATCTCGGTATTGACGTCAAAGAGGTGGCAGGGTGGTGCCGCTCGGTTCTACCGGCGGAGCGAGACAATCTGGAAGTTGCCTGATTCTGAATAATCGAGTGTTTGGATTGCGCCTGCGGCGCTTCGATTTGCCCTGACTTGTCAATTGTGCTGTATAGAACAAAAAGCGAACAGGAGAATGCGATGAAGATCGATTACGTGGAACTGCCGTCAACGGATTTCGCCGCAATGAAAGCCTTTTACGGTGCGGCGTTCGAATGGACATTCGAGGACTGGGGAAGCGACTATGTGGCGTTCTCCAATTCGGGACTGGAAGGCGGTTTTCGCCCGGTGAATGAACCGCCACCGCGCGGTGGCACGATGGTCATTCTCTATGCCGATGATCTTGATGTCGCCGAAAAAAGTGTGACAGAGGCCGGTGGCGCGATCACCGAACATCACGAGTTTCCGGGTGGCCGGCGTTTCCATTTCACCGATCCGAGCGGCAACGAACTGGCGGTCTGGACCAAATTCTGAGTGCGGTTCAGTGCCGGGCGGCAGACACTATGGCGCCCGGCACTGATCCAGAACCTTAGTCGAGACTCACCGCGATATAGGTGAATTCGGTCAGGTGATTCTGATTGAACGCCTCAATCTGCTTCATAATATCCGGATTGTTGTTCCTGAAGCGTTCGCCTTGCTGTGGATTGTCGTAATGCATGACAACAACTTCATCCGGAGTGGCCATGCCCGCAGCGTACAATCCAGTATAGAACGCCTCATATGTCCAATGATCGGCGCGATCGGCCGCAAATGAATTGAGGCTGTCGAGATCGTTGTCGCGGCCGTCAGGATCGGAATTGGTGTAGTGGCTTATCTTGAAGATATAGGCCCGTTCGCCAATCTCGCCCTCTTTGTCGCTGCGGAACATGATCGGGCCTTCTACCGCCACAGCTCCGTTTTTCAGCATCGGTGTCAGTGCCCGGCGGTTTTCGGCAGTATCCAGAATCTGTGCGTCACAGGCCAGCAGGATGAACCGATCGGGTGAACCGATGTCCAGATTGCCCAGTGTCTCCACAACGCTGCCCCAGTGCCAGAGAGAACATCCCCGATTCCCTAACTGGGGAATCGTCTCGTTCAGCGCAGCAGTCTGGTTTTTCGAATGAAGCAGGAGCATTCCCTGTGTCTGGGACGCGCCGGCAGAAGTGATGGTCGAACTGGCCATGGCGAGGATCATCCATTTGGTGAGCGTTTTCAGTTTTTGAAGCATCGGGTTGTCCTTTTGTCTAAAATTCACCGATCATC
>JAJFHT010000040.1 GCA_021775495.1 Hyphomicrobiales bacterium | reverse complement strand
AGCTGGCGAAGAGGCCGCGATGTCCGGCCATATCGTCGAGTTGCAGCCGATAACCGCCAATATTGCGACTCCCGAGGATGTCTGGCTGCGCTTGGAACTGGCTGTGCTTTTTTCCGAAATGCCCGACCTCGAGACACCGGACAAAATCCATCAGGATATCATCGCTTTCGTGCAGACCCTTAAACTGTACCAGATGGAGGGTGCCAGCGGTATCAGGCACCTGCGTCAAGACATGAATGAACTGGCCAGGATCCGCAGCGACGGCAAGGCCAAAAGCGTATTAATCAGGGCGATGTTGTTAGAATGACAAGAATAATCTGGAGCTTGCTGGCACTTGCCGCGCTGACAACCTCGGCATTTGCGCAGCAGGCCGATATCAATTCCCTTGTGCCGCAGGTGTCCGGCGAGACAGCCGGCTACATCATTCAGCTTTTTGGCTTGCTGACGGTTCTGGCGGTAGCACCGGGCCTGCTCATCATGGTGACGAGCTTTACTCGAATCGTAATTGCCTTTTCGATTCTGCGGACCGGCCTTGGCCTGCAGACCACACCGGCAAATCTGATCCTTGTCAGCCTGTCGCTGTTCATCACTTTCTATGTCATGTCACCGGTGTTCGATCGCGCATGGCGCGACGGGGTAATGCCGCTAACCAACAACACGATCACCGAAGCCGAGGCTCTTGAAAAAATCTCCGATCCGTTTCGCGGATTCATGCTTCAGAATGTTCGCGCAAGAGATCTCGATCTGTTTGTCGGTCTTGCCGAGGAAAAAGGGCAGGTGGTGGAAGAGGGTGACAATATTGCAATGAGGGTGTTGATACCGGCATTTATGATTTCGGAAATCCGCCGCGGTTTTGAGATTGGATTCCTGGTGGTGCTGCCATTTCTGGTCATTGATCTGATCGTTGCAACGATCACGATGGCGATGGGTATGATGATGCTGCCGCCGACGGTCGTCTCGCTTCCGTTCAAGATATTGTTTTTTGTGCTGATTGACGGCTGGAACCTAATGGTCGGTAGTCTTGTCCGGTCATTTGTCTAGCTTGAAGGTTCATCCAAGGGGTGAAGACCCAACAAAAGGTATAGTGTCGTTATCAATTTCTTAATCAAAGAAACTTATCATTAACCATAATGACGGCAGGTAGTGAATTTAGGGCCACATTGACGACAGGTTGCCAGTTGAGGCAATGGCATGATGCCGCTCTGTCGCTCCGGAGGATCCGGAATGTCCCCTGTCTAATTATCAGTTGAACGGGACATCGAAATGACCAGTATTTTGACCAATGCTTCAGCGATGACGGCGCTGAAGAATCTCAATATGACCAACAACAAGTTGGAAACCACTCAACAGCGCATCTCCACCGGTCTGCGTGTTTCCGAAGCTGCTGATAATGCGGCCTACTGGTCGATCGCAACACAGATGCGCTCGGACAACAAAGCGCTTTCGACGGTTCAGGACGCCCTTGGGCTTGGTGCTGCCAAGGTCGATGTCGCATATACTGGTCTGAACAGTGCGCTCGAAGTTGTCGACGAGATCAAGTCAAAACTTGTGGCCTCACGTGAAGCCGGTGTCGACCGCTCCAAGATCCAGGACGAAATCGGCGAGCTGCAAAACCAGTTGGCCAGCATCGCGACTTCGGCAAGTTTCGTCGGTGAAAACTGGCTGTCGGTTGATTCCAGTGTAGCAGGCTTCAATACCACGAAATCGGTTGTTGCCTCCTTTACGCGGGCCTCTGATGGCTCGGTATCGATTGGAACGATCAGCATCAACATTTCCTCAACGATCCTGTTTGACAGTGCCGCCGATGCTGCCGGTCCGGCAGGTGTCGGTGTCATCGATGCCTATCGCGATACGACAGGCGCCATCATTGCCGGTCAGAACGCCCCGACAGCCACCGATTTCCGGTTGTCGACCATCGACATATCGGCCTTGACCAACAGTGCGGCCGATCTGACCACGCTTGAGCAGCACATCAGCCGCGCGGATGCAGCACTCAGTGAGATGACGACTGCTGCCGGTAGTCTTGGCGCCGCCAAGAAAAGCATCAGCATGCAAAGCGAGTTCGTCACCAATCTGATGGACGCGGTCGACCGTGGTGTCGGCCAGTTGGTCGACGCGAACATGAATTCTGAATCGACCCGGCTGCAGGCCCTGCAGGTGCAGCAGCAGCTTGGTATTCAGGCTCTCTCGATCGCCAATTCCAGCTCGCAGACGATCCTCTCACTGTTCCGATAATCCCGGAACACGAATCAAACTCCTTCAAAAAGGCCGCCCGGATGGGCGGCCTTTTTGCTATGGCTTTCGCGTTCACAGCATTCAGCTTCGCCACGAGGAACCGCACTGGTTCTCCGCAATACCTGGTGATCTTAAAACACATGCAAACAGTCGTTCGCTGCATCGGCGAGGCAATGCCCACGCAAGTTTTGGAGGGTAGCCTAAGCGTCGGTATTCCAACGGATAGTGACAATTGCTGGCGCAACTTCAAACTCTCGGGACGAACATGATGGCGCTGGGACCCCGGCGCCTGTCTGTTCTCGCCATAACCGGTATCCTGATCTTCGCGACAATCGCCGCCGCGGCACTCTATCTCAACAAACCATCCTATGAGACCCTTTACATCGGTCTCGAACATGACGACATCAACCGCATCGGGATCACCCTTTCCGAGGCCGGAATTTCCTTCGATGTCGATGCCGGCGGGACCACAGTCATGGTGCCGATCGGGCTTTCCGGCACGGCTCGCATGATCCTGG
>JAJFHT010000390.1 GCA_021775495.1 Hyphomicrobiales bacterium | reverse complement strand
CCTCGACCGACCCCAACGCGGTGCGCTCGATACAGCGAACCTGAACCAGACCGCCGACCGGGTCACAGGTCATGCCAAGATGGTGTTCCAGGGCAATTTCCGCTGCATTTTCAACCTGTTCGGGTGTTCCGCCGAGAACCGCGGCAAGCCCGGCAGCAGCCATGGCGGAAGCTGAGCCAACCTCGCCCTGACAACCGACCTCCGCACCGGAAATGGAAGCATTCTGCTTGATGATGCCGCCAATAGCTGCAGCAGTCAGCAGAAACGTCCTGATGCTTTCCTCATCGGCTCCGTCATGAAACTCGAGAAAATATCGCAGCACCGACGGAACAACACCAGCCGCTCCGTTGGTCGGCGCGGTCACGATGCGGCCACCACTGGCATTTTCTTCGTTGACCGCCATTGCGTAGACGGACAGCCAATCATTCGCCAGCAGCGGGTTACGCTTGTTCTGGCGCCATTCCTCCTGAAGCTGAATATGCAACTGGCGGGCGCGCCGGCGGACGTTCAAGCCTCCGGGCAGGCTGCCCTGCTGGGCCAATCCGCGTTCGATGCAGTCGTACATGGCGCCCCAGATGCCATCGATCCCGGCATCAAGATCAGCAGTGTCCATGTGCATTTCTTCATTTGCACGCTTCATTTCGGCGATCGACTTGCCGCTTTTTGCCGCCATCTTCAGCATCTCTGCGGCGTTGGAAAACGGATGCGGGACCGGCTCCTTCTGATCGCGCGGCTCTGAACGGATCGAAGACAACTCTTCCTCCGTGACGACAAATCCGCCGCCAATGGAATAGTAGATGCGGCGTAGCAACATCCTGCCATCCGCATCGAATGCGCTGAAGGCCATCCCGTTGGCGTGGCCTGAAAGCACCGTCTGGCGATCAAGTACAAGATCGTTTGCCGGGTCGAAATGATATATTGGGTGACCGTCGGGTTGGACCGTTTTTTCACGTATGACCCGGACATACAGATCTGCGGCCTCATCGGGATCGATCGTCTGCGGCTCCTGCCCCGCAAGGCCGAGGACGACGGCACGATTTGTTCCATGACCAACACCGGTATAGGCAAGCGATCCGTGCAGACTGGCAGTCAGGCGGAACACACGGCTATCGGCTGGCCGCGGCCAGTCGCCACTCAGGATTACATCGAGAAAACGGGCAGCGGCACTCATCGGTCCCATGGTGTGGGAACTCGAGGGTCCGATACCGATTTTGAACAGGTCAAAGACTGATAGAAACATGGATTTGGTCCAGGTGCGACAGTAGATCGACTTGTTGCACTTTCAGGTGTGACAGATAGCGCCTTAGCCGACCTGTGATAATCCGGCAACGACATCGGGGCCGACACAATGACGACCCAATATGCCGGTTTGCAGTCAAATGCTGGGCAAAACGCCGCCGGCCCGTTCCAGGGCATCCCTTGTATCGACATCGAGGCTGGCAGCAGCGCCAATTTCCACGTCAACAATGGCAACATTGCTGCGTTCGACCAGGTGCCGGGCACCGGTGTCGCCCTCAAGTCTCAGCACTTCGGGAAACACCCCGCGCGGCAGCACCACCGGATTGCCGCGCTTCCCATTGTGGGTCGCCCGAACGATCGAGCCACCACCGGATCGCTCAAACGCCTGGATCAGTCCATCCAGGTCCTTTGTCGTGATACCAGGCATGTCTCCCAAAACAACCATCAGACCGCCGGCCTCCTCCGGTGTATGCAGCACCGCTGTTCGAAGCGAACTGGAAAGTCCCGTCGCGTAGTCCGGATTGTTGGCGATTTCCACATCAAGACCCGAAACCGCCTGCCCGACCTCCTCATTCTGGTGGCCGGATATGACCGACACACCCGAGGCACTGCTTTGCATTGTTCGCAGCACCGTTCTGCGCACCAGCGGAACTCCGTCAAACAAGGCCAGAAGCTTGTTCGGACCATCCATCCGGCTCGACCTGCCAGCCGCCAGAACGGATGCATGGACGGCTATCTGACTGGATTGGCCGGCTTTTTCGCGTGGCTGTGGCCGTGAGGTGATTTCCATCAGCAAACCTCCGACACCCATCCTTGCAATGTCCTGCCCGCTCACCGGAATATCGGCCATGAGGCGATCCAGAACCCAGTCAAAGCCGTTTTCCTTTGGGCTACGGGCACAACCTGGCGCTCCCACAACCGGCGTCTTTCCCACCCAGCCGAGAACCAGCAGATTTCCCGGATCAACCGGCATTCCGACCCGCTCCACGCTACCGCCACAATTGCGTATCGCTGCGGGAATGACGTCATCTTCATCCGACATTGCCGATGCCCCGAAGACGACGATCATCTCGGCTTCCCTGATCAGCGTGCCGATCGCAGTGGCAACCTCGTCGGCTCGGTGCCGAACTCGCAGTTCTTCAACAATCTTGCTGCCCGAACGGGCAAGCCGCATTTCCGTCATTCGCCGCGTCTTGCCAAGTACACTTTCCTTGACCGTCGGCAGTTCGGATTGGATCAGACCAACCTTGCGCGACCGATAGGCATGAACAGCAAACACCCTGCCGTCCCGGATCCGGTCGGCCACAATGTCAAGCAGGTCACCCGATACGGCAAACGGGATGATCTTGATCGTCGCCACCATCTGGCCGGCACCGACCGGCGAGTGGTCCGCAAGCGTAGCCAGGGTAATGGACGGATCGACCGCATTGATGGCATCGACAAGTACTTTGTCGACGCGAAGTACACCGGCGCGCGCGGCATGAAGATTTACCCGCCCCGTACTGGCCTCGCGGTCCTCGATGCCATCCGAAACCAAAGTTTTCGCAACCCGTGTCGCGGCGGCATCCTCGGTGACGTCACCATCGTCCAAACGTGCGGCAATGACACTCTGGATGCCCGCTTCGGCAATGGCTGCAACCGCGTCTTCGGTGAGGACAGTCCCCTTTCTCAGGCGCAAAGATCCGGCCTGCTGAGAATGCGCCAGAATGGAACCTACCGCATCTTCAAGGCTTACAGGTCCGAACCTCAAGCCGCTTTGCCCCCTTGGTGCACGCCGCCGGACTTCGACAAACCGCGTGATCGGAATGCATCGATAATTTCAGCCATAATCGCAACGGCGATTTCGGCCGGATTTGATGCCCCGATATTCAAACCAATTGGTGCTCGAATCTCCTCGATTGCATTCTGGGACACGCCCATCGCGGCAAGTCGCTCCACCCTTTTCGCATGGGTTTTGCGGCTGCCGAGGGCACCGATATAAAAACATCCGGCATCCAGTGCAGCCTTGAGCGGCAGGTCGTCGATTTTCGGGTCATGGGTGATCGCCACCAGGGCGCTGTAGGCATCCAGCGGGTGATCGGCCAGTACGTCCTCGGGCCAATCGGCATAAAGTTGCGTATCTGGAAATCGCTCTTCGGTGGCAAAAGCGCCACGCGGATCAACGATGGTCAGGTCAAAACCAACTTGTTTTGCCATGGGCACCAGTGACTGGCAGATATGCACCGCGCCGATAATCATCAGCCTTGGTGGCGGCAGATGCGCATTCAGGAAATAGCTGCGCCCATCCGCTTCAATTGTCCCGGATTTGCCGGATTTGAAAACCTGTTCAATTGCAGCTCCAAGCTCGCCGGTAATCTTGTCGCCTTCCCGGACCAGTTGATCGCGTCCATCCCCCAAATCCGTCACCAGGACCGCGGCTCTGCGCGCGTGCCGTTCGACATTCAGTCTTTTCAGAACAAGAGGATCCATGGATCAACCCAGCCGCTCGACATAGACCTTGATCTTGCCACCACAGGACAAGCCTACCCGCCAAGCCGTTTCGTCTGCAACTCCAAACTCCAGCAGGCGCGGCTTGCCTTCCGAAAGCACATCCATGGCTTCCGACACAACCGCGCCTTCGACACAGCCACCCGATACCGACCCCTCGAAATTGCCCTCCCCGTCGATCACAAGATGGCTACCGGTCGGGCGCGGAGCCGAACCCCAGGTTTCAACCACCGTTGCAATGGCGACATCCTTGCCGGCTTCAATCCAGTTTTCCGCGATCAAGAGAGGGTCACCGGATATTTCTTCCGCCTTGGAAACAGACGACATGGCTTTTCCTTCCCAGAAACTACCGTCAAGCGGCCCTTGATTGGCGATCCACGGCATCAAGCCAGAGTTTCGGATCGGTCTTGCCGGTCTGTTCCACCGACAGGGCGGCGCAAAGCTCCGACAACGCATTCAATGTATGCACTGCACGAAATTCATCAACATGCGGGAGCATTGCTCTCACACCCTTCGCCCGAGCCTCAAATCCGTCAAAACGGAGCAACGGGTTCAACCAGATCAGGCGCCGGCAGGATTTGCTCAACCGCTCGATTTCCCGCTTCAAAAGGTCGATATCGTCGCGCTCCAATCCGTCAGTGATCAGCAGCACGATCGCCCCCTGCCCAAGCACGCGTCGCGACCACAGCCGATTGAACGTTTCCAGCGCCGTACCGATACGGGTGCCACCCGACCAGTCCTTCACTGCATCGGAGCAGTCGGCGAGCGCGGCATCCGGGTCGCGATGGCGCAATTGACGGGTCAGATTGGTCAACCGGGTACCAAACGCGAAACTGTGCACATGCCGGCGCTTTTCGGTCAGCGCGTGCAGAAAATGCAGGAAAATTCGGGTGTACTGGCTCATCGAGCCCGAAATATCCGCCAGCGCGACCAATGGCGGGTGCACATGACGGGGCGACCGGAATTTCGGCAGTAGGAGTTCTCCGCCCGTCCGCAATCCGGTACGCATCATCTCGCGCGGATCAATCCGCGGGCCATGCGGATCGCGGCGGTACCGGCGCGTCTTGACCGTGTCGAAAGGCAACCGCAACTCCGCTATCGCGCGTTTGGCTTCGGCGATTTCATCCGCCGACATCTGGGCAAAATCCTTGCCGCGCAGCACCTCGCGGTCTGAAACCGAAAACCGCGCATCAATCTCGATTTCCGGATCTTCTCGCTCGTTCTGCTTGTTCTCCTGACCTTCGAATAATGCCTGGCTGACGCGCGATTCCGCGGCCCGCGGTTTTTGTCTTTCACGATTTTCCATGGCGATCGGAGAAAACATCGCAATCATTTTTTCGATCAACTCGCGCGATCGCCAGTAAAGTCGAAACGCCTCGTCGAAAACCGCATGATCCTCGTGGCGGTTCACCAGAACCGAGTGCAAAGTCCAATAGAAATCGTCGCGCGATCCGATCCCCGCGGCCAGAACGGCTTCGATCGCATCGGTGACGGCCGCCGGACCGACCCGCATTCCCGCTTTTCGCAACGTCCGGGCAAAAAAGACGATATTGTCGGCAAGCCTTCCTTCCGGGCTCATCGCATTATCCAGTGGAGCATCCGTCGCCAACAACCTACTCCGCTGCCTTCATATCGGCTTTCACCTCATCAAGAATACGTGCGCCCTCGCCTTCGGATATGCGTGCAATATCGTCCTGGTATTTAAGCAGGACGCCAATCGTATCGGAAACAGTTTCCGGATCGAGCGCAACCTTGTCCAGTTCCGTCAGCGCGCTCGCCCAGTCGATCGTTTCGGCAACTCCCGGCACTTTGAACAATTCGAGCTCGCGCAGCTTCTGGATGAAGCCGACGATTTGTGCCGATAGCCGCTGATTTGCCTGCGGGACTTTCCGCCGAATGATTTCAAGCTCGCGTGCGGCATCCGGGTAGTCGACCCAATGATAAAGACACCGGCGTTTCAAGGCGTCGTGAATCTCACGCGTACGGTTGGTCGTTATCACGACAAGCGGCGGTTCCTCCGTCTTGATGGTTCCAAGCTCCGGGATGGTAACCTGGAAATCAGACAGAATTTCCAGCAGAAAGGCTTCGAAAGCCTCATCGGTCCTGTCGAGTTCATCGATCAGGAACACCGGAGCTTTACCCGGCTTGCCGCTCAGCGCCTCGAGAACCGGTCGCCGGATCAAATATTTTTCCGAAAAAACGTTCTTTTCGAGCTTCTTCCGATCGGTATCGCCGGATGCCTCATCCATCCGGATTTCAATCATCTGCGCGGCATAGTTCCATTCATAGACCGCCGACGAGACATCCAGACCTTCATAACATTGCAGCCGGATCAAGGGCCGGTCGAGCGCCTTGGCTAGAACCTTGGCGATTTCGGTCTTCCCGACACCGGCCTCGCCTTCCAGAAACAGTGGACGTTGCATGCGCAAACTGAGGAACAAAACCGTTGCGAGTGACCGGTCCGCGACGTAATCGGCGCCTTCGAGCAAGTCCAGGGTTTCATCAATCGATGCTGGCAACGGACGTGATTTCAAATCGGCCATCGGGCCTCCGGGTACAGGATTGACAGGAATGTTCTTATCAATGTTCTAGCGATCAGATCGAATGAAAGGGTCGCCCGTGTTAAACCAATGGCCGCAAACTATCGGCGAACCGGAGACCTGTCACCCTGCCGAACACAACATCATGTTTCGCAGCCGCTGGACGGCGGATTGCCGTTGGATATTTCGGCAAGTATCTGTTCCGTGTTCCATCACCTTTCGGCGAAACGCCGCAGCAATATAGGGCCGCATGCCGGCCAGCAAGCAGATACGAGTCATTGAAACCGATGTTTGGCCCCAGTTACCGTTATGCTCAGCGTTTGGATGTTGCGCGGCTTGGCAAGTGCAGATACCTGTTGCAGGATTTTTTGAAACCCGTACCTGCGTCACCTGAACGCAGGTCAAACCCGTGATTTATAATGAAACGCGCCGGCATTGCCCTTGCACCCGTTCTCGCCCTGGCCTGGAGTACACTGGCCTGGTCCGAAGATCTCGCAATCGGCATCGCCGCGCCCTTGTCAGGACCCTTTTCGCAACTTGGCCGGCAGATCCAGCGCGGTGCCGATACCGCCTCATCACTACGGACCGACGAGGAAATCATCCTGCGGGTGGAAGATGATCGCTGCTCTGAGGAAGGCGGGCTTGCTGCAGCCAGGTCATTTGCCGAGATGGACGTCAAAGCGGTTGTCGGGTTTGTCTGCACGGTGGCAATGGAAGCGGCGCTGCCGATCCTGAACAAGGCCGGCATCCCGGTGTTGACACCGGCCGTTCGCACCGTAAGCCTCACGCAAAAAGACGAAAGCAAGAAAAGTACGGTGTTCCGGCTTGCGCCGCGCACGAGTGACGAGGTCGACGCGGTTTCGGACATTTTGACCCGGCGGTGGCGGGATGCGTTTTTTGCCATTGTCGACGACGGAACAATCTACGGCCGCGAACTGGCGGAAGGCTTACGGTTGCGTGCAAAGGATGCCGGCCTCGATCCGGTGTTTGTCGACGGTTTCCGTCCACAACTCGAAAACCAGTCGGGGCTGGCTCGGCGGTTGCGCAAAGCCGGTGCAACGCATGTGTTTATCGGTGGCGACCGGGATGATGTGGCTGTCATCGCGCAGGATGCGGAAGAACTTGGAATCGATCTGGAAATCGCCGCCGGTGAAGCCCTCCGCGCCGCGCCCGGGCCGGTGAAGCTGAAACCGGGCATCCTGATGATCGGATTGCCGGATTGGAAGGATATTTCCGATCGGGCAATTCTTGCCGATTTCGAGCTCGGGGAATCCGAAACCGACGGCTATATGCTGCCGGCATTCGCAGCGACGCAGATAGCAGCCGAAGCGCTGATCGAGGCGCGCGAATCGGAGCGCCCGGTATCCGACGTGCTAACATCCACGACGTATTCCACAATCATTGGGCCAATCGCATTCGGAACCGACGGCGAGCTGAAGGAAAATCCGTTTCGGCTCTTCCGTTTCAACGGCACGACTTTCGTGGAAACTCCCTGACACCATGACATTTGCACCAGGCAAGCGGAACCTGATCACGGATGTTGGCGGCCTTCTTGTCGGCAACGCCTCCGATGACTCGCTGAAATCCGGAGTAACAGCCATCCTATGCGAAGAACCAGCGGTTGCCGCAGTGCAGGTTCTGGGCGGTTCACCGGGTTCACGCGAGACGGATCTGCTGGAGCCGCACAATTCGGTTGAGGCAGTCAACGCGCTTGTTCTGTCCGGTGGCTCGGCATTCGGACTGGACGCCGCTTCCGGGGTGCAGGCTGCATTGCGGGAAAAGGGCATCGGCTTTGAGGTCGGGCCGCACCGAATCCCGATTGTACCGGCGGCGATATTGTTTGATCTGCTGAACGGCGGAGACAAGGATTGGGGCCGCTATCCCCCCTATCGCGAGCTCGGTTTCGAAGCGATCCAGAATGCGCAGCGCGACTTTGCGCTCGGCAGTCACGGGGCTGGGTCCGGAGCTCTGGTGGCAAGTCTGAAAGGCGGCCTGGGCTCAGCTTCCGCAATATTGGGCCAGGGATATACCGTGGGTGCCTTGGCGGCGGTCAATGCTATGGGAACCACAACGATTTCCGGAGGGCGCCATTTCTGGGCCGCACCCTTCGAGATCGGAACGGAGTTCGGCGGGCTTGGCTACCCGGCACCGTTTCCCACCGATGCCACTGATGTGAAGATAAAATTCGCCGATCTCGACCGCGGCGGATCCAATACGACCATCGCGGTGATTGCCACCGATGCGCAGCTGACCAAGGCCGAAGCAAAACGCCTGGCGATCGCCGCACATGATGGTTTCGCACATGCCATCTGGCCAACACACACACCTTTTGATGGCGATCTGGTTTTCGCATTGGCAACCGGGACAAGCGGCATCAGACCCGATATTTCAGAGGCTGTGGAACTCTACGCGGCGGCCGGCGCCACTATGGCCCGCGCCATTGCCCGTGGCGTTTATTCGGCAACGCAGGCCGATGGAGACGTCATGCCGGTTTGGGCGTCAATGACCTGAACGGAAATGAACCGGGTGTAACCCAATCTCCCGTTTGTCTGTCGCCACGGTTTCTGCTACCGGCAGTTTTATCCACTGGCCGGAGGCAATCGCGTGACACGCCCGCTCATAATCGCCCCCTCAATCCTGGCGTCCGACTTCTCCCGGTTGGGACAGGAAGTCCAGGACGTAGTCGCCGCTGGAGCGGACTGGGTACATCTTGACGTGATGGATGGGCATTTCGTTCCGAACATTACTTTTGGTCCCGATATCATCCGCGCCATTCGCCCGGTGACAGATGCCGTATTTGATACCCATTTGATGATTGCGCCCTGCGATCCATACATCGAAGCCTTTGCCAGCGCAGGTTCGGACATCATCACCGTTCACGCCGAGGCAGGTCCGCATATCCACCGATCTCTGCAAACCATACGTGCGCTTGGCAAGAAGGCCGGAATTTCGCTCAATCCCGGAACGCCCGAATCAGTGGTCGAATACATTCTCGACAACGTCGACCTCATTCTTGTCATGAGCGTAAACCCAGGATTTGGCGGGCAAAAATTCATCTCTACAGCGCTCGACAAACTGCGGCGCCTCAAGGCTCTGATCGGAAACCGGCCGATTGACCTGCAGATCGACGGCGGTGTTACCAGCGCAAATGCTGCGGATATCGCTTCAGCCGGTGCAAACGCGCTCGTTGCCGGCTCCGCGATTTTCAAGGGTGATGGGCCGGAGGCTTACCGATCAAACATATCGTCAATACGAAAGGCGGCTCTTTCGACGTGAAAGAAGCCGGCGCCCGTGTGAGCGACTCAGAATCCACCCGCCAGCGCATTGCCAATTCTCTGCCGGATAACCGATCCGCCCTGCTTGGCAGCTTTCTTTGGGCAATAATGGCAGCATCCAGCGTCAGTCTGTCATTGTGGCTTAGCGGCCATCAAACCCCGCAGAGTTATCTGGCGCCCGGTCTGATTTTTGCCATTTCCGCGGCTTGCTCCTTTGTCCCGGCGCTGACCCTGGCCCGTTTTATTTCGGCCGGGCGCGGCAGGGAACCGGCTTTTGCAGCTGCTTTTGTCTGTCTCGCGACATTGACAATAGCAGCAACCGGATTTGGCTATGCTGCCCATCACCGTGTCTTTCAAGCCGAATGGCATTCCGACCAACCCACTGTTGAATGGATCGGAGAACTATTGTTCGGCGGCCTCACCAGTCTTGTTCAATTTGCCGTATTTGGCCTGCGTCACTATCTGCCCATCGGGTTACCGGCGCTGTTTGCCGTCAGTTACTGGTACAGCCGCCGTTCCCGTTGAGCATTGGCAAGCTTGCTGTTAGAGCAGCCGCAGAAAAAGCGCATTGCCACAAATGAAGCCGAGGACTCCACTTTCATGATTGAACGCTATTCGCGTCCGGAAATGACGGCCATCTGGTCGCCTGAAACGAAATTCAGAATCTGGTTCGAAATTGAGGCGCACGCCTGCGATGCGTTAGCAGATGCAGGTGTTATTCCGGCGGACGCGGCGCGCAATATCTGGGAAAAGGGCGGCAATGCCGAATTTGATGTCGCCCGTATCGACGAGATCGAGCGCGAAACTCGCCATGACGTAATTGCTTTCCTGACCCATCTTGCCGAGATCGTCGGACCGGATGCCCGGTTTGTCCACCAGGGAATGACATCATCGGATGTGCTCGACACTTGCTTCAGCGTTCAACTGACCCAAGCCAGCGATCTGCTTCTGCAGGACATGGATGGATTGCTCGAGGCATTGAAAAAACGGGCCTTTGAGCACAAGGACACCATCACCATCGGCCGCAGCCACGGTATACATGCTGAACCGACAACATTCGGCATCAAACTGGCCCAGGCCTACGCCGAATTCGACCGCTGCCGTGAACGATTGCGCTGCGCCCGTGACGAAATCGCGGTGTGCGCGATTTCCGGCGCTGTCGGGACATACGCAAACATCGACCCCCGTATCGAACAGCATGTCGCGTCCA
>JAJFHT010000389.1 GCA_021775495.1 Hyphomicrobiales bacterium | reverse complement strand
GCCTCGACCGGTTTGCCGAGATACATGACAATGATGTCATTGGCGATGTGGCGCACCACCGACAGATCGTGGCTGATGAACAGATAGGCAAGACCGAATTCGGCCTGCAGATCCATCAGGATGTTGAGCACCTGGGCCTGGATCGACACATCCAATGCCGAAACCGGCTCGTCAAGAACCAGGATTTTCGGATTGAGCATCAGCGCACGGGCAATGGCGATGCGCTGGCGCTGGCCGCCGGAAAACATATGCGGATAGCGCTCGTAATGTTCAGGCCTGAGGCCAACGCGCTCCATCATTTCCTTGGCCACACGGCGCCGGCTAACAGCATCATCGTCGCTGTTGATTTTCAGCGGCTCTTCGAGAATGGTGCCGACCTTATGGCGCGGGTTCAACGATCCATATGGATTTTGAAAAACGATCTGTACCTTGCGGCGCAATTCCGGGTCACCGGCTTGCACCGGAGCGCCATCGATCAGCAGGCTGCCACCGGTCGGCTCCTCGATCATGGTCACGAGACGAGCAAGGGTGGACTTGCCGCATCCGGATTCGCCGACAACCGCCAATGTCTTGCCGGCTTCGAGCGAAAAGCTGATCCCGTCCAGCGCCTTGACCGTGCCGCCGCCCTGGAACAGACCGCGGGACACGTCGTAATAACGTTTGAGGTCGACTGCCTCGGCAACAACAGCGCTCATCCCGTCACCTCACCGGTTTCCGCCGGACGTCCCTGCGGGACGCCGTCGACCAGCGGATAATTGCACAGCGCCTGTCCGAGATCCTCGCCGTGGCGCCTCGCCGCCCGGGCGCATTCCGGCGTGGCGATTTTGCAGCGTGGTTCGAACAGGCAGCCCGGCGGGCGATCGGATTGGCCGGGGACAACGCCGGGTATCGACGGCAACCGGCCATGGCGCTCGGCCCGTTCCGGCAGCGCCGACAGCAATGCCGCGGTATAGGGATGATGCGGATCGGCAAAAAGTTCGCGCACCGGCTGTTCTTCAACTTTCTGCCCGGCATATTGCACCTGAACGCGTTCGGCGGTTTCAGCCACCACACCCATATCGTGGGTGATCAGGATCAAACCCATATCATTGCGCTGTTGCAGGTCGGCCAACAGATCAAGAATCTGCGCCTGGATTGTGACATCCAGCGCCGTGGTCGGTTCATCGGCAATCAGAAGTTTCGGATTGCATGACAACGCCATCGCGATCATCACGCGCTGGCTCATTCCGCCGGACAGTTGGTGCGGGAACTGCGACAGCCTTGCCTCCGGCGCCGGGATGCCGACCAGTTCCAGCAGTTCTATCGACCGCTTGCGCCGCGCGGTTCGATCCATTCCCATGTGGATACGCAGGCTCTCGCCGACCTGGAAACCGACGGTGAAACAGGGATTCAGGCTCGACATCGGTTCCTGGAAGATCATCGCAATATCCTTGCCGACGATCTTGCGACGCTGTCGCGGATTGAGCGATAGAATGTTCTGGCCATCAAACACCATCGCATTGGCGGTGATGGTCGCGTTCCAGGGCAGCAGGCCCATCAGGGCCAGCATCGACACGGATTTGCCCGATCCGGATTCGCCGACGATCGACAGGATTTCACCCCTGTCACAGGACAGCGAAACACCATCAACCGCCCGGAACTCACCGGTCGCCGTGGCAAAATCAACAGACAGGTTTTCGATCTGAAGCAGAGACATGGGTTCAGCTCCTCTTCAACTTCGGATCGAGGGCGTCGCGCAAGCCGTCACCCATCAGGTTGATGGCCAGAACGGTGATGAGAATGGCAAGTCCGGGAAATGTGACCACCCACCAGGCACGCAGGATGAACTCACGCGCTTCGGCCAGCATGGTGCCCCATTCCGGCGTCGGAGGCTGAGCACCCATGCCGAGAAAGCCGAGCGCGGCGGCGTCGAGGATCGCCGACGAAAATGCCAGTGTCGCCTGGACAATCAGTGGGGCCAGGCAGTTTGGAAGTATGGTGACGAACATCAACCAGACCCTGCCGGCGCCAGCAACACGGGCAGATATGACGTATTCCCGCTCGCGTTCGGCGAGCACCGAAGCCCTTGCCAGCCGGACAAAATGTGGTTGCAGGATCAGCGCGATGGCAATCATCGCGTTGATCAGGCCGGGCCCGAGAATGGCCACCAGCACCAGTGCCAGCAGAAGCGACGGGAACGACAGGATGACATCCATTACCCGCATGACCGCGGTGTCGAACCAGCCGCGGAAGAAACCGGCGGTCAGCCCGATCAACACACCTGACGTCACCGATAAGACGACGACAAACAGGCCGATGAACAGGGAGAACCGTGCGCCGTGAATGAGCCGGGACAGCATGTCCCGTCCGACCGCATCGGTGCCAAGCGGGAAGGCGAACTGACCACCCTCTTCCCAGAACGGTGGCAACAAAAGGGCTTCGCGGTTCTGCAGGCTTGGGCTGTGCGGCGCGATCAAAGGCGCAAACAGGGCGATGACCACGATGAACACAAACACGGCAAGGCCGATCACCGCTCCCTTGTTCTGGCTGAAATAGAACCAGAATTCCTTAAGCATCGCCTTGTGCATGGCGCCGGCGCTGAGCTCGGCAGGGACGGCGGATTCGTCGGTTGGAGATGTCGGGGCATAGGTCATGATCGCCGCCTCAATGCCTGATTCTCGGATTGATAAGCCCGTAGAGCACGTCGACAATGAGATTGACGATCATGATCACCGCGGCGATCAGCAGCAGGCCGCCCTGGACAACGGCGTAGTCCCGCTTGGAAACCGAATCGACCATCCATTTGCCGATTCCCGGCCAGGAGAAAATCGTTTCAGTCAGGATCGCACCGGCCAGCAACACGCCAACCTGCAGGCCGATCGTCGTGACCACTGGTATCAACGCGTTTCTCAATGCATGCAGCCCGATGACCCGCGACGGCGCAAGGCCCTTGGAGCGGGCGGTGCGGACATAGTCCTCTCCGAGCACTTCGAGCATTGCCGAACGTGTCTGGCGGGCTATGACGGCCAGCGGTATCGTCGCCAGCACCACCGTGGGCAGGATCAGATGGCTGACAGCCGATTTGAATGCGCCAGCCTGACCCGACAACAGACTGTCGATGAGCATGAAACCGGTGACCG
>JAJFHT010000388.1 GCA_021775495.1 Hyphomicrobiales bacterium | reverse complement strand
GTAAGCCAGGGGCTACCCGGGTTCTCTAATCCGGATTCGAGCGGCAACTGGAGCGGCCTCGACGTTGATCATTGCAGAGCAGTTGCCGCGGCTATTTTCGGTGACCCAGAAAAGGCGAAGTTCACACCGCTTACCGACAAGGAACGTTTTACCGCGCTGCAGTCGGGCGAGGTCGATATTCTGCCACGCAACACGACGTGGACGATGAGCCGGGACACGCAACTCGGGCTCAATTTCGCCGGTGTCAATTACTACGATGGCCAGGGATTCATGGTTCGCAAGGACATGAACCTCAACTCGGCACTGCAGCTCTCCGGCGCGTCGATCTGTACCAATACGGGCACGACGACAGAGTTGAACGTTGCCGATTATTTCCGCGCCAACAAGATGGAATACGAACTTGTTGCGTTTGAAAAGGCCGATGAGGTTGTTGCCGCTTATGACGCCGGCCGCTGTGACGTCTATACGACCGACCAGTCAGGCGTTTACGCTCAGAGACTCAAGCTGACCAATCCGGCCGACCACATCGTCCTGCCTGAGATCATCTCCAAGGAGCCGCTCGGTCCGGTCGTCCGCCAGGGTGACGACCAGTGGTTCAACATCGTGAAATGGACCCATTTTGCGATGATCAACGCGGAAGAGATGGGTGTCACCTCGGCAAATGCCGATGAAATGAAAAACGGGGACAATCCGGGCATCAAACGGCTGCTCGGCACGGAAGGCGAATTCGGCAAGGCGCTCGGTCTTGAAAACGACTGGGCCTACAACATCATCAAGTCGGTCGGAAATTATGCCGAATCCTTCGATCGAAATGTTGGCCCGGACACGCCACTCGCCATTTCGCGCGGCATCAATGCGCTCTGGTCGAAGGGTGGACTGCAATACGCACCACCTATTCGCTAAGCAGTAAAATTTCTTCACCCGGCCGAGAAATCGGCCGGGTGATTTCTTACCATGTGCAACAGGTCGGTTTCCGATTAACAGCCGAAGACCCTGACAGGGAGGGCCTTGGGCTGTTAGGCGGAAAACAAGAACCACAAAGGGGACGCGCATGGCTGTGGAAGCCGGACGGTTGGAGGAGCCTGCGGCCAAGGTCGCATTGCTCAACGACCCGAAAGTAAGGGGCTGGATTTTTCAGTCCGCACTGCTTGTCGTCATTGTTTGGCTCATCTGGGTCGGGCTGCAGAACATGTATGCCAATCTGGCAGCAGCCAATATTGCCTCCGGGTTCGGGTTTCTGGAGCGTAATGCCGGCTTTGCGATCAGCCAGTCGCTGCTCGAATACAGTCAGGAATCGTCGACCTATGGCCGCGTATTCTTTGTCGGCCTGGCCAATACGCTGCTAATGGCGGTTGTCGGTGTCATCCTGGCGACAATCGTTGGGTTCACAGTCGGTATTGCGCGCCTTTCAAACAACTGGGTCATTCGCCAGCTTGCCACTGCGTACGTCGAAACGCTGCGCAATATCCCATTGCTTCTGCAGATATTTGTTTGGTATTTTGCTGTCCTGAGGCTTCTGCCCTCCCGTCGCGCATCTTGGGATCTTGGATTTCTCGGTCAGTTGAACATTTCAGGTTGGTTTGCCCCCAAGCCGGTGTTCGGAGAGGGGGCATCGTTGATGGTTTGGGCCATCGTGGTTGGCGTTGTCGGTGCCTTTCTGCTCGGTCGCTGGGCGCACAAACGGCAGGAAGAGACAGGACAGCCGTTCCCGGTTTTTGGGACCGGCCTGGCAATGATCCTGGGTCTGCCAATTTTTGCATACTTGATTTCCGGCATGCCTGTGTCGTTTGAGATGCCGGTGGCCGGTAATTTTGGCCCCAAGGGCGGGTCGCGTTTGTACCCTGAATTCATTGGGCTGCTGCTGGCTCTGTCTATGTATACCGCATCGTTTATCGCGGAGATTGTTCGCGCTGGAATTCTTGCTGTGGACAAGGGGCAAACGGAGGCGTCGGCGGCACTGGGGCTAAGATCTGGTCAGTTGCTTCGGCTGGTGATCATTCCGCAGGCCATGCGGGTCATCATTCCGCCGCTGACAAGCCAGTACCTCAACCTGACCAAGAACTCCTCCCTGGCCGTTGCCATCGCATATCCGGATCTGGTGTCGGTTTTTGCCGGTACCGCGCTGAACCAGACCGGGCAGGCAGTCGAAATCCTGCTGATGACGATGTTGACCTATCTGGGGCTGTCATTGCTGACTTCGGCTTTCATGAATTGGTACAACAACAAGATGGCTTTGGTGGAGCGGTAAGATGGCAAAAAGAACAACCACCAAAAGCCGACCAAAAACAGCGATCGTCAAGAATGATACCGGCGCAGCTGCCGTCGCCTATGTACGCAGTGATATGGATCCGGATTTGCCGGCGCCGGACGCGTCTCAAGGGATTGCCGCCTGGATGCGCGCCAACCTTTTTTCAAGCTGGATCAACTCTATTCTGACGGTATTCGCGCTCTACCTTGTCTATCTGGTGGTGCCGCCGTTGGTCGACTTCGCGTTCGTCAACGCCATTTTTTCCGGCGAAGACCGTTCCGTATGCGCCACCATTGAACAAGGGGGCGTGCGCGATTCTGACTGGTTCGGTGCATGTTGGGCCTATGTCGGTGCCTATGGTAGCCAGTTCATTTATGGTCGCTATCCATCTGATGAATATTGGCGGGTCAACCTGACCGGTTTGCTGTTTTTCGGTAGTCTCGTTCCGCTGCTTATGCCCGCTGCACCATATAAGCCGCTGAACATCATTTTTGTTTCGATCATTTTTCCGGTGGTTGCGTTCATTCTTCTGAGTGGCGGCAACCTGGATTTGAACGGGTTCCTACTGCCGGACAGTATGATGGAGCCGGGAACCACGAAGTTCTGGGTGGACTACCTCTTTGTCTGTGCAGCCGTGCTGGCAATTGTCTTTTTAGTTGCGCGTGGTTCGCAGAGTGATCCGATACCCGGGCTGAGGATCGGTCTGGGAATCATGGCCGTGATCGCAATAATCCTGATGCTTTTTGCCGTGGATTTCGGTCTGAGACACATTGAAACAGACCGCTGGGGCGGCTTCCTTGTCACCCTGGTTATCGCTGTAACCGGGATTGCCGCATCCTTGCCGATCGGTATTGCGCTGGCCCTTGGGCGGCGCTCAAACATGCCAATCGTCAGATTGATGTCGGTCATATTCATCGAGTTCTGGCGTGGAATTCCGCTGATCACGGTTCTGTTCATGTCCTCCGTGGTCTTGCCGCTGTTCCTTCCCGAGGGCGTGACGTTCGACAAATTGTTGCGTGCGCTTATCGGAGTTGCGCTGTTCTCGGCCGCCTACATGGCCGAGGTCGTACGTGGCGGATTACAGGCGATCCCAAAGGGGCAATATGAAGGTGCCTCCGCGCTTGGCCTGTCCTATGGCCAGTCGATGCGCATGATCATCCTGCCACAGGCGCTGAAACTGGTCATTCCAGGCATCGTCAACACCTTCATTGGCCTGTTCAAGGACACGACGCTGGTGTTGATTATCGGTCTGTTCGATTTCCTGGGTCAGATTCAGTTCAGTTTTTCAGACGCGACATGGTCGACAGCCGGCCAATCGTTGACCGCCTATCTGTTTGCTGCATTCGTGTATTGGGTCTGTTGTTTTTCGATGTCCCGGTACTCCATCTTCATGGAACGCCGGCTTGATACCGGCCACAAAAGTTAAACGAGGGGATTCCCGATGACAGAGAATGCTGTTTCCGCCGAGGAACTGAGAGCCGATCGCACCAAAATGCATATCTCCGATACGGATGTGGCGGTGGAGATCGTTGGCATGCACAAGTGGTATGGCGATTTTCATGTCCTCAAGGACATCAATCTGAAAGTCATGCGTGGCGAGCGCATCGTTATTGCCGGGCCGTCAGGGTCGGGAAAGTCCACGATGATCCGCTGCATCAACCGGCTGGAAGAACACCAGAAGGGTAAAATCGTCGTCGACGGTATTGAGCTGACCAACGATCTGAAAAAGATCGATGAGGTTCGTCGCGAAGTCGGCATGGTGTTTCAGCACTTCAATCTGTTCCCGCATCTGACTATTCTGGAAAACTGCACATTGGCCCCGATCTGGGTGCGCAAGACGCCCAAAGCGGAAGCCGAAGAGAGCGCAATGCACTTTCTGGAACGGGTCAAGATTCCGGAGCAGGCCAATAAATATCCCGGGCAGCTTTCAGGCGGCCAGCAACAGCGCGTCGCGATTGCCCGTTCGCTCTGCATGAATCCCCGCATCATGCTGTTTGACGAACCAACATCTGCGCTTGATCCCGAGATGATCAAGGAGGTGCTGGATACGATGGTCGGTCTTGCCGAGGAAGGCATGACGATGCTGTGCGTGACTCATGAAATGGGTTTTGCCCGCCAGGTGGCCAATCGGGTGATCTTCATGGATCAGGGCCAGATCGTCGAGCAGAACGCTCCGGACGAGTTTTTCGACAATCCGCAGCATGAGCGCACCAAGCTCTTCCTGTCTCAGATATTGCACTGAGCAAACGACGGAAAATTCTGCCGGTTGTTTGACGGATTGGGGCCGAGGACCGTCACGTTAGTCGATGGCGTCGGCGTCAAATCCGTAGAGCCAGTCAAGATCAGATGCTACACCGTCCTCGGAACGGGATCGAAGGATCAGGTCGCGCGCCCAGGCAATCGGTCCGGAGGCGTGCCACACGAACTTGTTGAACGTTCCGCGGGTGATGACATCCTGCACGCGCGGGCGGCGCAACGTTTCATAGCGATGCAGGGCGGCCGGCATATCTCCACGAAATTCGGAACAAAGCCGGGCCAGCAAAAACGCATCTTCGATTGCCATTGCGGCGCCCTGTGCGGCATAGGGGGTCATTGCGTGCGCCGCATCGCCGATCAGGGCCAGACCCTGCGGGTGAATCCAATTGCCCTTGGGATCTGCTGTAAAAAGCGGCCAGGCAGTCCATTTTCCGACCTCCCGCGGCAAAGCCGCGAGGGGAGGAGCCCAATTGGCGAACGCTGTCTGCAATGGTGTGATGTCGACCTCGTTGGCCCAACTTTGGGCCAATTGGGATCCCTGTGTAACGGCCACCAGGTTGAGCGTTGCTCCGGACCGCACCGGATAGGAGACCAGATGCGCCTGCTTGCCCAGAAATGCGGTCACGGTAGCCCGGTCAAAAACCCCTGCAAAAGGTCCGGTGGTCAACGTTTCGGCCCGAACCGCCGTTCGCCACGCGACCGATCCGGAAAACCGTTCCGGTTGTGTACCGGGCATGATTTTCCGCAATCTCGACCACACACCGTCAGCACCGATCAACATCAGACCTTTGACTTCTTCGATACCACCCGGCATGTCGACTGAAACCGTAACCCCTTCCGAATGGAAGGCCACGTCACGGACACTGACGCCCATCATCAGTTGAATATCCACATTGCGGCGGACGGCAGCGACCAAGGCACTCTGCAGGTCCGCCCGGTGGGCCACGACATAGGGTGCGTTCCAACGGGCGACGGCATCTTTGCCGAGCGGAAAACGTCCGACCGGCTTCATGGTATAGGCCGACCGGAGCGAAATCGAATCCGGAACCACAGCCGCTGGGAGCAAGGAGTTCAGAACACCCAGCCTGTCGAGCAGCCGCGTCGCATTGGGTGACAACTGAATTCCGGCGCCGACTTCGCCAAAACGATCCATTCTCTCAATGAGTTGAACGGCAAAGCCCTGCCGTGCAAAAGCCAATGCCGCAGTCAGCCCGGCGACACCTGCTCCCGCAACGATAATACGTCTGGTACCCCCCTCGGGCATCTCAGCTCAGCCTGATCGTGTCACTCAAATCAGGCCGCATGACCTGTCACGGCACATCCCTCCGGAATGGTTTGATTCGAACTCAGGGAAGGATCGTATCGGTAAAGCGTCGAACAATAGGGACAGATCTTCTCAACTTCATGCCCCATATCAAGAAAGACGTGCGGGTGATCATGCGGTGGATTGGCGCCCGTGCACATGAATTCCCTGACACCAATGCGAACAGTGGCGTGTCCGCCATCATTGTGGAAGTGGGGGATGGAATGACCCGCCATTTCATTCTCCTCGGTCCGGCCCATAGGGCATCTTCATCAAAGCGTTTGTAACATTAAGGCCATATTTGCAAGCACGGTGACACGACTGTGTCGCATGTTTCCGCCATGAAACAGATTTGTGGCGCGCGCACCAAGGCGCTACAAACAAATGATGGAGGCACTTACGCAAATGAATGAACTGAGGCCAACACAGACTGAATTCAAGAACGTCCCCGCGCTGAAGGGCGGGACGCAGGGCGAGAACCCGGACCGGTTCGTAAACCGAGAGTTCTCGTGGCTCCAGTTCAATCGACGGGTTCTTGGAGAATCGCAGAACGAAAATCATCCCTTGCTGGAGCGTGTCCGTTTCCTGTCGATTTCGGCGGCAAACCTCGATGAGTTTTTCATGGTTCGCGTTGCCGGTCTGGCCGGGCAGGTGCGCGAGGGGATTGGCGCACGAAGCGCCGACGGGCGAACGCCGCAGGAGCAATTGGAGCAGATTCTGGTCGAAATCGGAAAGCTTCAGCACGATCAGCAGAGCCGTCTGTCCGATCTGCTTTCAGAACTAAAGAAGCAGGCCATCGAAATTGTCCGTCCCGATACGCTTGATGATTCGGACAAGGTCTGGCTTGAGGACCATTTCCTGGAGGCCATCTATCCGGTTCTGACGCCGCTCTCGATTGATCCTGCACATCCCTTTCCGTTCATCCCGAACCTCGGGTTTTCCATCGCGCTGCAGCTCGAACCCCGACAGGACAAGGAACCGATGACGGCGCTTTTGCGGCTGCCCACCGCGTTGAAGCGTTTCGTTCGCTTTCCCGATCGCCGGAAACACGTCCGATTCATTACATTGGAGGACGTCATCGGCGTCTTCATCGGCAAGCTGTTCCCGGGTTACGACGTAAAAGGATCCGGTACGTTCCGGATCATCCGGGACAGCGATATCGAGGTGGAGGAGGAAGCGGAAGACTTGGTCCGTCTTTTCGAATCGGCTCTGAAGCGGCGACGTCGCGGATCGGTAATTCGCATTGAACTTGAACATGAGATGCCGCAGGAACTCAGAACGTTTGTTACCACCGAACTGAACGTGCCCGAGAGCAGGATTAGCGTACTGAAAGGCCCGCTTGCGCTGAGCATGATTTCGGAGATCGTTGATACACCTCGGGATGATTTGAAATTCGTTCCCTACAATCCAAGGTTTCCCGAACGCATCCGCGAACACGGCGGCGACTGTTTTGCTGCGATCCGCGAGAAGGATTTCATCGTCCACCATCCGTATGAATCATTTGATGTCGTCGTGCAGTTCCTGCGTCAGGCGGCCAACGACCCGGAGGTCGTGGCCATTAAACAAACGCTCTACCGGACATCAAACGACAGTCCAATTGTCCGGGCTCTGATCGACGCTGCCGAACTTGGAAAATCGGTCACTGCGCTGGTTGAATTGAAGGCACGGTTCGACGAAGAGGCCAATATTCGTTGGGCTCGGGATCTGGAACGCGCCGGCGTCCAGGTTGTTTTTGGCTTCATCGAGTTGAAAACCCATGCGAAAATGTCGCTTGTCGTGCGCCGGGAAGAGGGCAAACTACACTCTTACGTGCACCTTGGAACCGGCAATTATCATCCGATTACGGCGCGTATCTATACCGATCTGTCCTTTTTCACCTCAAGTGTGAAGATCGCCCGTGACGTTGCCCAGATTTTCAACTTCATTACAGGTTACGCCGAGCCGGCGGAGGAAATGCTGATTTCGGTGTCGCCGCATGGTTTGCGCAATTGCATCCTGCAGCATATTGCGGACGAGGTTGAACATGCCAGGGCTGGCCGCCCGGCACAGATCTGGATGAAGATGAATTCGCTCGTCGACCCAGCGATCATCGATGCGCTCTACGACGCAGGGCAGGCCGGAGTGAGGATCGACCTGATCATTCGTGGTATCTGCTGTTTGCGGCCGCAGGTGCCCGGCCTTTCGGAAAACATCCGGGTCAAATCCATCGTTGGCCGTTTCCTCGAACACAGCCGCATCCTGTGTTTTGGCAGTGGCCACGGGCTGCCATCCGACAAGGCTGTCATTTATTTCGGTTCAGCCGATCTGATGCCACGCAATCTCGATCGCCGGGTCGAGCACATGGTGCCCGTTACCAACGCGACTGTGCATGACCAGATTCTTGATCAGATCATGTTGGCAAACATCATGGACAACCAGCAGAGTTTCGAAGTATTGCCTGATGGAACGTCGCGGCGGATCAAGCCGGAGAACGGTGAGGAACCTTTTGATGCGCAGAAGTATTTCATGACCAATCCAAGCCTATCGGGCCGGGGGGAGTCGTTGAAGTCCCATGCACCGAAGAGGATCACCAGACGGACTGCAAAATCGAAAAAACGCGCTGAAGAGGCTTCATGATTTCTGCTTCCCAGGGACGGCTGCAGGATCGTGCGCCCGTGTCAGTCGTGGATATTGGATCCAACTCTGTCCGCCTGGTCATCTACGAGGGCATCTCACGATCACCAACCGTTCTGTTTAATGAGAAGCTTCTTGTCGGGCTGGGGCGTGGACTGGCAATCTCTGGCAAGCTTGACCGGGAAGCAACGGAACGTGCGCTGGCGGCGTTGCGCAGATTCCGGGCGCTATCGGAACAAGCCGGTTCGACCGCCCTTCACGTGATCGCGACCGCAGCCGCGCGTGAGGCACAAAACGGACCGGAATTCATATCCCATGCAGAAGAACTGCTTGGTGTCGAGATCAAAGTGCTGACCGGCCGCGAGGAGGCCCATTATTCCGCTTTCGGCGTGATCTCGGGCTTTCACCCGGCAGATGGAATAGCCGGCGATCTCGGCGGCGGAAGTCTCGAACTGGTCAATGTGCATGGAAGGGAAATCGGCGCCGGCATCACATTGCCATTGGGCGGTCTGCGATTGCACGAAATGTCCCGTGGGTCACCGGCGAAAGCGCGGGAAATTGCGAAATCCGAAATTTCCCGTGCCGGTCTTTTGAAAAACGGCAAAGGGCGCACTTTCTATGCCGTTGGTGGAACCTGGAGGAACCTGGCACGCCTGCACATGAACAGTACCGGGTATCCGCTGGCAGTGATGCATCACTACGAGATGGATGTCGCCGAATCCGCCTCCTTTCTGAAGCGTGTCGCCGACGGTGATATCGACAAGATCAAGGGTATAAACCAGGTTTCAAAAAACCGCCGCGGACTGTTGCCGGACGGTGCGATCGTGTTGCGGGAAATCCTCAGCGCGATGAAGCCCTCCCGCATCGTGGTTTCAGCTCTCGGTGTACGCGAGGGTTTTTTGTATTCGCTGCTCAGCTTTCAGGATCAGTCCATCGATCCGCTTCTCTCGGCATCCGAGGAACTGGCTGTGCTGCAATCAAGATCGCCGACACATGCGCGGGAGGTCGCTGACTGGACCGGCACGGCATTTGCCGCTTTCGGAATGGAGGAAACCGAAAATGAGGCGCGTTATCGGCGGGCGGCATGTCTGCTGGCGGACATCGGCTGGCGGGCGCATCCCGAATACCGCGGTTCACAATCGCTCAGCATCATCGCCTACGCCTCGTTCATCGGAGTGGATCATCCCGGCCGTGTCTATATTTCGCTGGCAAATCTGTTTCGGTATGAAGGTGTACCGGACGAATCCCGGTTGCCCGAAATCAGCAGGCTTGCGTCCTCGAGGCTTATCAAGCGCGCCCGCCTTCTTGGTGGGCTGCTGCGTGTTGCCTACCTGTTTTCGGCATCGATGCCGGATGTGGTTCCGCAATTGGGGTGGAAAGAAAAGGCCGATGGCAGGCTGCAACTCGTACTGCCTGCCAAACTGGCTCATCTGGACGGTGCGCGACCGAGAGGCAGGGTCTCGCAACTGGCCAAGATTTCAGGACGAGAAATCGAACTTGTGGTGTCTGGCAATTAGTCCAACTGGTTGGATTGTTGGGAACCGGCCTGATCACCATTATCAGTTTCGAAAACACTGATCCTGCGGTTTTCAAATTTCAGGGCAAGGTCTCCCTGTACCAGTTTCAAAGCTTTTTCACCAAAGACCTCTCGCCTCCATCCCCTTAGCGCACCCACATCGGCGTCACCGCCTTTTGCAGCAATCTTTTCGATATCATCGCTGTTGGCCAGGACTTTGGCGGCTACGCCCTGATTGTCGGCAACCAGTTTCAGCAGAACCTTCAGCAAATCGGCGGCTGCTCCGGCGCCCTCCGGCATCCGTTGGGATTTTGGAAGCCTCGGCAGTTCCTCCTTGGGAATCGTCATGGTTTTGGCAACCACATCGGCGAGCGCGGTCGCGGCAGACGATCGCTCCCATCCCCTAGGTATGGTCCGCAATCTGGCAAGCGCGCTGGCATCTTGCGGCTGCTGTTGCGCGATCTCATAGATTGCGTCGTCCTTCAGCACCCGCCGCCGCGGAACGTTGCGTTGCCGTGCCGTAATCTCGCGCCACGCTGCGACAGACTGGAGGACCGCCAGTTCTATCGGCTTGCGGGCGCGGAGTTTGAGGCGTCGCCATGAATCCTCTGGTTGTATGTCGTAGGTGTTCCAGGCGGTCAGGATATCCATTTCTTCCTTGACCCAGTGCTCGCGGTTTTCCCGTTGCAACTGGTCTCGCAGATTCTGATAGATATCCACCAAATGTGTAACGTCTGCCAGCGCGTAAGTGAGTTGTTTTTCGCTCAACGGGCGTTGGCGCCAATCCGTAAAGCGCGAGCTTTTGTCAATTTGCGCACCGGCAATACGCTGAACCAATTGTTCATAGGAGATTGAGTCGCCGAAACCACAGACCATGGCTGCGACCTGTGTATCGAATACCGGATTTGGAATAAGACCTCCGCGGTGAAACACGATCTCGATATCCTGCCGGGCAGCATGAAAAACCTTGGTGACCTTTTCGTCCGCCATCAATTCGAAGAATGGAGCAAGATCGATGTCATCTGCCAGTGGATCGACAAGAGCTGAATACTCCGGGACAGCCATCTGGATCAGGCAGAGTTCGGGCCAATAGGTTGTCTCCCGAATGAACTCCGTGTCGACCGTTACAAAGTCCGATTTTGAAAGCTGCTGTACTGCCTCTCTCAAATCTTTCGTCGACGTTATCAGCTTCATGGAAATTCCCAGACCGAGGGCTGAATAGGCCCTTTGGATTGAACATACCCCGATTAAATGCGTACCTGACGCACCCCACATGCCGCGCCTAACGCAAAATCGAGAGTTGGAAAAGGGCTAGAAGGCACTTCGATGCCTGATTTCAACACTACAAAGGGCCACCTTCACGGTTTTTCCTCGTCTCCGCCATCCCGTTCCGCTCGCCGTGCCATCCTGAAAATTGCCGGTGACGTGCGCAACAACGGAGCAAATCCCTTCCGCTCTTCGGCGGGAACGCCTGCGCGGGCGCGCATTCGATACACCGTTATGATGATCAATGCAGCGTGGACTGCACTGGTATAGGAAAACAGAAACCTCGGGCCGAATTGTTCCATCAGAAAGGATGCAATCAAAGGACCCATCATGGCGCCGGTGGAAAAGAAGAACATCAATCCTGCGGCAATCTGTACGAATTCGCCTTTGACCGCGTGATCGTTTGCGTGCGCAGCTGAGAGGGAAAACAGCGGCAGTGCGAATGCGCCGAAAGCAAATATTCCTGCGAAGTTGAGCAATGAAGATGTGCCGGCAAAAGCCGATATCGCGATGCCGGAGATCATTGCGCCAGTTGTCGCGATCAACAGGATGGTCCGACGATCATAGCGGTCGGAAAGAAGCCCAAATGGGTATTGCAGGACAGCACCACCGACAATCCCAGCGCTCATGAAAGTGGCGACATCCGAAATGGCTAATCCGATTTCCTGAGCGTAGATTGGCCCGACAAGCCGAAAGGCGCTGTTGGTCAAACCGATCGAGATACAACCCATGCATGCCAGCGGTGACAAACGCCATACCGAGGCAATGTCCAACCGAAAAGCGGCAGGTGGTTTTGGATTTGATCGGTCCGCGAGTGAAACCGGCACCAGCGATAGCGTGATCATGATCGCCATGACGGCGAATATGGCAAAACCTGAGACACCGAAGAGCGGGATCAGATATTGCGCGCCGGTGACGGCGGCCAGGTCGATCAGGCGGTAGAGCGACAAGACGCGACCACGATCCTTGTTCGATACGCCCCAGTTGATCCAGCTTTCGACCGTCGTGAACAGGCCTGAAAAGCAGAAACCCATCGCGAAGCGGACAACCGACCAGGTAATCGGTTCTACAGACAGGATCAGCAGAAGTGACCCCGCGGCCGCCAAGGCGGCAAGCGAGGCAAATGCGCGAATATGGCCGACTGAACGCAGAATACGTGGAATGAAAAGGCAACCGAGCAGGAAACCAGCAAAATATGCCGAACCGGTAAAACCGATAAATCCGGGTGAAAATCCTTCCGCGGCCCCGCGAACGGCAATCAGGGTTCCCTGCAAACCATTTCCGGCAAGCAGTATGCCTGCGGCAAGCAGGAGCGGGAACAATGGACGCAATGTGGACATGGATTGGTTTCCGACCGGAAGGCATGCTGGTGTATTCCCCGGCCAGTTGCAATGCAACTGCTCCTATCCTTGCGAAAGCGCCGGTGGCCGGTCGGTTCATCTTGACAAACCGACGCGCCCATGCGCTTGTCGCGCGGATTTTTGCACGGTGGGATTCACCGGGCCGCAAATCCCTCAATTCGACAGACAGAGACGGAACAACTGGTTATGCACCGCTATCGCAGTCACACTTGCGCTGATCTTCGCAAATCGGACGCCGGAACAAATGTGCGCCTTTCAGGATGGGTTCACCGGGTCCGCGATCATGGCGGTCTGCTGTTTATCGATCTACGCGATCATTACGGTGTCACACAGATCGTTGCCGACCCGGATTCGCCGTGCTTCAAGAAAGCCGAGAGCGTTCGGGGAGAATGGGTTGTGCGCGTCGACGGAGAGGTCAAGCCGCGATCCGACGATACTATCAACTCCTCGCTGCCGACCGGTGAGATCGAAATATTCGCCCGTGAAATGGAGATCCTGTCGGCTGCAAAGGAATTGCCCTTGCCGGTATTCGCCGAACCGGATTATCCGGAGGACATTCGGCTGAAATATCGTTTTCTGGATTTGCGTCGCGAAACCTTGCACGAAAACATCATGCAGCGGACGCGGATCATTTCCGAGATGCGCAACCGGATGACCAGTTCCGGATTCACCGAGTTCTCGACACCGATCCTGACGGCCTCTTCACCGGAGGGTGCACGGGACTTTCTGGTCCCCAGCCGTCTGCATGCCGGCAAATTCTACGCCTTGCCGCAGGCGCCGCAACAGTACAAACAGCTTATCATGATGTCCGGTTTCGACCGGTATTTTCAGATTGCGCCCTGCTTTCGCGATGAAGATCCGCGAGCCGACCGGTTACCCGGTGAATTCTATCAGCTTGACCTGGAAATGAGTTTTGTCGAGCAGGACGACGTATTGTCGGCGGTTGAACCGGTTATCAAGGGTGTTTTCGAAACATTCGCCGAAGGCAAACCGGTGACATCGGAATTGCGCCGGATTCCCTATGATGAAGCGATGCGAAATTACGGCACCGACAAACCGGATTTGCGCAACCCGATTGTCATGGAATCCGTCACCGAACATTTTGCCGGTTCCGGCTTCAAGATATTTGCCAACATGATTGCCTCGGACCCCAAAATCGAGGTCTGGGCGATTCCGGCCCGGACCGGTGGCAGCCGGGCATTTTGCGACCGGATGAACAGTTGGGCGCAGGGCGAAGGGCAGCCGGGATTGGGTTACATATTCTGGCGCCAGGAGGACGACAAGCTTGCCGGTGCAGGTCCCGTGGCAAAAAACATCGGCCCGGAACGCACCGATGCAATTCGCAGTCAACTGGGCCTTGACGATGGTGATGCCTGTTTCTTTGTGGCTGGCGACCCCAAGAAATTTGCCGGATTTGCGGGTGACGCACGCACCCGTGCCGGGGAGGAACTCGATCTGGTGGATCGTGAACGTTTCGAGCTTTGCTGGATCGTCGATTTTCCGTTCTACGAATGGGACGAGAATGAAAAGAAAATCGATTTCGGCCACAACCCGTTTTCGATGCCCCAGGGCGGGCTGGAAGCTCTCGAAAAGGAAGATCCTCTCAACATCAAGGCCTGGCAATACGATCTGGTCTGCAACGGATTTGAAATTGCGTCCGGCGGCATTCGAAACCATTTGCCCGATACAATGGTGAAGGCTTTCGAGATCGTCGGTCTATCACGCGAAACGGTCGAAGAGCGATTTGGCGGATTGTATAGGGCGTTCCAGTACGGCGCCCCGCCTCATGGCGGCCTGGCCGCCGGTGTTGATCGCATCGTCATGTTGTTGGTGGGAGCAGTCAATTTGCGGGAAGTTACAATGTTCCCGATGAACCAACAGGCAGCCGATCTGTTGATGAGCGCCCCGTCTGATGTTTCAGCGGCACAGCTGCGTGACCTGCACCTGCGTAGCGTGATGCCCAAGAAGGACTGATTTGCAGCCAAGCGGTCTCTGACAGAGTACAGGTTCTGTCGGAGACGGGTGGGCAATCTTATCCCCGCAACGATGTCTGCGTTGGAATCCAATCAGAAATTCGTTAGGACACACGGCAAGGTGTAGCCAGATCTGAGGAACCGAATGCCCTTCCGCAACTGCAGACCAGCATTCATTCAGTTTTGCGTCGCGCTTGTCCTTTGCCTCTCTTCTATCCCGGCATTCGCCACGGTGCTGCATGAAGGCGTCAGTTATGGCCGTGGGTTGAAACTGGATATTCATGCGCCTGAAAAAGCAAGGCGTGCCGGCATCTTCTCGCTGGTAGGCGGCTCGAGACTTGCTCCCGTCGTCCTTTATGTGCATGGCGGCGGCTGGGTCAAAGGCAGTCGCAAGAAGGTCTACAAGTTGCCCAACTGGTTGACCTCAAAGGGATATCTGCTTGTTGCAATAGACTATCGCAAAGTTCCCAAGACAACGATTGACGGGCAGGTAAAGGATGTCTCGGCAGCCATTCGCTGGGTACGCGCCAGAATCCGCAAATATGGTGGCGACTCGAAACGAATCGTCTTAATGGGGCACTCGGCCGGTGCCCATCTGGTCTCGATGGTTGCAGCAAAACACAAGGGCGGTGCGCTTCGCGGCGTTATTCCAAATGATGTGCAGGCCTATGATGTTGTTGCCTACGCGGGTTTACGCGGTTCGCTCGGTTATCCCTACGCAAATGCATTTGGCAGCAATCCGAGAAACTGGGTCCGCTGGTCGCCCTCGACCTGGGCCCGCCGAAGTTCTGACCTGCCGCCCCATCTGGTCATGTATTCGGGTAGCCAGCGCGAACGGCGTCGGTCGATATCCATCGGATACGCCAATCTGCTGAAGAGCCGCGGAACACGTGTTTCGGTATTTCACGGTGGGCGATACACCCATGGCAGCATCGCCAGGAAGCTCGGGACCTCCGGAGACAAGGCGACAAAGGCCGTTGAGAAGTTTTTGCGCCGGGTGATGCGCTGAATTCGGGCAGGCCGTCCGTCGCCAAACCGTTGCACCGGACAACCGCGTTTGTTGTGGGCAGTCCATGAATTAGTGGCAGCCATGATGACATGAACAATGGATGGACCGAATCCGCCGAAGCCTGGATTGCCTCAATGGGTGAGCGGGGAGACTGGGGCCGCGAGCATGTTCTAGATCCGGCCATGCTTGCTCGCCTTGACCGGCGGCGTTTCGAAAATGCGCTCGATGTCGGCTGCGGCGAGGGGCGCTTTTGCAGAATTCTTAAAAAACGCGGCATTCCGGTCGTGGGTATTGATCCCACCAAACCCCTGTTGGAAGCAGCGATCCGCAATGATACTGCAGGCCAATATCATTTGGCCGGGGCAGAAAACCTGCCCTTTGCTGACAACAGTTTCGATCTGGTGGTCAGTTATCTGACCCTGATAGATATCGCAGAATTCCGGCAGGCAATCAGCGAGATGGTTCGGGTTCTGGCACCGGGAGGTGCATTGTTGGTGGCAAACCTGACCAGCATGAGTACGGCTGGAGCCTCGACCGGCTGGATAAGGGACGAGGATGGCCGACCTCTTCATTGGCCTCTCGATCGCTACTCCAGCGAGTATTCGATGCGATCGGAATGGGCGGGAATTCGGATTGTAAACTGGCACAGACCATTGTCGGCCTACATGAATGCCTTTCTGCAGGCCGGTCTTCAACTGGTCCATTTTGATGAGCCGGCGGCATTGGGCGGCGGAAAAGAGAAAATGGAACGGTACCGGCGGATGCCCTGGTTCAATCTGATGGAGTGGGTGCGACCGCTGCCCCGTTCAGGCCAGCCAGCCCAAACACTTTAGTCGCTACAATATTCTGCCCAAATCTCGCCTTGCCCGTGATTCCCTGACTTGCTAACCAGCGCTATGGGCAAAAGCGTGATTCCTCCGGGCTCCGACGATGGCAACCAGATTGAGACGGTTGACCTGAAATCCGCTCTTGAAGAGCGATACCTCTCCTATGCGCTGTCGACGATCATGCATCGGGCGCTGCCAGATGTCCGTGATGGCCTGAAACCCGTCCACCGGCGCATCATGCATGCAATGCGGTTATTGCGCCTCAACCCCGATCAGTCCTTCGCCAAATGCGCCCGTATTGTCGGTGACGTGATGGGGAAATTTCATCCCCATGGCGACCAGGCCATCTACGATGCGCTGGTGCGGCTAAGCCAGGATTTTGCGGTCCGCTATCCGCTTGTCGACGGGCAGGGCAATTTCGGCAATATCGACGGCGATAACGCCGCGGCTATGCGTTACACCGAAGCGCGCATGACCGATGTCGCAACGCTGCTGCTGGAAGGCATTACCGAAGACGCCGTTGATTTTCGACCGACCTACAACGATGAAGACGAGGAGCCCGCCGTTCTTCCAGGCGCCTTTCCCAATCTTCTGGCAAACGGCTCCTCCGGAATTGCCGTCGGCATGGCGACCTCAATACCGCCGCACAACGCCGCCGAGCTGTGTGACGCGGCTCTGCACCTGATCAAATATCCAGCTGCCGGCATCGACAAACTTGTCCAGATGATTCCGGGCCCGGATTTTCCGACAGGCGGGATCATCGTTGACGACAAAGCGTCGATTACCGAAACCTACAGAACGGGACGGGGAGCTTTTCGGGTCAGGGCGCGCTGGGAGAAAGAAGACCTTGGCCGTGGAACCTGGGCCGTGGTTGTCACCGAAATTCCGTATCAAGTCCAAAAGGCACGATTGATCGAAAAAACCGCGGAATTGCTGCTGGCGAAAAAACTTCCTCTGCTTGACGATATCAGGGATGAATCGGCTGAAGACATTCGTGTTGTCCTGGTTCCAAAAAGCCGGTCCGTCGATCCCGAACTGCTGATGGAATCGCTGTTCAAACTGACCGAGTTTGAAAGTCGAATTTCCCTCAACATGAACGTGCTTTCGCGCGGCCGGGTGCCCAATGTCCTGCCGATTGGAGATGTGCTGAAACAGTGGCTGGAACACCGCAAGGAGGTTCTCGTCCGGCGATCCAAACACCGTCTGAGCGCAATCGAACGGCGCCTGGAAATTCTGGGCGGCTATCTTGTCGCCTATCTCAACATTGATGAAGTCATCAGGATCATCCGCGAAGAGGATGAACCGAAACAGGTTCTGATGCAGACCTATGATCTGACCGACAACCAGGCGGAAGCAATATTGAATATGCGCCTGCGCTCCTTGCGCAAGCTGGAAGAATTTGAGATCCGCAAGGAATTCGATGCGCTTTCCGCTGAAAAGGCCGAGATCGAGATCCTGCTTGGGTCGGAAGAACTGCAGTGGAAAACCGTCGCATGGCAAATTGCCGAAGTCAGAAAGAATTATGGCCCGGATACCGATATTGGCCGGAGACGGACGAGCTTCGGCGAGGCGCCGACCCACGATTTGGCCGATATTCATCATGCCATGATCGAGAGAGAGCCGGTAACGGTGGTGGTGTCCGAAAAAGGATGGCTTCGGGCGATGAAGGGTCACCTGGCGGACTTTTCCAGCCTCGCCTTCAAAGAGGGCGACTCATTGAAAACCGCATTTCATGCGGTCACCACAGACAAAATCCTGCTCTTCACCACAGGCGGAAAATTCTACACGATCGGGGTTGAGCGATTGCCGGGCGGACGTGGTCACGGCGAGCCGGTGCGGATCGTCGTCGACATGGAGAACGATCAGGATATCCTCAAGGCGTTCATCCATGATCCTGAACGCAAACTCCTGCTGGCGTCCCACAGCGGCAATGGTTTCGTTGTGCCGGAAAGGGAAGTCGCCGCGAATACCCGCAAGGGGCGGCAAGTGATGAACGTGAAAGCGCCCGACGAAGCCAGCTGCTGCATTGCGGTCGACGGCGATCATGTGGCGGTGGTTGGCAAAAACCGGAAATTGCTGGTCTTCCCATTGTCCGAAGTGCCTGAATTGAACCGTGGTAAGGGTGTGCGCTTGCAGAAATACAAGGATGGCGGCATTTCCGACATCAAGACCTTCGCGATGGCTGACGGGTTGTCGTGGGAGGACTCCGCCGGCCGGACATTTGCTAAAGGCGCCGGCGAATTGAGTGAGTGGCAGGGTGCCCGTGCCGCCGCTGGACGGATGGTTCCGAAGGGCTTTCCCCGCAGCGGAAAATTCTCCTGATCTGACGTCAATAACCGTACGTTCTTGACTTATGAAATGTTCAAACCTAATTCGAGAGTGAACGTTCGCTCTTTTTGGGAATTTGAATACAATGTCCGTTGCTGAATTGGATGATCCCGCCGGTGAATCGACTACGCCCCGGCCGGCAGTGACCCGCAGGGCGCAACGTCGTGAACAGCAGACGGCACGCATCCTTGATGCGGCAAAAAAATGTTTCGTCAGATCCGGTTTTCAGGGCGCTTCTATGCAGGAGATCTGTAATGAGGCTGGCATGAGCCCAGGCGCGCTGTATCGATATTTCCCGTCAAAAGAATCCATCATCGAGGCAATTTCCGAGGCTCAGCAGCAGCAGGATGCGGAAATGTTGTCTGCCATGCTCGACAACCCGTCCGTCATTGACGGGTTCGTCGAAGCCAGCATGGCTCATATCCGCAAGGTTCATGAACATGGCACGGCAGCTTTATTTACCGAAGTGCGAGCCGAGGCCATGCGCAACGAGATGGTCCGAACGGGCTGCGAGCGATCGATGCATCAGGTGCGTGACGCGCTCCGGAACTATTTTCAGAAAGCCCTGGATCGCGGAGATATTCGGCCGCGAGTTGACCTGGATACACTGCTGACGGTGATGATGGCGCTTGGCGAGGGTCTCATTCTGAATGACCTGCCCAGTCAGGGCGTTCCCATGGAAAAAATAGAAACGTTGATGCGGTCGGCAGCGATTTCGAATCTTCGGCCGCGTGGATATGAGGAACAGAAAATTGGATAGTCAAAGCAGCCGCGTTTCGGCCGTCGGAAACCGTCCGGTGCGGATTTATCATTTTCCGGCTCTGTTTGTGGGCGTGGTCAGGTCGATTATCGTGGCAACCCTGTTTGTTGCCGGCTCGCTGTTTGCCACTCTCGCATTGGCCGAGACAGACGGCACGAGCCCTACCGAACAGAGCCAGAAGCCCCCGGCAATCAGGGTCATCCAGGCCGGCATGCATGAGCTTGTCCAGACTTTGGCGGTCAATGGAACTGTGGTGGCACGGCAGGAGGCTGAAATCGGCTCCGATCTCAGTGGCATCATCGTGGTGGATGTGTTCGCCGACCAGGGTGACACGGTGAAAAACGGTGATGTTCTGGCGCGTCTGGAGCGAACGTCGCTAGAGATACAAATGGCGCAGAACCGGGCTCAACGGGCGCAGGCCGAAGCGACCGTGTCACAGGTGGCCACCCAGGTGATCGATGCTGAAGTTGCGGTACGCCAATCGCTTGAGAACCTCGAGCGGGCGAAAAAACTGCAGAAAAAGGGTTTTGCCGCCCGTTCGCAATACGACAATGCGGTCAATGCCAGGGACAGCGCTCAGGCGAAGCTTGAGACTGCGCGGCGGGCGCTCGTGGCGAGCGATGCTCAAATCGGCCTGATCGATGCGCAGAAACGCGATATCGAACTCAAACTGGCCAAAACTGAAGTCAAGGCTCCGGCGGATGGCCTTGTTCTTGCGCGCGAGGCCGCATTGGGTGAATTGATCACCCAGCAGACAGGCGCTCTGTTCCGGATGGCAATCGACAGCAAGTTCGAACTCTCCGCTGAAGTTGCGGAGACATCTTTGCCGAAATTGACCGAAGGCATGGCGGTGTCGGTATCTCTGGCGGGGCTGACGTCACCGCTTGAGGGAAAAATCCGACTTATTTCTCCGGAAATCGACGCCCGTACCCGGATGGGCAAAGTCCGAATTTCATTGCCACAAGACCGAAATGTTCGCAGTGGAAATTACGCCAGCGGGACAATCGAGATCCTGCGGCGGACCGGGATAGCGGTTCCGGCATCCGCCGTCGTGTATCGCGGTAAGGATGCGTTCCTCCAGACAGTTGAAAACGGCGTTGTGGTCACCAAACCGGTGACCCTCGGTATCAGAGCGCGTGGCCAGGTCGAAGTGACAAACGGTGTCGGTGAAGGCGAAGTCGTTGTGGAACGTGCCGGCACATTTGTCACCGATGGAGATCGGGTCACACCGATCACCTCGGACACGATCACGGGAGCGGTTTCCCGATGAACTGGAATATCTCCGCATGGTCGATCCGCAACCCGATACCTCCGGTTCTGCTGTTCTTCGTGTTGATGGTCCTCGGCGCGATGAGCTTCTCGCAGCTTGCGATAACGAAATTTCCCAACATCGATATTCCGATCGTATCGGTCATCGTTACCGATCCGGGCGTTGCGCCAAGTGAACTTGAAACCCAGATCACCAAACGGGTGGAAGATGCGGTCTCAAGCATTTCTGGCGCCAAGAAAGTGATCTCGACAATCACCGAAGGCACCTCCACGACCATTATTGAATTCCGTCTTGAAGTGAATACCCAGACAGCCGTCACCGATGTGAAAGACGCCATAGAGCGCATCGTCGGCGACCTGCCGGCGTCGGCCAACGAGCCGATCGTCAACCGGATCGATGTCGAAGGAGCGGCCATCCTGACCTATGCGGTGACGTCGCCCGGCATGACGATCGAGGAGCTGTCATGGTTCGTGGACGATACGGTCATACGCAAGGTTCAGGGCCTCAGGGGTGTCGCTCAGGTCGACCGTTATGGCGGGGTGACGCGGGAGATAAAAGTTGAACTCGATCCGGAGCGATTGAATGCGCTTTCAGTAACGGCGGGCGATGTGAACCGGGCGCTGAAGGCGGCGAATGTCGATCTGACCGGCGGGCGAAGCGATATTGGCTCCCGGGAGCAGGCGATCCGCACCCTCGGAGGAGCCAGATCAGTCGCCGATCTACGGGCGCTCGAAATTCCGCTTGGTAGCGGACGCACGGTCACGCTTGCCGATATCGCAACGGTGACCGATGCCTGGGAAGAACCAAGATCATTTGCCCGGCTCAATAATCAGACCGTCGTGTCTTTTGCGGTCTTCCGCGGCAAGGGCGAAAGCGATGTGGAGGTCAATCAGCGCGTCTCCGATGTTGTGAAGGAACTCGGTGCGGGATTTCCGGATGTCTCCATCAACAAGGTCGATGACTCTGTCACCTACACAAAAGGCAACTATGATTCCGCGATGAGCACTCTGGTCGAGGGTGCAGTACTGGCGATAATCGTGGTCTTTCTGTTCTTGCGTGATATGCGCGCGACCCTCATTTCGGCGGTCGCACTTCCGCTTTCCATCATTCCGACATTCTGGGTTCTGGACCTGCTTGGTTTCTCACTGAACCTGGTCAGCCTTCTCGGCGTAACCTTGGTTACCGGCATTCTTGTTGATGATGCGATTGAGGAGATCGAAAACATTGCCCGGCACATCAAGATGGGCAAGACGCCGTATCGGGCCTCGCTCGAAGCGGCCGACGAGATCGGACTGGCGGTTATCGCGATCTCCATAACCATCATTGCCGTATTCACACCGGTCAGTTTCATGAGTGGAATTGCTGGTCAGTATTTTAAACAGTTCGGGATGACCGTTGCGGTGGCGGTGTTCTTCTCATTGCTTGTGGCGCGTCTGATCACGCCGATGATGGCGGCATATCTGATGCGAAGCGGTGGGCATGAAGAACCGCATGACGGAATTTTCATGCGCGCCTATACGGGTTTTCTACGTGTGACGCTGCGGTTCCGATGGATCACTCTGTTTGCCGGAATCGGCCTGTTCGCCTACTCGCTTTATGCCGTTCAGTTTTTGCCATCGGGGTTCATTCCGCGGCAGGATGCAAGCCGGATCGTATATTCGGTTGAACTTCCGCCGGGCACGAAACTTGAGGAAACCCGTCAGGTCACCGACCATGCCAGCACGTTGATGCGGGAAGTTCCCGGTGTTGAGAACATCTATGTTATCGGCGGCTCGAGCCCGCTGGGCACCCGTGAACTGCGCCGGGCAACGATTGTCGCCGATCTGGTTCACAAGTCCGAGCGTGAGACACCCCAACACGTAATCGAAACCCAGTTGCTGGAAAAGCTGGATACGGTCCCCGATATTCGCGCTTATTTTGTCAATGATCGCGGCCAGAGGTCGCTGGAGATCGGTGTCATGGGGTCCGACGGTAACGTATTGGACCAGGAAGCCCGGCGGATACAGAGCGCCATGGCCGACACCGGTCTTTACCGGGCCATCACGTCGAATGCCGCACTAGACCGGCCGGAGATCATCGGTGAGCCACGCATGGATCGGCTGGCCGAGCTTGGTCTCTCCACGGCTGCATTGTCGGAGACGCTGCGTATTGCAACCATTGGCGACATCGAGGCCAATCTTGCCAAATATACAGTTGGAGATCGCCAGATACCGATCCGGGTTCAACTGCGTGAATCGGCGCGTGAAGATCTTTTCATAATCGGCGCCTTGCCTGTTCCAACCCCGCAGGGGGTCGCGGTGCCGCTGTCGTCTGTCGCCAAGATCACTTTTGGCCAGGGGCCTTCCTCGATCCAGCGCTTTAACCGTCAGCGCCGTGTTGTCATCGGTGCCGACATGGTCGCCGGCGCGGAAATCGGCGAGGGGCTTGAGGTCGTGAAAAACCTGCCGGTTGTGCAGAATCTGCCGGGAGACCTGCGCATCCAGGAGACTGGCGATGCCGAGATCATGGGCGATGTCTTCGCCGGGTTCAGAGATGCAATGATAACCGGACTTATGCTGGTTATGGTGGTGCTCATTCTGCTTTTCGGCAGCGTTTTCCACACATTCACCATCCTGATGTCCTTGCCGCTTTCCATCGGCGGGGTGGTGCTGGCGCTTTGGATCACAAACAGCGCTGTTTCCATGCCGGTGGTGATTGGCATCCTCATGCTGATGGGTATCGTCACCAAAAACGCCATCATGCTTGTCGATTTCGCTGTCGAAAGAGTGAATCAAGGATCGACCCGCGCCGAGGCCATTCTTGATGCGGGACGCAAACGTTCAAGACCGATCATCATGACGACAATCGCAATGTCGGCCGGCATGTTGCCGGCTGCCCTGGCTTTTGGTGACGGAGGCGAATTCCGGGCGCCGATGGCCATCGGGGTGATTGGCGGCCTGCTGGTATCGACAGTTCTGTCGCTGGTTTTTGTTCCTTCGTTCTACACGTTGATGGATGATGGAGGCATACGCACCAAACAGTTCTTCGCCTGGTTGCTCAATCCTAACGAGCAGGATGACCCGGAACTGGAAGCCCAAAGGGCGAACATACGGGAATTGTCGTCTGATGATTTCAAGCGCGCCGACGCCGATCTTCCGGTCGCTGCCGAATAACGACATCGGCTTGTAAGGAAATCTTATACAGTGTGATGCCTTGTTCTGTACCGCTCTCGCGCACCGGAGGATAGCTGCCATAGTGAATGTGCAATCAATGTGCAGATGAGCAGCGCCCCGCCGATCAGGCTTTGCCGTGTCGGAACTTCCGTAAATATCATCCAGATCCAAATCGGGGTCAGCACGGTCTCCAGCAGATAGAACATGGCAACTTCCGCTCCTGAGATGAATCTGGGTGCAAGCGCCAGGCAAAAGAACGCCAACGGATAGATCAGAATGCCATTGGCGAGAATCCAGCCGGGTTCAGCGACGGCAAAACCGTTGATCCATACCATCGGCACGGCCAGGAAAAACGGCAGGATGTTCGAGATGATTGCGGCAAATCCCATGTCTTCGCCCGAAACCCGTGACAACGTGATCGCCACTGCGATCAGTAAGGCTGACAGCAGCGCCAGCACGTCTCCGATCAATTGCCCGCTGCGCAGGCCGTCACCGACGATTATGAGAACGCCGATGACCATCAGGACCATCGCAAGGATCGTCACGGTCTTTGGGCGTTCCTTCAAAAACAGCCAGGACAGCAACGCCGCGAACATCGGATTGAACGCCAGAATGAAGACCAGATTTGCCGTGGTCGTCGCAAACACCGCTCCCATGAACGCGATACCGGACAGCCCATAGGAAATTGCAACAAGGATCCCCATGCGGCCGGGAAGCATCGGCAGGAGACGCCGGCCCGACAGACCAAGAAAACCCCATATCACAAGTGCAGCGGCAAAGGTCGTACCGCTGCGCAGCAGCAAAATTGACCAGATCGTGCCATCTGCCAGACGGATCAACGGGATGTCGATTGTCAGAACCAGGCCACCGAGAGCGGCAATTCCAAGTCCTTTTGTGTGTAGGGTCGATTGTGAGGGCAATTCAGTTCTTTCTTCGGCGCGCAATTCTGCCGGTGACGAGCCGGGGATGGCTCGAATTGACGAAATTTCGAGTTATTCAGGACGTTGCCAGCCCTTGGGACCGAGATGTTCCTGTGGTTTGAAACGAATTTTATATTCCATTTTTTGAGATCCCTGGACCCAATACCCCAAATAGACATGCGGAAGTCCGGCTGCCCGCGCCCGCGCGATGTGGTCGACGATCATATAAGTTCCAAGTGATCGGTCGGCAGCTTCGGTATCGAAGAACGAATAGACCATCGACAGTCCGTCACTCATCCTGTCGGTTAGTGCGACCGCCAGAAGATCGCCGGTTCCCTGACCGGACATGAAACTGTCCGGTCCCCGTCGCCTGTACTCAACGACGTTGGTATTGACGTGGCTGTCCTCAACCATCATCGCGTAGTCGAGGACGGTCATGTCCGACATACCACCCTTGCGATGCCGGGAATCAAGATATTTTCGAAAAAGCGAATACTGCTCGGTGCTCGGTTCGGCTGGATGTTCGAAACCGATAAGGTCGTCATTCCGCTGCATCACGCGTTTCATATTGCGGGTGGGGCGAAACTCCTCGGCAAGAATACGCACCGACACACAGGCGCGGCAATTCTCGCAGGCTGGTCGGTAGGCAATGTTCTGCGACCGGCGAAATCCGCCCTGAGTCAGCAGATCATTCATTTCCGGAGCCTTGTCCCCGACCAGGTGGGTGAACACCTTGCGCTCGAACTTTCCCTCAAGATACGGACAGGGCGAGGGCGCTGTCAGAAAGAACTGCGGAGATTGAGATTGGTGTTGTGTCATGTCCTGTCCGGCTTGATCCTACAAGCCATAATACCATGGGGCCATGATCGTAAAGGTCAACCACATTATGATCACCAACGGCAGGCCGGCTTTCACGAAGTCGGCAAAGGTGTAGCGGCCAGGCCCCATGACCAGCAAATTGGTCTGATATCCGACAGGTGTTGCAAACGACGCGTTGGCGGCGAATATCACGACCGCCACGAATGCTTCCCGGGAAACACCGGTCGCATCGGCAATTCCGATTGCAATCGGTGTGAACAGGACGGCGGTGGCATTGTTGGAAATCAGGTTTGTCATGATGGCGATCACGGCAAACAGACCGGACAGCATGACCGCGGAACTCTGACCGTCCATCGCGGAAACCGCGGTGTCGGCAATCAGTTCGGCGCCTCCGGTCCGCTCAAGTGCGACTGCTGCCGCGATTGAAGCGCCGACAAGTATGAAAACTTGCCGATCGAAGGCCCGGGCCGCCTGCGGCAGGGTCAGGCAACCCGCCGCGACCATGCCGAATGCCCCGACGATTGACGCGGCAGCGATCGGGATCAGGCCGGTGGCGGCGGTCGTCACGATGCCCGCAAAAATCAGGAAGGCGATCCATGCCTTGCCTGTTTGCGGCACCGGCTCGGCTGACCATTCCAGCAGCAAAAGATCGTGACTTTGCCGCAAATTTTGCAATGCCTGTTCGGTTCCGCCGACGAGAATTGTGTCGCCTGGTTCCAGCCGCACATCAAGCATTGCAAGTCGGCCCATCCGGTTCTTGCGTCGCACGCCGATGACGTGAACCCCGTTCTGCGTTTCGATGCCGGCATTGCGGATTGTTCGGCCGGCGTGCCGCGATGCAGGTGCTATGACGGCCTCGGCAACCTGATAGTCCGGACCCGGTGCGGGCTGGATGTCCACATCCACATTGGCGTTTTCGTTCTCGTCGTCCATCGGTGCGAGATTTGCGGAACCGCGTGCCAGTGCACGCATGAAGGATCGCCGCGTTGCGGTCACGACAAGTACATCTCCCTCCGACAGTATGACATCCTCAAACGGCGGGCGAAAAACGAGGCCGCGGCGTTGTACAAGCCGCGGCATCAAATCTTCCAGACCGAGGAAAAGACCTGCGCGTGATTCCAGACCCTCAAACGGGTGACCGGCGGTGATCTCGATATCGCCAATATATTGCGATCCGTCCCGCCGCTCGGCCGGGTCCGTCGCCGGGCGCCTGTCTCTGAAAAGCGCCGGCATGACGAACAACACATAGACTGATCCGACCGCGGCCAGGATCAGGCCCGGAACGGTGATGTCGAAAAATCCGATAAGCAGCCCCGATTCAGCGGCGACACCGGCAACCAGCAGGTTTGTCGACGAGCCGATAAGTGTGGTCATTCCGCCCAGGATCGACAGGTACGACAGCGGCAGCAGCGCTTTTGTGACCGGAAAATTTCGTTGCGCAGCGAGGACTGTAAGTACCGGAATGAATATCACAACGACCGGAGTGTTGTTCAAGACCGCACTCAGCAATGCCGCCGCAATCAGGGTGATCGCAATTGTCCGTCTCGAGGAAAGGCCGCCAAGCCGTCCGATCACCCGCGCGGGATGGTCCAGTGCGTCCGTCGCGAAGAGGCCCTGGCCAACAATCAACAACGCCAGAACGGTTGCAAGCGCAGGATTGGCGAAACCCTGAAGCAGGTCTTCCACTGTCACGGCGGAACCGTTCGATCCGGAAAACGGGAACATCGCAAACAATGCCAGAAATGCCGAAAGGCTGGCCAGTGCAACAGTTTCGAGTGACCAGCGTTCGCTGACATAAGCGATAATCGACAATCCGATTATCAGATAGGTCGCCCAGAGGTGAAACTCGGCCATGATCCCTCTCAGCGCGTAGGCGCGATATCAGGAACGGCAGGATAAGCCGACTGAGGCATAATGCGAAGGTTTTGATTGTCGAATTCTCTGGCGGTGCGGAATATTATTCCCGCCCGAACCGTAGCGTCTTACCGGTCCATACCCTGGGCAGGGACCCTGGTCACCACCGTTCCCAACAACAGGTCGTGGACGGTTCTCTTTCTGTCGAGAACCAGACTGGCGAGCAGCACAAGCGGGGTCAAAATCGCGTTGCCGGCCCAAAACAGCACCGTGTGAACGACTGCAAGAAGCCCGTCGAGGGGTTTCCCGTCAAGCCGTTCCAACTGAATGCCGCACACTTGCATGCCGACGGTCGCCTGATTTGGGCCGCCGAGCGTCGACCACACATAACCAAGTGCAACTGCAGGGAACATGATACCGTATAAAAGCCATCCCAATCCCAAAGTGGCGACGCCGACCAGAGCGATCACAATGGCAACGGGGATCATGAGCAACACAACGATGCTGTAGTCGATCAGAAACGCCAGCACCCGTCGGGTACGAACGCCTTCGTAGATCGTCCAGTCATCAAAACGGCTGTGGAGGATTTCGCCATCCAGCGTCCGCGCGGCCATGTCTTCTCCTTGTCAACAAACATCAAGCGGCGCAGGGGCAGGGGAAGTCTGCGCTGCGGAATAAAAGTGGTGCCGTCTGCGGTGGTTTTCAAGGGCACCTGCCGGACGGCATATCGGCTTCAGCGGTTGAGAAGTTCGGCGGCTCTCGGTGCGAAATATGTGAGAATGCCGTCGCATCCAGCCCGTTTGAAGGCCAGAAGGCTTTCCATCATGACGCGCTCTCCATCGATCCAGCCGTTGGCCGCGGCTGCCTCGATCATCGAATACTCACCGGATACCTGATAGGCGAATGTCGGCATCTGGAACGTCTCTTTTACACGACGAACAATGTCCAGATAGGGCATTCCGGGTTTGACCATGACCATGTCGGCGCCCTCGGCAATGTCCTGTTCCGTTTCACGCAGAGCTTCGTCCGTATTGGCCGGATCGAGATAGTAGGTTTTCTTGTCACCCTTTAAGGTTTTGTCGGTTCCGATGGCTTCACGATACGGCCCGTAAAACGCCGATGCGAATTTTGTCGCGTAGGACATAATCGCCACATCCTGGAAACCGCCGGAGTCGAGCGAATCCCGAATGGCGCCGATACGGCCGTCCATCATGTCGGAAGGGGCGATGATGTCGGCGCCGGCACGTGCCTGCAATTCTGCTGCCCGGGCGATCACATCGACGGTCTCGTCATTGACGATAATGCCTTCGCGCAAGATCCCATCATGGCCGTGATCCGTGAACGGGTCGAGCGCCACATCTGTTATGACGCCGATATCAGGCACATTGTCCTTGATTGACCGGGTTGCGCGGTTGATCAGATTATCCGGATCGAGAATTTGTGATCCGGTTGCATCACGCAATGAAACGTCGACATTTGCAAACAGCGCGACTGCCGGAATGCCGAGCGTCATCGCGCGTTTGGCCTCAAGCACGGCAAGATCGGCGGAAAACCTGCCGACACCAGGCATCGCCGAGATTTCTTCACGCTGTGATTGGCCGTCAATGATGAATATCGGCCATATCAGGTCCTTGGCATTGAGTTGGTTTTCCTGAACCAGATTGCGAGACCATTCCGACCTGCGCATGCGCCGCAATCGGCGGCCTTGCGTGATGTCATCGACGCTTCTGGAAAGTGCGTTTTCCGCGACCTTGAAAACTTTGTTCATCGCCTTGTTGCTCCGATGGCGGTGGACTGAATGGTGTTGGGTATCATGACACAGCGGGGGAGCGAGACAAAGGCCGGTCGGTGTGAACCATTGACGCGGGGCAATGGCATTCGTAAGCCTCAATCGGGCACGCAGGGAAGGAAAACGCTTGCAGACGGATTTTGGCGGCGGCGACGATATTATATTCGAAAAGCGCGGTTTGGCAGGAATCATCACCCTGTCGCGTGCAAAGGCTCTGAATGCCCTGTCGCACCAGATGATCGTGGCGCTGTCGCGGGCTCTGACGGCATGGGAACATGACCCGGAAGTTCATCATGTGATCGTGCGGGCCGACGGGCGGGCGTTCTGCGCCGGCGGCGATATCATCGGTCTCTATCATGCCGGCAAGTCGGGCACTCCAGACTACGGCCTGTTTTTCGACGAATATCGCATGAATGCCCAAGTTGCCCGGTATCCCAAACCCTATATTGCCCTGATCGACGGGATCGTCATGGGCGGCGGCGTGGGGATTTCCGTTCATGGTTCCCATCGTGTGATGAGCGAGAAGGCCGTGTTCGCAATGCCGGAGGTTGGTATCGGATTTTTCCCCGATGTCGGCGGCAGCTATTTCCTGCCACGCATCGTTGGACATTACGGGATATACCTCGGCCTGACCGGCGAACGCATCCGATGGGGCAACGCATTGCATGCAGGTATCGGGACCCACGGCGTCGCGTCGGAAAGATTTGAAGAATTATGCGAGGCGCTCGTCTGCCGCAGCGATATCACCACCGTTTTCTCCGAATTCGAGCAACATCCAGCGACCGAGATCGACGCTCGAACATTCGAAACGATTGATACTCATTTTGCCGGCGAGGATGTAAAGAGCATTATTGCCAGTCTGACCAACGCCGCGCGCACAGGTGAGGCAGTTGCCGCGGCGATGCTGGAAACCATAAGAAAACGGTCGCCGACGAGCGTTCATGTGGCATTTAGGCAGATGGTTGAGGGTGCCGGACTCACAATGGACCAATGTATGCGGATGGAGTTCAGAATTGTGAATCGAATGTTGCAGGGGCATGATTTCTACGAAGGCATTCGCGCTGCTGTCGTCGATCGGACTAGCCCGCCGCAATGGTGCCCGGCAGAACTTGAACAGGTCACCCCCGGTATGATCGAGTCCTATTTCGCTCCGTTGGACAATGGTGAACTGCCGCTACCATGATACCTGACGACAAACCCCGTATTCTACGACCCACTGCTGCTGAAACGGCTTTTGCCTGGTTTTTGAGGGTTGTCGCAGCCTATTGCCTGATGTTCGGCATACTCTACTGGGTTCGGCTCATCGGTCTCTATGAAGGACCGCTCTGGCGATTTGACCTCATGCCGGTCCACTGGCAGGTCGCGGCCACCAGCCTTGCCGTGCTTTTCCCCTTCGCGGCAATGGGGCTTTGGATGATGGTTTCCTGGGGCCCGGTCATCTGGTTCGTCTGCGCAGTCACCGAAATTGTCATGTACGGATTTTATTCCGAGTTGTTCGGAGGACGGTATCTGATTGTTGTGGCGCATCTGCTGATCGCCAGTCTCTATATAGGGTTCCGCGTATCAATCCACTTGCAGGGGCGGGGCGCCGGCTCCTGAGCCTTCGGCTTGGGGTAACTAAAATTGCAGTGCCCGAACTAACCATTCATTAAGGCAGAATCCCAAGCAATCGATTGTAAGGCCTTGTTAAGCTTGGTGTTTAAGTCGAATTTTAGATGCATTCGCTAGTGTGCGGTCAACGGTGAGAAACAAACATCGCCGGTTGATTAACGAGAGGCCACATAATGATGAATGCACAATCAGCGGCGCTGTCTCCGGGTGTGGACGACGACCGCAACGCGATTCGATCGCTTTACATGGAATCCCTGCAACTGGTGGAACGTCTCCACCGCCGTCTGCTCGATGTCATCAAGGATGAGTTCGAGCGTAACGGCCGCAGCGACATCAACGCCATTCAGGCACTGCTTCTGTTTAATATCGGCAGTTCGGAACTGACGGCCGGTGAGTTGAGATCCCGCGGTTACTACCTCGGATCCAACGTGTCGTACAATCTGAAGAAGCTTGTCGATCTTGGGTTTATCAATCACCAGCGGTCTCGCCTTGACCGCCGCTCGGTACGGGTCAGTCTGACCGAAAAAGGCGCGGAAGTCGCCGAAACGGTTGGCAAGCTCTATGATCGCCATGTTGGTTCGATTGAACAGGTCGGCGGAATCAATGCCGATGAATTCGCTCAGATGAACCGCGCTTTGCAGCGTCTGGACCGCTTCTGGAACGATACGATCGCATACCGCATGTAAAGCCTGCTGGCCAGCGAGCCGACGGCAGACAAAAAACCAGATCCTGACCCCGACACATTGTGTCGGGGTTTTTTTCGTTTTGCGCTTTGAAAAACCGCAATTCACATGAACGTGTAAACTACAGCCTTTCGCGCGCCACATTCGCATGACATCCCGCCACCATCGGGTCTTCCGGCCAATTCATCGGAAATTGGGCGAGTGGAGTTCGGCAAGGTGAAATATGGTTATCGCGTTGTTAACGTTGACGCTGTTACTTTCGCTACCCATATTGTCTTCAATCGTGCGCATTTAGATTTGAAAGCATGCCAACTATGAATCGATCGAAATCAAGTCTGGCAAGCAGGCGCTCCTTCCTGGCTGGATCAGGTGCACTTGCCCTGTCAGCCGCCTCCGGCAGCGCATTTGCCCAGGCCAGCATTGATGACATTCTGAATTCCCCACGACGCGGCAATTGGAACGACCAGTTTGACGCACGCGTCAGCACAGGCGGCAAGGTTGCCTCAAATCTTCCCATATTCAGTCCAGAAACGGTTTCCTACGTAGAACAGGCGATCGGGCAATATCTTAATGTAGTCTCCAGGGGCGGTTGGCCGGTGGTGCCGGCCCGAAAGAAGTTGCGGCTTGGTGTTATCGATGCCGATGTGCCGGTGTTGCGTCGTCGCTTGATGATTTCCGGAGACCTTTCCACCCGAGCCGGAATTTCCGAGGCTTTTGACACCTACGTTGACGCCGCCGTCAAACGGTTTCAGACCCGACATGGTCTCCCCGCAGATGGCGTCATGGGCCGTTACAGCTTCGCTGCGATGAACGTTTCGGCGCCGGTTCGCCTCGGCCAGTTGGAAACCAATCTTGTTCGTTTGCGCTCCATGTCCGGATTCCTTGGCGGACGGTACGTCATGGTCAACATTCCGGCCGCACAGATCGAGGCCGTTCAGAGCGGTCGCGTGGCACAGCGGCACACTGCAATTGTCGGAAAAACAGACCGGCAGACACCTATTCTGAATTCCAAAATCCACGAAGTGATCATCAACCCCTATTGGACAGCGCCGGTCTCGATCGTCAAGAAGGACATCATTCCGCTGATGCGCAAGGATCCAACCTATCTGTCGCGCAACAAGATACGGCTCTATGCACCGGACAAAACGGAGGTCGATCCGTCTCAGGTCGACTGGTCGGGTGAAGAGGCATTGAATTTTCGGTTCCGTCAGGATCCGGGCAAAATCAATGCAATGTCCTCCATGAAGATCAATTTTCCAAACCCGCACGCTGTCTATATGCACGACACCCCGCAGCAGAGCCTGTTTGGACGGCTGATGCGGTTCGAATCCTCAGGCTGCGTCCGCGTTCAAAATGTCCGCGATCTGGTTACATGGCTGCTGAAGGATACTCCGGGTTGGGACCGCAGGCGCATGGAGCAGACCATCCAAAGTGCCGAAAGTGTTCCGGTACAGTTGACCGAACCGGTGCCGGTGTATTTCACCTATGTGTCTGCCTGGTCGACCGGCGATGGCGTCGTTCATTTCCGGGACGATATTTATCGACGCGACGGAGTCGATGAACTGGTTCTGCAGACCTCTCTGTAGTATTTCCATATCCACAAGAGTCCGCTGCCGCAGGACGGCCAATGTTGGTCGTTCCGCGACGATTTGCATAGGGATTGTCGCTGTACAGGCGTGGCAGCGCACCGGGAACTGTGTTACTCGGCGCGGCAATCTAATCGTTCCGGCAAAACTTGAGGATCTGATCCATGCTGACAGCGCGCTCGTCATTTGACACACCTTTGGAACAATCTGACCCTGAAATTTTTGGCGCCATCCGCAGTGAGCTTGGTCGCCAGCGCCATGAAATCGAGCTGATTGCATCCGAAAACATCGTTTCCCGCGGTGTCCTTGAGGCTCAAGGTTCGGTGATGACCAACAAATACGCCGAAGGATATCCCGGACGGCGTTATTATGGCGGATGTCATTTTGTTGATATTGCCGAAGAACTGGCAATCGAACGTGCCAAACAATTGTTCGGGTGCGGTTTTGCAAATGTCCAGCCAAGCTCAGGCAGTCAGGCGAACCAGTCGGTAATGCTTGCCCTGGCAAAACCCGGCGACACAATTTTGGGCATGAGCCTGGATGCCGGCGGGCATCTCACACATGGCGCGAAACCGAATCTGTCCGGGAAGTGGTTCAACGCGGTTCAGTATGGTCTCGATACCAAGACCGGGCTGATCGACTACGATCAGGTTGAACAATTGGCGCTCGAGCACAAACCGGTGTTGCTGATCGCCGGCGGATCGGCCTATTCGCGAATCATTGATTTCAAACGCATGCGCGAAATAGCCGACGCAGTCGGTGCGGTCCTCTGGGTGGACATGGCGCATTTTGCCGGACTCGTGGCCACCGGTCTGCATCCCAGCCCGTTCCCGCACGCTCATGTCGTTTCAAGCACCACCCACAAGACCTTGCGTGGTCCGCGTTGCGGCCTGGTGCTGACAAATGACGAAAAGATCGCAAAGAAGATCAACTCCGCAGTGTTCCCCGGTCTTCAGGGCGGGCCGCTGATGCACGCTATTGCGGCAAAAGCCGTGGCATTCGCTGAAGCCTTGCAACCGGAATTCCAGCAATACACCAATGCCGTGGCCGAGAACGCGCGCGTGCTTGCCGATACGCTGGTGGAAAACGGTTTTGCCATTGTCTCAGGTGGCACCGATACGCATCTGATGCTCGTGGATCTTCGCCCCAAGAAGCTGACCGGCAAATCATCCGAAACGTCACTCGGCCGGGCATTCATTACCTGCAACAAGAATGGCGTCCCCAACGATCCGGAAAAACCGACGATAACATCGGGTATTCGGCTTGGAACCCCGGCGGCCACAAGCCGCGGATTTGGCTCTTCGGAGTTCCGCGAGGTTGGCAATCTGATCACCGAGGTCCTGGATGGTTTGCGGACGGCGGAAACTGAAGAGCAAAATGCCGCTGTCGAAGCGTCAGTGAAGAAAAAGGTCATGGCGCTCACGGATCGCTTTCCGATTTACCCGCATTTGGGTTAGGTCACAGACTCACAACGACCCGAATGGCCTGAAGAGTTCGAATGCGCTGCCCATATTGCCAATCTGAAGACACCCAAGTGAAAGACTCACGTCCCGCCGAAGATGCGGCTGCCATTCGCCGGCGCCGGGTTTGTCCGGATTGCGGAGGGCGGTTTACAACCTTTGAGCGCGTGCAATTGCGTGATCTTGTGGTGGTCAAGAAAAGCGGACGCAAAGTTCCCTTCGATCGGGACAAGCTGTTGCGTTCTGTCGAAATCGCAGTGCGCAAACGAAATGTCGATCCCGAGCGCATTGATCGAGCGGTCAGCGGAATCGTCCGGCAATTGGAAAGTTCGGGGGAAACGGAAATCGTCTCCGGCGAGATCGGTCGTCTCGTTATGGATGCACTCAAGTCGCTGGACGATGTCGCCTATGTCCGGTTTGCCTCAGTCTACCGCAATTTCCGTGAAGCCAAGGATTTTCATGACGTGCTTGGTGAACTGAAAGGCGACGAGGTTTCAACCGCCGAAGACGGTGGGTAGGAAACACCAGGTGAGCAGGAGCCGGAGAAAATGATCTCGGTTGCCGTGACGACTATTTCCGGAATTTTCACATGAGCGGAAAAGAGGCGGACGATTGCAGGTTCATGGCTGCTGCCATCCGATACGCCTGCCGTCACCTCGGATTGACCGCCACAAATCCATCGGTCGCAACACTCATTGTGCGGTCGGACGGCGGCAGCAGGCGCATCGTCGGTCGGGGCGTGACCGCAGAAGGCGGCAGGCCGCATGCCGAGGCAGTCGCTCTGGCACAGGCGGGCGAGCGCGCGCGCGGTGCCACCGCCTTTGTCACCCTTGAGCCGTGCGCCCATCATGGCCGCACGCCGCCTTGCGCCCTTGCTTTGATAAATGCCGGGGTTGCCCGAGTGGTCGGAGCGGCAGCGGACCCTGATCCCCGCGTGGCGGGACGCGGCTACAAGATGCTGCGTGACGCCGGCATTGAGGTGGTCGAGGGTGTTCTTGCCGAGCAGGCGGCGGACCTGATGGCCGGATACCTCATCCGTTCGTTGAAAAAACGACCTGAAGTGATCTTGAAGCTCGCTCTGTCGCGGGACGGCAAGATCGGACGCGAAGGTGGCGGCCAGGTATCGATTACCGGATCGGTTTCCAATGCCCAGGTTCACCTGATGCGGGCGCAGGCGGATGCGATTTTGGTGGGTATCGGGACAGCGCTTTCAGATGATCCGGCGCTGACTTGCAGGTTGCCGGGATTGGGGGCACGGTCACCGACGCGCATTGTCCTGGGTGGGAGATGTAAATTGCCGGCAACATCGGTTCTTGCGAAAACGGCGCTGGAATATCCGGTCTTTGTCACCGCTGGTCCAGCCGCCGATCCGAAACCCAGGGAAAAGCTGACCAAATTGGGCGTCAGGTTCATTGCGACCGATTCATACGGGGGCCGGATCGCGCTGCCTGAACTACTGGAAGACCTTGCAGGGCAGGGCATTATGACCCTGATGATAGAAGGCGGCGGCAAGACCGCCAATGCGTTTCTCGAGGAAGGCCTGGTCGATCGCATCGTGCTTTACGAGGGCGCTGAAAAGATCGGCACCGATGGTATCGCTTCACCGCTCTCGACGGACAATATCCCTGCCGGTTTCGCCCTGGTCCGCGACCTTCGGTTCCAGGACGACAGGTGCCGGGAATGGGTGCGTCCGGATGCCCGGCAATTTTTTGACGCAGCGACGGAGCCAGTGTGATGTTTACCGGCATTGTGACCGATGTAGGAACGGTTGATTCGACCCGTTCACTTGAAAAGGGTTTGCGCTTGCGAATCCGCTCACGGTTCGATCCAGCCACGATCGACATCGGCGCCTCCATCGCCTGTGCCGGCGTCTGTCTGACCGTTGTCGAGCTTCCCGAATCCGGCAGCAACGACCGATGGTTCGAGGCCGAAGCGTGGGAAGAGGCGCTGCGCCTGACAACCGCTGGACACTGGACAAACGGTACGAGAATCAATCTCGAACGGGCGTTGAAACTAGGCGACGAATTGGGTGGACATCTGGTTTCCGGCCATGTTGATGCGACTGCCGAAATCATCGGTCGTGAAATCGAGGGCGATGCCGTGCGGTTTCGATTAAAAGCCCCGGCCGATCTGGCAAGGTTCGTTGCGCCGAAAGGATCGGTTACCCTTGACGGTACTTCGTTGACCGTCAATTCGGTTGCCGAGTTGGAATTCGACGTTCTGCTGATCCGTCACTCGTTGTCAGTGACCACCTGGGGTGACCGGAAAATCAATGACCGGGTCAATCTCGAAGTCGATACGATGGCACGTTATGCAGCCCGTCTTGCAGAAGCGGGAAAAGAAGCCTAGAGCAAGGCAAATATCTTGCTGACGCTGTTTGATCCGGCGCGGCCGACATCAATCCAGACGGAAATAAGCCATGGCACGCAGCGATGGACTGCATATCCTCATTGTCGAAGCGCGCTTTTATGATGCCCTCGCAGATGCGTTGATCGACGGAGCCAAAGCGGCTCTCGAACAGGCTGGTGCCAGTTATGAGATCGTTACGGTGCCTGGCGCACTCGAAATTCCTGCCACAATTTCCTTTGCTGCTGGAAAATCGGAAGGCGATTCCGCATTTGATGGATTTGTTGCACTTGGCTGCGTCATACGCGGCGAAACCTATCATTTCGACATTGTCGCGAACGAATCCTGCAGAGCGCTCACGGATCTGGCCGTCAATCGGAAACTTGCCATCGGAAATGGCATTCTGACCGTCGAAAATGAAGAACAGGCTTGGGCTCGCGCCAAAATTGACGATAGTGACAAAGGCGGGTTCGCCGCCCGGGCAACCCTTACAATGATTGAATTGAAGAAGCGGTTCGGAGCCTGAGGCTGTGAGCGATTCTGCAAAAACCGCTCCCGCCACAACGCGGCCTGCCAACAAGCGCGGCGCGGCCAGGCTGGCCGCTGTCCAGGCGCTCTATCAGATGGATATCTCCGGTGCCGGACTGCTTGAGATCACCGCAGAGTACGAAGCCCATCGTCTCGGGCGCGAAGTTGATGGCTACCAGTACCTGGATGCCGACAGCCAGTGGTTCCGCGCCATTCTGGCCGGCGTGGTCGAAAACCAGAAATCGCTGGATCCGATCATCCGGCAGTCGCTCACCGAGGACTGGCCGCTGTCGCGGCTCGATTCGACGCTGCGGGCAATTCTGCGTGCCGGCGCATACGAACTGAGTCAACGCGCCGACGTTCCAGTTGCAGTCATCGTTTCGGAATATGTCGATATTGCAAAGGCATTCTATGAAGACGAAGAGCCCAAGCTAGTGAATGCCGTACTTGATAGGATCGCCCGTCGGGTACGCGGTGAGGGCCGTGGAAAAATGCCGCAATGACGGCACAAATCGAGCGGGAGGCTCGTCGGACTGCGCTGATCCTGGCGATGGGTCAGGCCATTCTGGGCTCCTGCGCACCGATCGCCATATCGATTGGCGGCCTGGCCGGTTTCTATTTGCTTGGTTCGGATAAGTCGTTGGCGACGGCGCCGGTTACCGGTTTCAACATCGGCGTTGCACTGGGGGCACTTCCGGCCGCGGCATTGATGCGATTGGTTGGCCGCCGAAATGGGTTTGTTGTCGGGGCAGGGGTGTCCGCGTCAGGGGGCGTGATAGCTGCAGCAGGGCTGTTTGTGAACAATTTCTGGCTGTTCGCTCTCGGCCTGCTCGTTGTTGGTTGCGGTGGAGCTTTTACCCAGCAATTCCGTTTTGCCGCGGCCGACAATGCGCCGGCGGACTTTAAGCCGAAAGCGATATCCTGGGTACTGACCGGCGGTGTGTTCGCCGCCATTATCGGGCCGCAGACCGTTCTGTTCACGCATGATCTGTTCGAGCCGATACAATTTGCAGGCGCGTTTGTCGGGCTTGTCGGCCTGGCTTTGATGGGGGCAGTTGTCCTGTCGTTCCTGCGTC
>JAJFHT010000387.1 GCA_021775495.1 Hyphomicrobiales bacterium | reverse complement strand
TGCAAGAATATGCGAGGAAAAGCGCGCAGAATGGGCTGGCCGCCCATTCAAGCGCTTTGACGCTGCAGATTGCAGCAGTTTCATCGTCCTGCGGATATGATCAATTTGCCCGGCTACAGCGTTGCAAGCTCTTGAAAACCGGAAGGTTTCCTACGAGCACGCGCCTCGTATCCGAACAAATTGATTCATACCATTTCGACCCTGTTTGTGAGTCTATGACCTAGCTTGCAAGAGCCTCCATCGGAGGGCAGGAGCAGACGAGGTTCCGGTCGCCGTAGACATTGTCTATCCGCGACACCGGTGGCCAGTATTTCTGCTCACCCTCACGCTGGCCGGCCGGAAAAACCGCTTCCATCCGGGTGTAGGGATGATCCCAGTCTTCCACAACCATGTCTGCGGAGGTGTGCGGCGCATTGACCAGCGGGTTGTTGTCGGCAGACCAGGTGCCATCGGCAACTTTTTCGGCCTCGCGCGCGATGGCGATCATGGCGTCACAGAATCTGTCGACTTCTGATTTTGGTTCCGATTCTGTGGGTTCGATCATCAGCGTACCGGCAACCGGCCATGACATTGTCGGGGCGTGAAACCCGTAGTCGATCAGTCGCTTCGCAACATCTTCAACCTGGATGTCACCCTTCGATTTCAGGACGCGCGTGTCCAGAATGCACTCATGCGCCACGCGGCCATTTCTGCCGGCATAGAGCACAGGATAAGAGTCTTCCATACGGTGTGCGATGTAGTTGGCGGACAGTATGGCGGCTTCCGTCGCCCGTTTCAGTCCCGTTGCTCCCATCATCCGGATGTACATCCAGGTGATCGGCAGAAGTGATGCGCTTCCAAAGGGAGCAGCCGCAACAGCATGTCGCGTTCGCATCGAGACATGACCGGGCAGGTGTTCCTTCAAGTGTTCCTTGACCCCGATCGGTCCGATACCCGGGCCGCCGCCGCCATGCGGTATACAAAATGTCTTGTGCAGGTTCATATGGCAGACATCGGCGCCGAGATCACCGGGCCGTGCTATGCCGACCATTGCGTTGAGGTTCGCACCGTCAAGATATACCTGCCCGCCGCAATCGTGAACGATCTGGCACATATCGCGTACCCCTTCCTCGAAGACACCGTGCGTCGAGGGGTAGGTAATCATCAGCGCGGCCAGCGAATCCGCGTGAGCGGCCGCTTTTTGCTTCAGGTCATCAATATCGATGTCGCCGTTCTCGGTGCATTTGATCACGACAACATCAAGTCCTGCCATATGCGCGCTCGCGGGATTGGTGCCGTGCGCGGAGGAGGGGATCAGGCAGATGTTCCTCGACTTGCTTCCATTTGACTTGTGATAGTGGCGAATTGCCATAAGGCCGGCAAATTCCCCCTGGCTGCCGGCGTTGGGCTGCAGGGATACCGCATCGAAACCGGTGATTTCAGACAGCCAGTTTTCAAGATTGGAGATCAGGCCCTGATACCCGCGGGTGAATTTGGCCGGCGCGAATGGATGCAGGGCGGCAACGTCGGGCCGGCTAACTGGCATCATTTCCGCCGCAGCATTCAATTTCATCGTGCAGGAGCCAAGCGGGATCATAGCGCGATCGAGCGAAAGATCCTTGTCGGAAAGGCGTCTTAGAAACCGCATCATCTCGGTTTCACTTCGGTTTTCGTGGAAAACCGGCTGGCTCAAAAAAGGGCCATTTCGCCGCTTGCCCGGCAATGCCGGCTCGGATTGCTGTGGAACCGCAGCCGCAAATAGGAACGCAAAAAACTCCAGATCGTCCTCTTTCGATGTTTCATCAAAACAGATCGAAACCCGGCTGCGATCGATCACCCGAACCATTCGTCCGGTTTTTTCCGCCTGGGAAGCGATCCGCCGCGCGCCGTCCTTTGTCGACACGGTCACGGTGTCGAAAAATCGTGTTCCGGCGATGTCGAAACCGGCAGCCTCAACGGCATTTGCAAACCGTGACGCCAATCCATGAACCCGACCTGCGATATCTTGCAGGCCATCAGGTCCGTGCCATATCGCATAGGCTGCCGCCATATTCGCCAACAGCGCCTGCGCTGTACAGATATTGGATGTCGCCTTGTCGCGCCGGATATGTTGCTCGCGGGTCTGCAGGGCCAGCCGGTATCCCGGGCGACCTTTGCTGTCGATGGACTGACCGACAATGCGACCGGGCATCAGGCGGGTGAACTTCTCCTCGGTGGCCAGATAGGCCGCGTGCGGCCCGCCATATCCCATTGGGACGCCGAAGCGCTGGATCGAACCGACGGCGATCTCAGCGCCCCATTCTGCCGGGGGAGCCACGAGCGTCAGGGCAAGCGGATCGCAAACCGCAATGACGATGGTGCCGGCTGCCTTGGCCCGTTTGATTTCCGCGTCGTAATTGTTGAACACGCCATGGGTATCCGGCCACGGAACCACGAGGGCAGCCACGCTGTCGTCAGGTGCGTTTTCGGATATTGCCATTCCAATCGGTTCCGCCCTGGTCTTGATGACTGCAAGGGTCTGCGGGTGGAGAGCTCCGGCAATCCGGATCTTGTGGCGTTTCTGCCGGTGGTGGCGAAAAGCCATCCCGACCGCTTCCGCAGCCGCGGTGGCCTCGTCCAGCAAAGAGGCCGATGCAACCGGCAGACCGGCCAGTTCTGCGATCAGAGTCTGGAAATGGAACAGCAGTTCAAGCCGCCCCTGACTGATTTCCGCCTGATAGGGCGTATAGGCAGTGTACCAGGCGGGATTCTCGAACAGGTTCCTCTGAATCACCGGCGGGACGTGACATCCATGATAACCCTGACCGATAAAGCTTTTCAAAACCTTGTTTTTTGCCATCAGGGCCGAAATCTCGGCCAGGGCACCAGCCTCGCTGGCTGCATCCGGCAGGTTGAGAGCCCGCTCAAACCGGATCGATTTGGGAACCGCCTGTGCGATCAATGTCTCGGTTGATGTAACGCCGAGCGCTTTAAGCATTTGCCGCTCGTCCTCGCTGCCGATGCCGATGTGGCGATCTGCGAAATTGAAACCCTTGCCAGCCATATCCATCCGCTCCGTCAGGCGATTATTGCTTTGTAGCCGGCTTCATCCAGCAGCCCGTCAAGCTGGCTCTCGTCGGCGAGTTTCATTTTCCACAGCCAGCCTTCACCGGTGGCGGATTTGTTGACCAGAGCGGGATCTGCAGAGACCGTGTCGTTGGTTTCGGTGATTTCGCCATCGGCCGGAGCATAGACATCCGAGGCCGCCTTGACCGACTCGACCACAACGGCGGGATCGCCCTTGGCAACGGTTTTGCCGACTTCGGGAAGCTCGACAAACACCAGGTCACCCAACTGCTCCTGTGCGTGGTCGGTGATACCGATTGTTGCGACCCCGTCGGTCACACTGAGCCATTCGTGGTCTTCGGTAAAATAGATTTTTGCCATTTGATTATCCCTTTTTGTAAGTATGTGGAGCGAAGGGGAGAGCATGTACCTGCGCGGGAATATCCTTGCCGCGTACATTGGCGATCAGTTCAGCGCCCATGGCTGCGTATCCCGTCTCGACATAGGCCATGGCCACCGGATGTCCGACTGTCGGGCCGAAACCGCCAGAGGTCACATGCCCGACTTTCCTGCCCTCCTTATCGAAAAGGTCGGTACCGGCGCGAACCGGTTGCCTGCCTTCGGGCTTCAAACCGACCCGTTTCATTTTGAGGTCACCGGAGATGAGGGCGCGCAGCGCATCAGCACCGATGAACTGACCGGATTGGCGCAGCGATTTCGGAATCGCCCACATCAGTGCGGCACTGCGAGGATCGGTCTGTTCGTCGAGGTCTTGCCCGTAAAGGCACAGCCCGGCTTCAAGCCGCAGGCTGTCGCGTGCGGCAAGACCGATCCACATGACCGCGTCATTGGACAGCAGCTTGTTCGCAAAGTCCTCGGCTTCCGAGACCGGTAGGGCGATCTCAAATCCGTCTTCACCTGTGTATCCGGACCGGCTGATCAGCCATCCGGGACGCGGCTCGGTGGCATTCATGAAATTAAGGCCGCCGGCGGGAAGATCGAGCGCCTCCAGCAACTTGCAGGCCATTGGGCCTTGCAACGCTAGAAAAACCCGTTCGAGAAGCTCGATCCGGCAATCAAAAGATGAACCGATGGAACGCAATTGCGCCTCGTCCTCGGTTGCGCGGCCGGCATTGGCCACGACCAGGAACCTTGAAGAATCCAGCCGGGTAGTAATCAGGTCGTCGATGATGCCGGCCTGTGTGTTCAACAGGAATGTGTATTTGGCTGAGCCGGTTTGCAGCTGATCTGCTTCGATCGGACAGCAGCGAGACAGAAATTGCGCCGCCTCTGTGCCCGATACTTCGAACAATCGCATGTGAGTGATATCGAAAAGTCCGGCTTTTTGCCGTGTGTGCAGGTGTTCCTGCATGACGCCGGCCGAGTAGGACAATGGCATGTTCCAACCGGCAAACTCCGCGAAGCGCGCACCGGCATCAACATGCAATTGTTCAAGTGGCAGATGGTTGATTGAAGATGTATCGTTCATGCTTTCTCCAGAGCAGGTACCGACGGCCGCACGATGCAACCGATCCGCACCCCTCTGTCAAAAGCCTGAGAGACTCGCACAGCCGGAACTCTGTCAGCTGCGCTTACACCTTCGGCGTCGGATTTTTCCGACTTTCCAGAGTGCCTTCACCTGCCGCGGTTCTTTTGCCTGAGAGATTTAGGGCATATTCCCCTTCGGCGACCGTATCCGGTTCTCTCCCGCAAACAGGTTGGACGTTAAGTCCAAGGCATGAAAACGATACCGGCAAGCGACGGCATTGTCACGCTTTGAATTGGATTTAACACTTAATTGAACTGGCGCGACTAATGTTCAACCGTTCAGTTGACAATTGTGCAATGCAAGGATATTCAACCATATGGATGAACATAATCAGGCGCAACGGCTTTCTGACGTGCTCAAAGCCGCCAGTGATGTCACTCGCCGCGCATTACTGACCATCCTGGTGCAGCAGGGTGCTACCCGCGTGACAGACCTTGCGGACCACTATGACATGTCACTGAACGCGATTTCCAAACACATCAAAGTATTGGAGAAGGCGGGTTTGGTGACACGGAAAACCCAGGGCCGCATTCACTGGATCGAGGCGAACTTGGAGCCGGTGCAACTGATTGATGACTGGTTCTCAAACCTGCGCTCGATTTGGGATTTGCGGTTGGAAAAACTTAACGATCTGCTCGCCAATGGAGATGAACCAAATGACAGAACTGACCGTTAACACCAGCAAACTGATCAACGCACCGATGGAGGCCGTATTCAAAGCTTGGATGGATCCCGAACTCCTGTCGAAATTCATGATCCCCGGAGAGGGAATGTCCGTATCGAAGGCCGAGGCGGATGCGCGGCAGGGCGGTCGTTTTACGATCGTAATGGCAGCCGGCGACCAGGAAATACCGCATGGCGGCACGTATCTGGAAGTCGTGCCGCACTCCAAACTGGTCTTTACCTGGGAATCGCCATTCTCGGTTGAGGGAAGCACGGTTACGCTTAATCTCACACCGGCCGAGAACGGCGCAACGCAGTTGCAGTTGATCCATGAAAAATTCGCGGATCAGCAATCCCGTGACAACCATGATGGCGGATGGCAGGGGATTCTCAACAAGCTTGCGGAAGTGATCGCCTGAACTGGTCTACTGGCGGCCGCTCGGGCCGCCAGTATCTGCCCGGCGGGCAAGGTCATAGACCCATAAACAGGATCGAAATGGTATGAATCAATTTGTTCGGATACGAGGCGCGAGCTCGCAGGAAACCTTTCGGTTTTCAAGAGCTTGCAACGCTGTAGCCAGGCAAATTGATCATGTCCGCAGGACGATGAAACTGCTGCAATCTGCAGCGTCAAAGCGCTTGAATGGGCCGCAAGCCCATTCTGCGCGCTTTTCCTCGAATATTCTAGCAGTTTCAACGCCATTTCGACCCTTTTTATGAGTCTATGACCTTACGACAGTGCCTACAGCACTTATTGCGTGCGCGACAGCCGGGCCAATTCGTCTTCTATGCTGCTGATGACTTCTGCCATCGCGGCGTGCATGTCTT
>JAJFHT010000386.1 GCA_021775495.1 Hyphomicrobiales bacterium | reverse complement strand
TTCGCATTGGAAGATGCCGACATCTTCAACATCCTGTGCATACCGGAGTCCGCTTTGCTGGATGGCCCGGGCCAGGTGAACAATCTCGCCCAGGTCATGGCCACGGCAGTCACCTATTGCGAAGAGCGCCGCGCCTTCGTTCTGATCGACCCCGCGCCAAGTGTCGACACGCTCGACGACGCGTCAGGCTGGATCGACGATCTTGCGACGGCCGGACTCAGGCACCGCAATGCTGCAGCCTATGTGTTCCGTCTGCGCATTCCCGATCCGCTCAACGGCAACCGGTTGCGTAGTGTCGGTCCAAGCGGAACGATTGCAGGTGTCTATGCGCGGATCGACGGAAGTTTCGGCGTTTTCCGCGCACCTGCAGGAATCGTAGCCAATACACGGGGCGTGATCGATCTCGATTACCGCATGTCCGACCCCGAAAACGGTATTCTCAATCCGCTGGGCCTCAATGCGATCCGCATCTTCGACAATATCGGCACCGTCGTATGGGGCTCGCGCACCATGGTCGGGACAGACACCCTGTCTCCGGATTGGCGTTATATTCCAATCCGGCGGCTAGCCCTCAACATCGAAAGTTCGCTGGTGGGCGGCCTGCAATTTGCAGTGTTTGCTCCAAACGATGAGCCGCTTTGGGCAGAGATACGGCTGGCTGCCGGCTCCTTCATGAACCGGCTGTTCAGACAGGGCGCGTTCCAGGGCGCCAGCCCGAATGACGCCTATTTCGTGAAATGCGACGCCGAGAACAATCCGCAATCCGACATTGATCTTGGCATCGTCAATGTCCTTGTCGGCTTCGCCCCACTCAAGCCAGCCGAATTCGTGATCCTGAGCCTGCAGCTTCAGGCCGCAGATCCGCAGAACTGAGGAGCCAACTCATGACCCGTTTTGTTGTCAATGCCCAGCGGTTCGATCCCTACAAGGACTTCAAATTCCAACTGTACATCGACGGTGAGCCGGTGTGCGGACTGTCGAAAGTATCCGGCCTGATGCGCACCACTTCGGTCACGGATTTTCGCGAAGGCGGTGATCCCTCCAGTCCACGAAAAATGCCTGGCCAGACAACTTTTGAGCCAATCACGCTGGAACGCGGCGTCACTCACTCCCTGACTTTCGAGCAATGGGCCAACAAAGTCTGGAATTTCGGCGCAGGCCTGGGTGCTGAATCCTCACTCCAGGATTTCCGCAAGGACGTCACCCTGAATCTTTACAACGAGGCGGGCCAGTTGGCGCTTGCCTACAATATTTTCCGTTGCTGGGTTTCCGAATTCAAACCCTTGCCGGATCTGGATGCATCGTCATCAGGAGTCGCCATCCAGATGATCAAACTCGAAAACGAGGGTTGGGAACGCGACCTGGCCGTAACCGAGCCGACGGAAATCTCTTACGACGAACCGGCAGCGTGAATGATCCGATGGAAACCGAACTGCTTGATCTCTGGCACCGCTGCGCCGGCGCTCCCGTGATCATGCGCCCGGCGATACTGCTGGAAGAACTTTGCGCCGAGCAGGATGCGGCACGCCTTCCCGTCGGACGCCGCGACCGAAAGCTAATTCGCCTCAGAACAAAAATGTTTGGCGCCGATGTCGATTGCAATTGCGATTGCGAGAAATGCGGTAGCCGAATTGAAATTCGGTTCGATCTCACAGCCTTGCCCGATGATACCGAGGTCCCGGATCACATCGCTGTTGAATATGGCGAGTCCAATTTCAGTTTCCGCCTGCCGGGCACCGGAGATGTAGCGGAAATCATGGGCATTTCACCAACAAGGCGTGCCGAAGCCCTGGTACAGCAATGTGCGTTGGAAACATTGCCCGAACCGCTTCCCCGAGACCTGGTTAGCAAGGCATCATCCACTTTCGAGGCGGTTGATCCGGACGCCGAAATTACCCTGCAAATGACCTGTCCGGAATGCGGGGTTGGATCAGCGGCGCTTTTCGATATCGGCGTCCATTTCTGGCAAGACATCTGCCGCAGCGTACGGCGCATCCTGCGCGAAGTTCACTATTTTGCATCGGCCTACGGCTGGACCGAAGCACAGGTTCTGGCCGTCCCGCGTTACCGGCGGCAGGAATATCTGAGGCTGGGAGGTGCATGAATCATGTTCCTCGACCGTCTGATTGATCGTCTTGCCGGCCAAGGTCCGGTTCTCAAGCCATCCGAAGCACTGGCGGAAGAACTGGCCAATCCAATCTGGGAAACCTCCCCCTCCGATGAAGTGCCGGAGGCACTCGATTTGGGCGAAATCAAACCGCAATTGCAAAACGCAACCGGTCGGAAAGTGTCGAAAACCGGCAAGCCGCCTTCCTCTGACGATGAGCCGCTTGTGTCTCACGATCCCCTTGTTCAATTCGAACCATCCGAACAGAACGCGGAGATACCCGCCCCTGTCGGTCACCGCATTGTCGGCGAAAGCACGCCAGATCAAAACGAGCCGCCTCGCCAGCCTCGAATACAGGGACCGAAAACAACCGAGGAAACCAGACCGGCTCCAACGGCCCTTACGGCATCCACCACTGAAAAGCGCCTGGTTCAGACCCGGCCGTACGAACCGGAAAAACCGGATATTCCGGCGGTGCGCATCGTTCCCTCCAAATCCGAATATCCGGATATTCCCGAACGATCCGAACCCCAGACACGGCCAGACCCGCCGATCCCATTGGCGCAGGACAACGCCGGTATTGAGGTGACGGTCCATATCGGGCAAATCGAAACCGTCGCTCCGCAACCCGCACCATCGGCAGCGAAATCAGCCGCTCGCAACCGGCTGCCGCGCCCGATTCTCAGCCTTCAGGACTATATTGAAAACCGGCGAAGAGGCATGCAATGAGCAGCCCGCTTGCCATAGCCGGAGTAACCCATGTTCTGCGCGATCTGCTGAACGATGGGGTTGTCGATCACGACGTTGCCGCGGCTATCGGTGCCGCAATTTCGGTCAGAACACTGCCCCCCGACCGTCTCCAGAACGTCGCTTCGGACACCAGCCCGGTTCTGAACGTTTTTTTGCACCGGGTCACACCCAATACCGGCTGGACGAACCAGGAGCTGCCGGTGCGCGATGCCCGCGGTAATCTGGTCTCGCGGCCGCTCCTGGCGCTTGATCTCCACTACATGATCACGGCTTTCGGATTCGATGACCTGCATGGAGAGATCCTGATGGGATACGCCATGCAGATTCTGCACGAAAACCCGGTTCTCAGCCGGGCGCAAATCACCCGCGCGCTCAGCCCTGCACCGGTGATCGGCGGCGGATTCCCGCCTGCCCTCGAAGCTCTGGACCGCACCGGCCTCGCCGACCAGTTCGAACAATTACGGATTACGCCGGATTACATTTCAACCGAGGAAATGTCTCGCATCTGGACGGCGATGCAAACCCAATATCGGCCGACGACAAGTTACCGCATCAGCGTCGTGCTGATCGAATCCGAAAACCCGGTGCGAAATCCGCGTCCGGTTCTGACCATCGGTCCGGACAATCGTGGCCCGACGGTCATCCCAAGCCTGACACCGCCATTTCCGTTTCTCAATCGGATCATCCTGCCGGCAAACCAGCCGAGCGTCCGGTTGGGAGAGACATTTACCGTCGAAGGACGCCATCTCGACGGCCTGACGGTTGAAGCGCGCATCACCCATGCCCGGCTGCCGCAAGCGCTGGTTCTGGCACCCGATCCAGGCGGGACAGCGCGCGTCGTCCAATTCACCATTCCCGACGATGCAACAAGCGCGACGGACTGGGTTGCCGGCCCGGCCCTGCTCAGTCTGCTTGTCCAGCGTGCCGGCGAGCCGGCTCCGCGGGAGACCAATCTGCTGCCCCTGCTGATCGCTCCGATTGCCGATTTCGCTGCCGCCATTGTCGTTTCGGCAGCCACCGAAGTCACCATCGACTTGCCGGTAAGACCTGAATTGCGCGACGGACAGGAAATAGCTTTGACCATTGGTTCGGAAACGGCTTTGGCCGCGCCACTTGGCGCGCCGCAAGCGGCGAGTGCAAGTTTTACCTTCGGGGCAATTGCGGCCGGCAGCTATCCTGCCTGGCTTCGCATTGACGGTGTCGACAGCTGGCTGATCCTGCGGGACCTGCCGCCACAGCCTCCCGATTTCGAGCCACGACCGCCGGCATTCGATCCGGCCGAAAGCCTGGCGGTGCCGGTATGAATGCGCCCGAAAAACATTCTATCGAGCACAATCGCGCGCTTTTGCTGGACCTGACGCGTCGCCTCCGCCGGCGGCTCGAAGCAGCAGACGTCGAAAGTTCCGATTCGGCGGCACACATCGATGCTCCAGGTGTGCAAAACCCGAATGAGGATGGCGTCCGCCCGCCTGCACTTCAGGCACTTGAGACCCGATTTTCTCTCAGCCGGTTTGAAGCTGATCTTCTGGCCCTGGCCGCCGGGGTCGAGATCGACGCCGAACTGGCGGCCTGCGTTCGCCGCCTGCAAGGCAGGGACGAGCCGCGCCCAACGGCGGCGCTTGCTTTTGCCGCGCTTGATGCACCGCACTGGAGCGCACTGTCACCCGAACGCCCATTGCTACGCTGGCGTTTTGTCCATCCGGCGCCGGCACCGCTTTTAGCCGATCAGCCGCTTGCCATCGACCGGCGCATTCTGCACGCATTGATGGGCGCCGGTCATGTCGATGCATCGCTTGAGCTTTACGGCACCCGCCTGACCGAGACGCGCCACCTCACGCCAGCACAGCAGACAACCGCCCGCGCACTGGCGGCGCAGCTGAAACACGGACCCGTTCAGCTTGTCGGAGGTGCCAGCGAAGACCGGGCCGGCATCACGGGTTCGACCGCCAAACTGGTGTACCGTTTTGGCCAATCCCTTCCCACTGCGCCGGACGCATTGGCGCGGATTTCACGGCTGATCGAGCGCGAAGCGGCGCTGACCGGCTTCATGCCGCTGTTTGAGGTGGATGATGTCTCCGCATTGAAAACACTGGTCGAGACGCTCGACTGCGCCTTTGTTCTCAGCGCTTCTCAACCAGTGGAAACCGGTGCCCGGCACTTGCCCATTCTTGAAGCGCCCCAGCCGGACTTCACCGAACGCAGAGCTCTTTGGCAGAGCGCGTTCAACAACAGGACCGTTGATACCGAAGCGCTTGATCGCCTTGCATTCGAATTTGCGTTTTCGGCGCATGAGATCACCGAAATCATCCGCGCAACGCCAGAGCCCGACCCACATCTTTTGCGCGATCGCGCGCGGACACGCGCCCGCTGCGAACTGCATGGTCTCGCAATACGGCGGACCCCTGACACGCGCTGGTCGGACATGGCGCTCCGCCCCGGACAGGAAAGCGCATTAAGACGCATTATCGGTATGGTTCGATCACAAGCACAGGTCCAGGAGCGCTGGGGGTTTAGCCACGGCACAGGGCGCGGCCTCGGTGTCACCGCCCTCTTCACCGGACCCAGTGGCACCGGCAAGACATTGGCCGCGGAGGTGATTGCCGCAGAACTCGAACTGGACCTGCTGCATGTCGATCTGAGCGGCATCGTTAGCAAATGGATCGGTGAAACCGAAAAGAATCTCGACCGGATATTCGAGGTTGCCGAACGTGGCGGGGCACTGCTTTTGTTTGACGAGGCTGACTCGCTGTTCGGCAAACGCAGCGAGGTCAAGGACAGCCGCGACCGCTATTCCAATCTCGAAGTTAGTTTTCTCCTGCAGCGTATGGAGCGTTTCCGCGGCCCCGCAGTTCTGACCACCAACCAGCAAAACGCCCTTGATGACGCTTTCCTTCGCCGCATCGGGACCGTCGTTGCGTTTCCGTTCCCCGACAGAAGAACACGGTCTTCCATTTGGCAACGTATCTATCCGGATGCGGCACCTTGCAACGGTCTCGACTCCACCACGCTTGCACGTTTGACCGCATCCGGCGGAGACATTCGCAACATAGCCATCGGAGCCGCTTATCAGGCAGCGGCACGTTCGCAGGCAGAGCGTGAAATTACCATGCAGGATGTCAACCAGGCCGCCGAGATCGAGTTCACCAAGCTCGGTAGGGCACAGGGATCCGAACCGGGGAGCGGATCATGATCCGGCGCGTAGAGATCCGCATCGACCGATTGAGCCTCGATAGTGTCGAGTCGATTGGAAAGACGGCTCTTCAGACCGCGCTGCGGCCGGTCATCGAGGCAGCCGTACAGGCGCACAGACAGGATCGCGCGCCGAACTGGCCCGTGGGCACTTCTCCGGCATTGCAAAAGATCGGCACGCGTGTCCATTCGGAAATGGCCGGTGCAACCGCGCCGCCACGGCTGCAAAAGGCAAAATCATGAACGCGCCGGCACACAAATCGGCAGTCAAAGCCGAGGCCGTTCCGCATATCGGCGAATCCACCGCCCATGAAGAGCAGGCGGCGGACCGGATGGCGGATTCAGCGCTCGGCCGTCTTGGCCAGGACTACAATGGCGGTCGAACGGGATCGGATTTTCTGGGTGGGCGGACTGCGCCTGATCCGGCACTCGACGCGTTGGAAAGCCCGGGAAGTCAGCTGCCGCAGGAGCCCCGTGCGCGAATGGAACATGCCTTCAACCGTGATTTCAGTGCGGTGCGCATCCATGACGGGCCACAGGCGGCCATCGGCGCAGACGCCATTGAAGCCGATGCCTATACAATGGGCCGGGACATCGTTTTCGGTGAAGGCAATTTCCAGCCGGAGAGTCCGGAAGGTGCCGCGCTGCTGTCGCATGAACTCGGGCATACGCTTCTGACGGAAACCGATGACACATTGCGCCGCGGCGCCGGTTTCTTCGAAAACATCGCTCGGTTCTTTGGCTTCGGGTCGTTCTCGGCGAGGGAACTCCGCGACTATCTCTCCCGGCTCAGCGGCAAAAACAAGAGCGGCGCTCCGGGCGGAGACAGCGGAGATATCGAGGGTGATTTCGACGGAGACAACAAGGCGCGCGAAGTGGTGAAACAAGGCATGCACAAGGATCAACCGATCCGCGTGCGCCATCTGCTGATCGAGGAAATGCTCGACGGAGTCGTCACCGAGGCGGACGAAGAAGCGATCGTTCAGATTCTCAGGGATGCCGCCGACGCCGACGCGCTCGAAATCATCAACCGCGTCGGATCAGAGCGTTTGGACGACAAGTTGGACGGCAAAGATCGTGATGAATTCCTGGAAATTCTCGATCGCGTCCGCACCGGCGCGCCCTACCCGGTCAATCTGGATGTGAAGCTGAACTACTCGATTTCCGGCGCACCCAATGCGCTCAAGGGAAATCAGGGGGTTTTCGTACGCGCGCTCTCGGCCACGCCTATCGGCGGAAAGCCCGAAACGATTGCCACAAACGAGAGCGTGACTCAAAAAGGACAGAGTTTCGCCACGCCGCTGACCCACGCACCCGACAAGCCGGGCGAACTCAGCATCGACGCCAGTCCCGGCCCGGTGAGCGGAGACACGGTCACCCCCGTTGCGCCCGGCCCGCAAGACACGCTGACCACGTACTCAAGCGTTGGGCGGCAGTACGACACCGCCGAGGTGATGCTGGATCTTTTCTATTCGGAACGCCAGGCAGGTGTCGACAAGACCGGACACACTGAAGGAAAGGCAACCACCAAGGGGACCGACAAGGTGGACCTGACTGGATCGTCCGACGCCAGGAAAAAAGGTACGCACGATGTTTCCGGACAAGACATAAGCGACGAAAAACGCATCGGTGAAGCCATCGAAGAAGGGGACGAAATTTCCGTCGAAAAAGAAAAGGGCCGAGCCAAACGCGCCAGTGAGGAAGAAGGAGAATTTGAGCAAACGGAGGACAATTTTCAGGACAGTGACGTTGACCTTGAGACAGATGGTGAATCTGAACAGGAAGTAGATCTCACAGACACAAAGACCGGCACACGGAAGACCAAGGGCAGTTTCACCATCGACCTGGATGATGTGGAATTTGAAGCCGAGATCAAATCAGAACTCAAGGGCTCAGCAGAGGTCGAGAAGGGCAGCGAGTCAATCGCGAAAAAGATCTACGACCTGTCGGAACCTGTGCGCCGCAAGGTGATCCGCAAAGTGTTGAAACGCTATCTTGGTCCACTCTCCGGCCCGGCCGAGGGGATAATCAACGAGATCACCGATTCCCTGATGTCCGGCAAACCTGATTGGGTGATCACATTCAAGGCCGATGGCACCGCTGATATTGATGGCAGCATATCTGGTGAACTGACGGGCAAGTGGTCAGAAGTCCAGGAGATCAACGAAGAATCAAAAATCAAAGGGAAGATAAAGGGAAAAAACAAATCGCGCCAAAGGGGAAAGATCAAGAGCACCGGGGGCGCGAAGGTAAAGGGCAAATCGAAAAAGAAAACGAAGGAATTGGAGGAGAGTGAAGGCATCAAACATGGTCGCAAGGCAAGCCGATCCAAAAAGATTGAGGCACAGCGCGCGAGAACCAAAACAGATGTCAAACGCAAGATCGAGATCGACGAGAAGACCCACACCGATTCCAAACTCGGCGGTGAGATAGAGGTCAATCGCGAAGAGATTTCAGAATCCGATTTCACCGGTAAAGACACCAATTTTTTCGAAGCCGTCTTCGACCGTGCCGAGCTTCGGGTCCGTTTGACGGGCGAAAGCGGGCGTTACCGCGAGACCTCCACTCCCGGACAGCGCGGCGGTGGTGGAAAGGCACCCAATCAGCAGAAGGAGGGCCCGCAGTGACGCTGAGCACAGGACCACGGCTGCTGAAAGCTGCCCTTGCCATTGTCGACCCCGACAGCGGCAGCATCTCCCAGGTGATCCCGTTCCAGTTTAATCCCACCCGGTTGAAACGCGAACTGATCGCACGCGACATCGATCCGGAGGGCGACCCCAACCTGCTCGTGCGGCTGGCCGGACCGCCATTGCAGACGCTCTCGTTTGAAGCATTCCTCGATGCCACCGACGCGCTTGAGCAGGGCAAGGGCCCGGAACTGGAACATGGTCTCGCACCAAGGCTTGCCGCACTCGAAGGATTGATCACCCCCAACCTCTCGGCGCTTTTGGAAGCGGATGCGCTGGCCGATGAGGGTGCGCTGGAATTGCTCCCGGCCGAAGCCGCGCTCACCCTCCTGGTTTGGAATGCCAATCGCATTCAGGCTGTCCGCGTAAACAAGCTGGCAATCGAGGAAGAGCTGTTTGACCAGAATCTCAATCCGCTGCGCGCCCGCGTCACACTCAGCGTGACGGTCCTCACGACTGACGACCTCGGTGTAGCGACCAAGGGCGGCGGCGTCTATCTCAACGCACTTGCCAATCAGGAACGGCTCAATGGCCTGTTCAAACCCAGCGGCGAGCGCACCGCCACACCGGGAGCAATCTGAATGGTATCGCAAACCGACATCCTGGCCGCACTCCTCGCCGCACCCGCGCAGGATCAGACACGCTATCCGCCGAATTCACGCTATCACGGCGTAAAAGCGCGAACCCGCACGTTACCGGACGGTCGGAAAGCGACCTATCTTGTTCCACGCATACCGCCTGATCCGGCCGCAATGTCGGTGCTCGCTATCCATACTGTGGTTGCGCTCGAGCGAACCGACACATTGGCCGAACGATATTTCAGCGACCCGCTTGTCTCCTGGAGAATTGCCGACGCCAACGGCCGCGGTATTCCGCAAGACCTGATGCAAACACCCGGACGCCGTTTGCGCATCGCCATCCCGGATGGAGGCGGATAGACCATGCTCAAAGGCGTTACCCTGCAACTCTATATCGGCCCGGTGGTCCCGCTGAAGGCCTCGCGGGAGATCATGGAAGCGGTTCAGGCCGTTACCGTGATCAATTCGGCCGAGGGGCCTGACGCCTTTCAAATCAGTTTTGAGATCGCCAACAGTTCCCCCCTGCACGCGCTTTTCCTGGTGGCCGGCGGCGGAGCGATACCGGTCGTGCGTACCGTGATCGCCGTGACAGTGAACGGTGTCCGCGACATTCTGATCGACGGCGTCATCACCCATCATCAAGTTCAGGAATCGAACACTCCGGGAAAATCGATCCTTTCGGTCACCGGCGAGGACCTTACGCGCCTGATGGGACTGGTGGAGCTCCCGTTCATTGTCTACCCGGCAATGCCGGATTTTGCCCGGGTAAACCTGATCCTGGCAAAATATGCTTTTTTGGGCATCATCCCGAGCGCCCTTCCCAGCCCGCTACTCGATATTCCCCTTCCAACCGACCGCATTCCCGCCCATCAGGGCACGGATCTGGATTACATCCGTTATCTGGCCGATCAGGTCGGTTATTCGTTCTATATTGAAACGACTGGAGAAGTCGGCGTCACCCGCGCCCATTGGGGTCCCAAGATTCGCGCCGGAGGAACACAGCACGCCTTGTCGCTGGATTTTCGTGGGCGACGGAACGTCGAGAGCCTCAGTTTCGAATATGACAGCGAAGCCGCAACTCTGCCGATTGTCATGATTCAGAACCTTGCAACCAAGGTTTCCATTCCGATTCCCCTCCCTGCCGTTTCACTACTGCTCAAACCGCTGGCGGCAATCCCTCCGATTCCCAAGAATGTCGAATTCATCACCGAAACTGCAAAATACAACCCCGTTCAAGGCGCGCTGATCGGACTGGCAAAAGCGGCCCGCTCGACCGAGGTGGCGCGCGCCCGTGGTCGCCTTGAAGTGCGCCGCTATGGACACATGCTGAAGGCGCGTCTTCCGGTCGGCGTCAACGGCTCTGGGATTTCGTTCAACGGCAATTGGTATGTCGAGCAGACCACCTCGGTCATGCGCCGTGGAAGTTTCACCCAGGATTTCATTCTCAGCAGGGACGGCGTCGTCTCAAACGTCGAAAGAGTTGTCGCATGAGCAAAAAAGACAAAAACCTCCTTGGCAAATATCGGGGCACGGTTCGCCTTAATGTGGATCCCTTGGGAATAGGAAGACTGTTGGTGGAAGTTCCCGGTGCGCTTGGGCCCGGCGTAACCACCTGGGCCATGCCTTGTGTCCCGTTCGGAGGACCCAATATGGGCTTGTTCGCACTCCCCATTTTCAATTCGGGAGTCTGGGTCGAATTCGAACAGGGAAACCCGGATTATCCGATATGGGTCGGCTGCTTTTGGGGCTCCGCGGCCGAACTGCCGGTGCTGGCCAATACGGCCCCCTCGCCTACGCCGGCGATCACCCTGCAGACACCGCTCAAAAACGGCATCCAGATCGCCGACGGGTTGGGGATCATGGGGGTCGGCGGAATCACGCTGCAAAGCGCGACAGGCGCGACGATAGCGGTCAATGACATCGGCATAACCATCACCAACGGAAAGGGTGCGCAGATCACGCTGGTCGGTCCGACCGTCGATATCAATCTCGGCGCACTGACGGTGACCTGAATGCCCGGCCCCCTGCTCCACTTCGGCGCGACCGTGCTTTGTGCCCATGCCGGACAGGCAATGCCCAGCGTCACAAGTCCACGTGTCATGGTCAGCGGCCAGCCCGTCGCAACCCTGACGTCACCCTATATGGTGGCAGGTTGCACCTTGCCGCCACCACCCGCCGCAAACGGCCCGTGCGTTACAGCTCAGTTCGTCACCTCGGCTTTGCGGGTCGTGACGCTCGGACAGCCCGTGCTGCTGATGGACAGCCAGGCGATCTGCGCGCCCACCGGCACGCCGCTGCTGCCCACCGTCGTCCAGCCACGCGTGATCGGGAGCTGAGCGCCATGACCGATCTTGCATTTCCCTACAGAATTGACGCCCGCGGACGCACTGCCGAAACCGAACGTCAACATCATGTCCGCGATCTGATCGAACTGGTGCTTTTCACCACGCCCGGAGAACGGGTGATGCGCCCCAATTTCGGCGCGAACCTTCTGGGTATCGTTTTTGCACCCTTTGGCAACGAGGAAGCTGCCGCGCTTCAGGTGCTGGTTCAAAGCGCACTGCAGGAGCATCTGCGCGATCTTATCGAAGTCCGCAACGTCAGCGTCAAAGCAGGCGACGGCCTCGTCGAAGCCACCGTTGCCTACGTGCTGCTTGAAACAGGCGAATCCCTTTCCGACACATTTGCCGGAGGCGCCCCGACATGATCCAATTCTGCTGCGATACGCTCAGACGCGCCGAACTGCGCGGCGGACCGCTCAACGGGATCGATTTCATCGAAGTGCTCGACCGCGATGCCGTGCTGCAGGATCAGCGCCAGCGTTTCATCCATGTGCATCTGATCAACGAGCCGGGTGCGTTGATCTTCACGCCTGAGAACATCCGGATCCTGGGTGGCGACCGGATTCAAGGTTTTCGCATTCTCACCGTCGTCATGGGACTGGGGCCACAGACGAATGTCGTTGTCGTTGAGGTCGACAGGCCGGGCGATTTTTCGACTTATACGCTGCAACTGGTGCGATCGGCACTCGATGACCGCCCGCCGGTGGATTTCGACCCGATCCTCTCGACGGTCGCCTTCACCTTCAAGGCTGAATGCCCGACTGATTTCGACTGCAAACCGCTGTGTGAATGCCCGGAAGATGACCAGCCCACCCCCCAGATTGATTACCTCGCCAAGGATTATCAGAGTTTTCTGACCGTCATGCGCGATCGCATGGCATTGATCACACCGGACTGGAACGAACGCAGCGCGGCCGATGCCATGGTCACGGTGATGGAGCTTCTGGCCTGGACCGCCGACCAGATCTCATCAGCACAGGACTACGCGCTTCGCGAAGCCTTTCTCAACCGCTGCACCAGCCGGATTTCGGCCCGGCGGCTGGTTCGGCTGGTCGACTATTTCATCGGCGAAGGCACCAATGCGCGCGTGCACGTCCAATTGGCGGTATCGGCGGACGTCATTCCGCTCAATCCTGCCGCTCCCCCGGTCCTTCCCGTCGGCACCACAATAACCACGTTGCTGCCCGAAGCCGGCGCAACCATTGCACCCGATCCCGCGCTTTTGGAAACCGCGCAGACGGTTTTTGAAACCATGCACGATGTCGAGGCACTGTTTGCAGCGCACAACGAGATGGCTTTTTACACCTGGTCGGATCAACGTTGCTGCCTGCCCAAAGGTGCGACTTCGGCAACATTGGCCGGGCATTTCCCCGATCTTGTCATCGGGGAGACCTTGATATTCGAAGAGGTTCTCGGCCCACGCACCGGTCGTTCCGCCGACGCCGATCCGAATCTCCGTCAGCCGGTGCGGTTAACCTCCATTGTCGCCTTCGACCAGAATGGTGGCCCGTTGAGCGATCCTTTGACCGGCGACGCCGTCACGCAGATCGATTGGGACGAAGGCGATGCGCTGACCTTTCCACTCTGTCTTTCGGCCGAAACAGACCCTGAATCCGGCGCGCGTTTCCTGCCCATCGTGTCCGTGGCGCGCGGCAATGTCGTATTGGCCGATCATGGCCGCACGATTGCCGACGAAAACCTGGGAACCGTCCCCGAACCGCCGTTCCGTTGGGTTGGCCCGGACGAGTGTGATCCCTGCGACAGGCAGCCCCCGGTGTTTGCCCCACCCCGATTCACCCCGTCGCTGGCGCTTTGGCCCGTTACCCATGCCGAACCGTTTGATCCTGCCCGATCCGCGACACGGGCGCTTGAGCAGGACGCGGCACGATCCGTTCCAGCCGCGCGTCTTGTCAGCATGCCGGGGGCTGCCGAATGGACCGCCCAGCGCGATCTCCTCGCCAGCGGGCCATTCGCCGACGAGTTCGTCGTTGAAATCGAAAATGACCATCGTGCGCTAGTGCGCCTCGGCGACGATCTCAACGGTCATCGCCCCGAGCCGGGAACCGACTTTACAGCGACCTATCGCATCGGTTTGGGCACCTCCGGTGCGATTGGCGGCGAGGCCCTGCGACACATCGCGATTGCCATTCCGGAAATCACGGCTGTGCGCAATCCTCTGGCGGCAACTGGCGGGGAGGAACCGGAAAGCCTCGCGTCGATCCGCAGCCGCGCTCCCTTCGCCTTCCGCACCCAGGAGCGCGCGGTCACACGCGCAGACTATGCTGAAGTAACGCAAAGACTGGACAGCATCCAGCGCGCCGCGGCTACCTGGCGGCACACCGGTAGCTGGCTGACCGTCTTCATCTCCGCTGACCGTTTCGGCGGGGCGCCGGTCGATGCTCCATTCGAGGCCGTCATCCTTGATCATCTGGAACGGTTTCGTATGGCAGGATACGACCTCAATGCCGATGGCCCGCGCTTCGTTCCGCTTGAACTCGACTTGCTGGTTTGCGTCAAGGGTGGGCATTTCAGGTCCGATGTTCACCGTGCCCTGCGGGCGCTTCTCGGCGCAAACCGCGCTCCCGATGGCAGCCCGGGACTGTTCCATCCGGACAGGCTAATCTTTGGCGAAACAGTCTATCTGAGCCCGGTCCTTGCTGCAGTCCAAGCCACTCCGGGTGTCGAAAGCGTACGGGCAACCCTATTCCGGCGGCTTGGCGACACCGGCGAAGGCGGGCTGGAAGACGGGTTCCTCACATTCGAACGCCTTGAGATCGCGCAACTCGACAATGACCCCAATTTTCCCGACCGCGGCGTTTTACGTCTGCGGCTGTCGGGTGGAATCTGAGGGAGGACCGAATGGATCATGGTTCCACATGCACCTGCGGATGCTGCGACGGAATTGCAGCGCGTGCACCGGTTCAATCCGAAAACGCTCCGCTTTTGCCTGAAATCCGCTATCGCAGCGGCGACTGGCAGAGCTTCCGTCAAACCATGCTGGCACGGCTCAGCTCAGAGCAGGCAGGCGCGCTTGCTGCGCTCGGAACCCGGTCAACAAAGGATGCAACGATCGGAATAATCGACGCCTGGGCGACAGTCGGCGATATCATGACCTTCTACAATGAGCTGCTGCTGTCGGAAGCCATGTTCCGCACTGCCGGTGAAACCGGATCTCTGTACGAAATGGCGCAACTGATCGGGTATCAACCGAGCCCCGGCGTCGCAGCTTCAGCCGACATCGCATTCAAGATGGATGAAGCCGAAGGAGCGCCCCGTTCGGTCACATTGGATACCGGCATCAAGGTGCAGTCCACCCCGGGCCCTGAAGACGAAGCCGTCATCTATGAGACCATAGAGCCGATCGAGGCACGCCCCACCTGGAATGCCCTGCGCCCGCAACTTCAAACCGATCATACGCTTTCAAGCACCACCAGCCAGCTCTGGCTTCCCGGTTCCGATGCCGCCGTCAGCGCCGGCGACGGCGTGCTCTACCCCGCGGCAGGTGGTCCATATTTTGCAATCGTCACACGGGTCGACAGGATCAACGGCGACCGTGCCGCCGATCCCGACGCAAAGGATTTCACCCGGCTTTCCATTCGAAGGATCGCGGCCGCGCCGCTCAATGACGACAGCTTCGCTGGAGTGACAGCCACAATTGTGCCGCCGGAACCAGCAGCGTCTTACTTTAACCGAACACTCGATTCCGGTGATCTGGCGGCCGAACTGGCGGCGGCGGGACACGACGAGGCAAAGGTTTTCGAAATGTTCGAAACCTCCAGCGCGCCACAGCCCTACATCACCCATTTCCCCAACCGCGCTTCGATGTTCGGTCACAACGCGCAACCGTTTTCCGCCCTTCCGGCCGCGCTGACAGGGACCGTACCGAACTACAAGGTGGTGGATGGCGAAGTCGTTGCCGACGGCGTTATCAACGGCCCGTTCAAGGGCCTGGAAAACCAATGGGCAGACGGTACGCTTGATATTCTCGATGAGAATGGTGACGGCACGCTGCACTTCGAAGGTGCACAACCTTCCATCGCAGATGGTGCCTCCCTGGTTTTGCGTGATGGAGACAATTGGGCTGTCTACCAGGTCTCCGAAGTCTCCGAAGCGTCCTACGCCCGTTTCGCACTCTCGGGAAAGGCCACGCGGGTCAAGCTTTCGGCGACAAATGGTTTTGGCACCCTCACCATCCGGGGAACGGTCGCCTTTACCGGTTCCGTGTCACTGCGACTGACCCGGCCGCCGCTGACCAATGCCGTTTCGGACGGTTCTATCGAACCCATCACGCTCAATAGCTATGCGCCTGGCCTGCAGCAGGGTGGCCGGGTGTCAATTACCGGGAAACGCCTGGGCAATGCCGATGCTCAAACATCAATGATTGCCATGATTTCCGAGGTCATCCACAATTTTTCAATCGGCGGCACAAGTACAATTCGCTTCGATCCGCCTCTGCCGGGCCTGTTCACGCGTAACTCACTGCGTTTCAATGCCAATATCGCTGCCGCCACCCATGGTGAATCGGTGACCGAAATCCTGGGGGATGGTGACGGGGCGCCGTATCGCGCCATAGCTCTCAAACAGAAGCCGCAAACCCACATTACCAGCGCCGCCGCATCAGGTAGCTCGCCAACTCTGGAAGTGCGTATCAACGATATCCGCTGGCAACGCGTCGATACCCTGCTTGATGCGGCTGCGGAAGATCGCGTCTACACGACCAGAATTACCGCCGAGGGAAAAACCATCGTGCAATTTGGTGGTGATTCTCACGGTGCACAACCGTCAACCGGCAATCAGAACATGCATGCGAGCTACCGGAAAAATCTCGGACTTGCTGGCCGTGTCGGCGCAAACGCATTGAATGTGCTGATGAGCCGGCCACTCGGGTTGCGCGAAGCGGACAACCCGCTGCCATCCTCAGGTGGCGCCGATCCGGAACCCCTCGAAGCAATCCGCGAAAACGCCCCGCTGACCGTGCGCACCCTCGACCGCGCCGTCTCGCCGGCTGACTATGAAGACTACGCGCGCGGCTTTGCCGGCATCGCCAAGGCAGAGGCCCGGCTGAGGCGCAAAGGCGTGACGCAACTGGTCCATCTGACCGTTGCCGGTGAAGAAGGCGAGGAAGTTGTCCCCGGTGACGCGCTCTATGACGGGCTGGCAACTTCTCTGGCCGCTGCTTCCGATCCTTATCGCGCATTCCTGTTGACAGGATACCGGCCCGCCACCTTCCGCTTTGGCGCGAGGATCAAGGTGCATCCGGATCATCTGCAGGATGTCGTCTTCGAGCAGGTCGAGCAACAGTTGCGCTCGGCGTTCGGGTTTGAGGCGCGACGTTTCTCGCAAACCGTCTGGATGTCGCAGATTCTTGCCGAAATCCATTCAATCGACGGTGTCGAAGCGGCAGATGTCACAATCCTTCATCGCGATCTCAACCCGAACGGAACGCCTGCTCCGATCGGCAATTTCCCCGGACTGGCTGCTGCTCCTTCACAGATCGATGTGCAGGGAACAGCGTTTGGAGCCGAACTCCTCACCTTGCATGCCGGACCGCTCGACATGCTGGAGTCTCTGCCATGAAACTGTTCGACGCCGAACACCTCTATGCCCGTCTTCCAGCCATCCTGCGCCTGCGCGATGGCGAAGCGGACGGTGCGCTGAAAGACCTGATCGAAATTCTGGCACTTCAGTCGGACATTCTGGAAGAGGATGTGCGCCGGCTTTACGACGACCAATTCATCGAAACCTGCGCCCCTTGGCTGACATCTTACATTGGTGATCTGATCGGCTATCGCCCGATCCACGGTATCTCACCCGAAATCTCGAATCCGCGAACACTGATCGCCGGCGAGATCGCACGCCGACGGCGCAAGGGTACGATCGTCGTGCTTGAACAGCTTGCCCGAGATGCAACAGGGTGGAGCGCCCATGCGGTGGAATATTTCCAGCGCCTGATCTGGACGCAGAACATGAACCATGTTCGCGCCCATTCACCGCGCAGTCCGAACCTGCGTGCGCCCGACCCGTTGCGACCGATCGACAGGGCTTTCGATACTTCGCCGAGAACCGTCGACGTCGGTCGTATTGCCGTCGGCGAAGGCCGGCACAATGTGCGCAATGTCGGCATACATTTGTGGCGTCTGTACGCGTTGCCGATCCGCAATGCGCCGGCCATGCCGCTCGACGCAAGGCGATGGTTTTTCAGTCCGTTGGGAGCTGATCTTCAGTTGTTTTCGCAGGCCCGCTCCGAACCGGACATCTCGCACCTGTCCACTCCGCTGGACGTGCCTGACGAGATCACGATACTCGGTTTGCACAACAATCTCGCAGCCTTCTATCCACGCGACATCTCGATCATCGTCGATGGTGTTCCGGTTCCAACGGCGGATATCAGTGCCTGCAATCTGGCCGATGACGGGCCCGGTTGGGCGCACGATCCGGCAAGCGGGGTGTCCATCGATCCCGAACGCGGTCGCATTGCCTTCCCATCGGCTGCAGCGGCGCCGAGCGAAGTCATCGTATCCTACCAATACGGTTTTCCCCATTTCATCGGCGGTGGCAGCTATGAGCGGGCGGACTCGCTTGACGCCGGTCTCGAGCCGGAAAGCCCAGTCGGTACCGGAGACAGCCTGCAGACCGCGATTGACGCGCGGGTCGGTGGAGGCGTGGTCACGATCACCGACAGTTCGACCTTTGCCGAGACCATTGCCCTCAACCCGGACGCGGATGTGCGTCTTGGTCTGCACGCATCGAACGAACAGCGCCCCGCGTTGATCTCCGGCGGCGACATCGAGATCACCGGAGGCGAAAGTTCGGAGGTGATCGTCAACGGGCTTCTGATATCCGGTGGCGCTCTGCATATTCCGGCCGATGCGGGAATACGCCGGCTGATCCTCAAGCATGTCACGCTCGTGCCGGGACTGTCACTGAACAGTGATGGCAGCCCGGTCAGCCCCGGGGTTCCCAGCCTGGTCGTCGAAGCCCCGAATGTCACGGTGACTGTTTCTGCTTCCGTACTTGGATCCATCCGTTGCGTTGCGGATTCGCAGGTGTTGCTCGAAGACTGCATCGTCGATGCCGGCGCAGCCGACGCCGTTGCATTCTCGGATCCCGACAACACCTCTGCCGGCGGTACGTTTCAGGCGGTTGATTGCACCGTCATCGGCAAGATCCATGCCACGCAAATGCCGCTGGTTTCCAACAGCATTCTTTTTGCCCGGCTCGCTCCGGGCGACAGCTGGGATGTCCCCATTCGCTCGTCGCGGCGCCAGATCGGTTGCATTCGTTTCAGCGTCACTCCGCCCGACGCCCTTACACCGCGACGCTACCGCTGCCTGCCCGACATAGCACCGGCAAATGAAAAGCGCCGGGCGCAGCCACAATTTACCGACATGCGCTACCAGCGCCCCGCCTACATGCAGCTTGCCCGAGGCATCTATCCCGGCATCGCAACCGGAGCGGACGATGAGAGTGAGATGGGAGTCTGGCACAAACTGTACACGCCGCAACGCCGCGCCAACCTTCGACTCCGGCTGGAAGAATACCTGCCGGTCGGTCTGGAAGCGGGAGTGATCTTCGAAACCTGAAATGACGGAGGCCAGGAGGGCCGGCAAAATGACATTAGATATTTCCGGAAAGACTTTCGTTCCCCGCAACGACTATGCCGATTTGCTGACCGCACAGGGAAAGTTGAACCTGGACTCGGAAAACAATGAGGCCGTTTTCGCTCGGGATCGTCGCTGGCGGGTAGAAACGCTCGATCTCATCGGGCGGACTGGCTATCCTGCCCTCCTGCCTGAAAGTTTTCACATCACGCTTGGTGTCGGCGGCGTGTTGATCGGTCCCGGGCGAATGAATGTTGACGGAATCTGGCCCGAATGCCACGGGCTCGATGCTCCTGCCGGAGTAGTTGCTTTCGACCCGGTACATGAGGAAATGCGGTCCGAGACGCCGGTACCGTTCGATCAGCAGCCTTACCGGCCGGGAGCGCTCCAGCCGGCCCCTGCAGACGGCAACCAATTGGTTTATCTCGATGTCTCGCACCGCGTGGTGGACCACCTAAAAGCCCCAAATCTGGTGGAACCGGCACTTGGTGTTGACACGGCAGGCCGCCTGCAAACCGTCTGGCAGGTGCGCGCTCTGGCTGTGCCCGCCGATGTGGACTGCGCAACACCGGATGCGGATATTCCCAACTGGCCTGCCGAGATCGCACCGTCGACAATAAGACTGTCTTCGTTTCTGGTACCGGTGACCGATCCCGACAACCCCTGTCAATTGCCGCCGGGCGCAGCGCTCGGAACATTGGAAAACCGCACCTACCGTGTCGCCACTCACGGCCTGGCTCCGGACGGAAGGCCGCTGCTGAAATGGTCGCGCACCAATGCCAGCGTCGCAACGCGGGTGCTGTCGATCGACGCGGCCACCCAGATTACCGTGGATCAGGTCGCCCGCGATGATGTTCATCGCTTTGCTCCCGGCGATTGGATCGAACTGATCGATGACCGGCTGGAATTCGAGGGCGATCCAGGCATCATGCGAATGATCGCCACGGCGGACCCGGCAACGAATGTCATCACGCTGGAGACAGGAATTCCGGCCGGCACATTCCCGGTCAACGGGGACAACGTGCCTGACCCGGATCGCAACCTGCGTATTGTCAGGTGGGATCAATCAGGCATCGTGCGTGCATCAGGCGGAGCCATACTTGCCGACCTCACAGACCCGACCGGACCGGGTGTCTTTCCGATCCCGCCATTGGGCGAATCTGTTGCCCTTGAGGCCGGAATCGCGGTCTCGATAAACTTCGCACCGGGACCTTTGAAAGTGCGCGTCGACGATCATTGGATCTTTCGTGTCCGCGCCACCACCGGCACGATCGAGGAACTAGTGGTCGCGCCGCCTTGCGGTACCCATCATCATTATGCGCGGCTCGCAATCCTTCAGGCCGGCCCGAACGGATTCACGACCCCGGTCATCGATTGTCGCAATCCAATAGACCAGGGTGAAGATTGCTGTTGCACCGTCGTCGTGCAACCGGGAGAAAGCATCCAGAACGCCATAGACAGCCTGCCGTCTGTCGGCGGCTGCGTCTGCCTCAAACCCGGGCTTCATCCGCTGCAGCAGACCTTGCAGCTCACACGCTCCGATGTGGTACTCAAGGGAGAAGCAAAAGGCGTGGTCATACGCGCGCCGGGCGGCAATCCTGCGCTCTCGATCAGCGGCACCGCTGCTCTGCCGGTCTTACGCATCCGCATCCACACAATCGCCTTTGTCGGTGATGATGTGCCTGCCAACGCAGGCGGCCTCGTTGACATGGCCGGAACCGAAGACTGCGTGATTTCCGACTGTGCTTTCTCTGCCGAACCGGAAGAAGTGGGGATCGGCATCCGAATGAGCGCCTGCACAGCCATCAGTGTCCTGGCCTGCCGTTTCGATACCATGATCAGCGGCATCTTCGGTTCGATACGCTGTGCCGATATCGTTGTTCGCGATTGCGTGATGGAACTTGGCGGCGTCAATGACGAGCCTGGCCTTTTCGGGATTGGAATGGCGAATGCCGTCGGTCCGGTCGAGGTCACTGGCTGCGATATTTCCAATGTCCTGACCGGCGTGATTGTCCGGGATGAGGCGGGCAATGTACCCTTCTCGCTTGCCACCGGGTCACGGGTTTCCAACAATCGAATAGCATGCGCACAAGCTCCGGAGCCCGATCCGAACCTGCCTCCTGTTGCCATCGACATGGCCGCCGAGCGTGCCGAAATTCAGGCAAATCGCATCTCCTATTCCGGTGCAGGGCATATCGGCATCCGGATTACCGGGGCACATGGCCGTGTCGCGAACAACCAGTGCAGTTACACCGGACAGACACCGGCCGCGGCAACGGTTGCCATCCTTTTAGGCGAACCGGATGTCGACGGTGTCGCACCATTGTCGGTCTTTGACGTGCAGATCACCGGCAATATGATGGACGGACCGCAATCCGGCATTCTGGCTCTGAACTGCGTCGATTGCCTGATTGCCGACAACCGCGTCGATGCGGGTCGCGGCAACAACGCCGCCGTTGGCGTGTTGGCACTCACCGCAACCGGTCTCACCATCCGCGGCAACGTATTGGCCGACACTGTGCTTGGCATCGCATCCTCTGAAGGGTCTCGCATCGACATCGATGGCAATCTGATTGCCGACTCCTTGATGGGAATTGTCCTCCTCACCCAGGATCGACCGACGATCAAGCGCAATCGCATTGAACGCGCCCGAACGATTGGACTTATCGCGGCAGTTGCCACGGCGCGAATGGAGATCGAAGGAAACCGCGTCATCAGTTGTGGTTTTGGCGCCGCGACGGGCATCGGTATTGCTGTTGGTTTTGTGCTTGGTGAAGTGGCGATCCGGGGCAACGAAGTCATGAACACAGGCACCGGTCCCGACGATGCCAGCGCTTCGACCGCCATCGGCATCTTTGGGGAACTTGTGCTTGAAGCCCTTATCGAAGGCAATCTGGTGACCTACTCTGCCGAAGCCGTTCGCGATGTCGCCAATGAAGACCGCGCTCTGCGTTTCCGCGGCCTGTTCGAATTCCGGGTCGTGGTGTCGGACCGTCAAATCGTGCTTGGATTCCCGATCCGCATCCTCGGCAACAGTTTCACCGGAACCGGGGCGACCGCTCTGGTCGAACTTCTGGACCAGCCGCTGAATGACAATCTCAACATTCGTTTCGAGCGGGTGACGTTCAACGACAATTACTGCATGCATCTTTCACTGCCATCGTCGGACAATCGCGGCACGGTGTCGCTAAGGGGACGCCGCGGGATCATCGTCGGCAATCATATCAAGTCATTGGTGGGCGACTATTTCCCGGTCAACCTGAACGGATTGTCCGCAACCTATGTCGGCAATGCCGGTGAACGTTCACCGATCCAGGGTTCGGTCATCCCGTTGCCGGTGAACCACGCCAACCTCGACACATGAAAACCCACCTTTTCAGGAGAGCATGATGAACCTGTCAGAACTCATAAACACACGAATGAAGGAAGTCGCCACGGCCCGCAAGGACTTGCTGCGCAAGACCCGGACATCGAAAGATCTGGCCACCCCGGCCAACGCACTCAAATCCCGCGTTACCCGGATCGATGCGCGCATCAAAAGGCTTGAGATCCAGAAAACCGACACGATCAAGCGGCTCGACGCGGCAATCGCGGAAGAGAAGGAACTGAAAAAGCGGATCGAAAAAGAGGCATCGCTCTGGGTTGAACGGACCGGAACAAAAACCCGTAAAACCATCGGAACCGACAAAAAAATCATCAGAAAAAAAGCAACGCCGACATCCGCCGGACGCAAACCGCGCACAAAGACAAAATAAGCGGGCCGCGACCAGCACAGGCAATTCTGCCGGAACGCGACCCGATAGCTGGATCGGGGACGTGGTCTGACATTGTGCGCCTGATATAAGCTGATAGCGCCCAGGCACACCCTGCCGCCCGCGTGCTTGATTTCGCTTTCCGAAAAAGCCCCCAGTATCTCAACTATTTTCACCTGAGCTGCGCACGACAGTTGCCAGCCAAAATTCCCGTTTTCTCGAAACCGACTAAGCCCAACGCCACCGGTCCGACGCTCGCGGAACGTTCACATTCCGCTACTGCCCAAGAATCACGACTATTTCGCCAAAATGTAGCCACCTAATTACTAGTATTTTCAGGCGCAATCAAAATGTAGTTTCGTATTTTGAAATTAACCAACAGAACGAAACAAATGTTCATTAACAATTCGTGAGACGGGAGACTTATACATGAGAGGAAATTTCCGGGAATTCCTGGGCGCTTTGAAAGATTTTGAATCCGGTGTCGATCAGACACGATTCAAATCGGGGCAAATCACAGAAGCTCAGATTCGAGGCTGGGTTGGTGAGGACAACTGGCAACAATACAAAGCCGGCAATCTGTCCTGGTCGGACCTGCAATACCGATCGGAAAATTCGCTGGGATTTGTCGGCTACCAATTCGGCGAGGCGCTGCTCATCGACCTCGGATACTACAAAGCCGATACGTTTTACGGCAATGGCGCGGCCCGCAATAATTGGCAGGGTACGTTCACCGGTAAAAACGGCATCGATTCCCTGACGGAACTGAAAACGGATATCCAGGAAGCCGTTATTCTGGATGCATTCGGGTTCAATCTGAATGTCATTGAAAAGGGTCTGGCGGCGAGCGGCAAAAGCCTCACCGATTTCATCGGCACCAAGGCAAGTTACGTCGATACGAGCAGCGGCCAGACGGTAGAAGTTGATATCACGCTCACGGGCATCCTAGCCGCGGCTCACCTGCGCGGAGCCTGGGGCACGCTGGATCTGCTGAAACGCGGAGCGGTCAGCTCCGACGAATACGGCACGTCCATACTGAAATATATGACGCAGTTCGGAGGATATGAATCTCCGGAGGTCGCCACGCTGATCGCCACGCACCTGAACGGCGGCACGGAGAAACTGGCAGAACAGGTTTGGGGAAGAGATATCGGCGCCGGTATTTCGGCTCCCGATCCAGATACCAAACCGGATCCCGATCCGGCACCCCCGACCGATCCCGACACGGGCCCGACACCTCCCGTTGATCCAGGACCAGCGCCTGACCCAACCGCAGGCAAGACGGTGTCGATCGCCTGGGCCTGGGGGAAAAAAGTCGAGATCGATTTCAATCCGAAAACGGACAAGATCGACTTCAACTGGTTTCAGTCGAACCAGTTCACCGTCACCGAAAAAGACGGATCGACAATTATCGCCATTCCCTCCAACAATCAAAGCTACACGCTCAAGGGTGTTGGCCTCAGTGATCTCTCCAGAGCCAATGTCTCTGCCAAAGATTCGGCGACACGGGAAGCCCTGAACAAGATTGTGACTGCCGGCGACAATTCCAATCCCGGGAATCCCGGAAATCCGGACACAAATCCGGATCCAACACCTGATCCGTCCCCGAACCCGGAGCCTGGCCCCGCACCCGATCCGTCGACCGGCAAGACAGTGACGATCGCCTGGGCCTGGGGGAAAAAGATCGAGATCGACTTCAACCCGAAGACCGACAAGATCGACTTCGACTGGTTTCAACCGAACCAGTTCACGATCACCGAAAGCAACGGGTCGACCGTCATAAACATCCCCGTCAACAATCAGACATATACGCTCAAGGGCGTCGGGCTGGCTGAACTGACAACGGCCAACCTGTCGGCGCGAGACCCGGCTACCCGGGAAGCCCTGAACAAGATTGTTGCCGGCGATGGAACAGGGACCGGCGAGCCGTCCAATCCGGACCCTGTTACGCCTCCCAGTCCAAACCCGGATCCTGTTACGCCTCCAGATCCAACGCCGAATCCAGATCCGGTGACACCGCCCACACCCGGGCCGTCCGGAAACGGCAATGTCCACGCGATGAAGACCAACGGCGCCAACATCAGCGGCTTCAATCCGCAGACCGACAAACTCGATCTCGGTACACATTCGGTGCATTCGTTTATTATTGTCGACACCGCGGCCGGCGTCGGGTTCCGGAACCCGTGGAACGGCGATACCCAGTATCTTCTCGGTGTTCGGTTGGCCGACCTTAGTACCTCCAACTTCCAGTCGATCGGTAACGCTCATCTGCGCGAGGATGTCAGCGGTGCGCTTGCCTGGGAAAAAGGCATTACCGCCGAGGCAAACACGGTCTACTACAGAACCCACGAGGTCGGACAGACCGACAAGGTTGATTTCAATCCCTCAACCGACAAGGTCAGCCTGCTTTACGCAAGCACACGCGAGCAATACAAAATTGCGGACGGGTCCGAGGGCGTTGTGATTTCCAACGGCGGCACCGACCAGAGCCTGATCCTGAAAGGCGTCAAGATTGCCGATCTTTCGGCCAAGAACTTTCAGTTCCATTTCACCCAGGTTCGCGAAGACCATCTGGATCAGCAACTGGGCTTCACCGTCGACCAGTCGCAGATTGCAAGCCGTGACGGCATCCCGACCGCCGGCGGCGATTCCAGTCCGCCAACACCTCACATGCATGGCAATCATGCCGGCATGGAAAGTATGACATCGGCTAATGTGGAAACAGAAAAGACTTCCACGTCGACAGATCCTGCTGCCGGGCATCAAGCCGCCAGCCGGGATCGACCGGACGAAGAAGACATGCCGCATGAAAACGAGGTGAGCCTCTTCTCCGCTGTACCGTCACCCTGGCAAGGGGATTTCGACGCGCTCGGATGAGCCCAACCACTCTTGAAACAGAAAAACCGGGTACCGGCCTTTAAGATTTGGCTGGTACCCGGTTTCTTCGTTTGCTTTTCAGGAAGAGAAGTTTACTCCTCGCGAAACGCCCGGTTCAATTGATCGACAAACGGTTTGGTCAGATAGCTCAATGCACTGCGCGATCCGGTTTGAACAAACACATCTGCCGGCATGCCGGGTGTCAGGCTCAAGTTTTCCAGTTTCGCCATTTCCGCTTCCGAAGGACGAAGCCTGACAATGTAGAATTGCAGGCCGCTGCGTTCGTCCTCGGTCAGATCGGCGGCGATGGAGTAGAGGGTGCCTTGCAATTGAGGCGTGGTCCGCTGATTGAAAGCTGTAAAGTTGATCTTTGCCTGCTGACCGATATGAACCTGATCGATGTCGGCCGGCAGAACTTTTGCCTCGACGATCAGTTCCTCGTCCTGCGGGACGATCTGCATCAGTTCCTGCCCAGG
>JAJFHT010000385.1 GCA_021775495.1 Hyphomicrobiales bacterium | reverse complement strand
TAGGCTGCGATCCCGCCGCGCACCACCTCGACGGTGTATTCACCCGCTTCCGGCAGACAGCCTTTCCCGTACACGTCGCACTCGAGTTTGTTTTTCTGCACAAGCGCACGGATTTCGGTTTCGATGAAATTGGGGTTGCCTTCTTCAACAACCAGCACGCTTTTCTTTCCCTGCATGAAATCGGCAAGCTGTTCCGGCACCAGCGGATGAATGGCATTGAGGATGAGCAATGGAATAGGAGTTTTGCCATACGCATCGGCGGCGCCGAGCGTGCTGAGCGCGCGCACCACAGTTCCATGCGTGCCGCCTTGCAGGATGATCCCGACCTCGCTGAGGCTGCCGGGGAAATGTTCATTGATGTTGTTGTCGACGATGAATTTTCGCGCGGCCGGCAATCGGTTTTCGAACTTGTCCTGCTCCTGCACATAGGTCGATGGCGGCAGCACGATGCGGTCATAGTCCTGGATTGCATGCGGCAATGGTCGTTTCGCGCTGAATTGCGGCTCAACATTGTTTTTGCATACGAAAGAGCCGGTCATGTGCGCCGCACGGATTCGCAGGCTTACGAACACCGGGAGCTTAGCTGCCTCGGACAGGTCGAAAGCCTGCTCGGTCAGTTCGACCAGCCGTTCCATGTCATATCTCGGGTCGAGCAGCGGGATCGAAGATTTCAAAGCCGTGGCGTGGGTGCGCTCCTGGATAACGCTGGCGCCCTCGCCATAGTCCTCACCGATGATGATCACCGCGCCTCCGGTTACACCGGCGGACGCCAGATTTGAAAGCGCATCGGAAGCGACATTGGTGCCGACGATCGACTTCCAGGTGACCGCGCCACGCAGCGGATAATGGATCGAAGCCCCGAGCAGAGCCGCGGCGCCTGCCTCACTGGCCGACTGCTCGAAAACAATACCCATCGGCTCCAGGATGGGTTGGCGCGCTTCCGCCAGAACGTCCATGAGATGTGACACCGGTGCGCCGGGATATCCTCCGACATAGGCGACACCCGCCTGCAGCAGGGCCTTGGTGACCGCCAGAATGGCTTCACCTTCGAACAGGTCTCCGTCACCGAGTTTCAGGTTTTCGACTTCGCGGGCGAACGACCGTTCCGTGCCGCCGGTGCCGGCCTGCTGGTAAACGGTGTGACGGGTCATCGGACCATCCATCCAGGTTTGATGCCCGGTGCACTTTTGCCGGCGCCCCTGGCCGGCATTCGGCTGATTTCATAACCCTGGGTGAAAGCCGCACGGGTGATCAGCGTGTACTTGAACCCCCAGCCGGTCAGAACGGCGAGCAGTCCGCCGATCACCAGCAGCATGGGAACCACAAGGCTCAGCGCGACGAACGCTGCCGTGATGAGTTGCACTGGCGGAGATAGATTGATGAAACCGGACTCCAGCGCCTTGAAGGTGCTGGTCGGGGCGCCACGCCTGCCCAACGCTTCCCGATACTGGCGCCAGGTGAAGTATCGCCATCCAAGAAGCGCCAGCAATAGCGGAGTGACTGTCTGGGACAAGGCCAGATCGATGCCGGAAATCACGGCGAGGACGGCAAACAGTCCCATTCCTTCGCACAGGCCGGTGGAGACGATTACCGCCACGATGCCGGGCTCGCGCCAGGCCGGAATACCCTTCGCCGCCCGCAGGATTCTGCCCTGACAATACAGGAAGACAAGTCCGCAGACCGCCGCGGCAATCCACACAACCGGCGACGCTATGAACAGCGACGCCGCTCCAAGTGCAAAAAACGGCAAGGCAGCAAACGCCTCGCGCGTCATCCAGGAGCGCCTGGAATGAAAATACACGTTGATGAACCGGAACGGCCGGCCGATTTCCAGCCAGACACAAAACAGGCCCGTCGCGACAAGAGCCATTGCAACGAGGGCGGCGATCAGCAGCGGCTCGGCAAAAATCCCGGCAAGCGCTGCGGCGGCAAAGAGCCCTGTCCCGGTGCCGCCGGCAATGAAGTTCGCTGCAGCCCGCCAGTCCCAGTTTGTCTGGAGTTTTGGAGAGACGGCAGCCAAACCGACAGGATCGGCAACCATCGGCGCGGTTTCGACAGCAGCAGCATCCTCCGCGCCGGGTTCCCACAGATAGTGAATGCCGGGTCCGGTACCCAGGTCCTCGTGCATTCGGAAGTGTTTGTTCTGCGCGAGCAGTCTGGAGACCTCGCTGTCGGTGTCGTCGGTGTCCCCGAAATGAAGTGCGCCGGCGATGCACGAGTTCACGCAGGCCGGCGTGGCTTCATGATCAACACCGGGTATCAATCCTTTCGCCCGGCCCTCATCAATCCTGTCGATGCAGAAAGTGCATTTCTGCGATACGCCATGACGGTCCCATTGTTCGCGAACGGCTTCATGTCGCATCGGTTTGCCGCCATAGGCTGCATTCGGTGAATCGACCCTGGTGCGGGCCTGATAGGGGCAGGCCACGGCACAATAGGCGCAACCGATACACAGATCGTAGTCGATGGTGACGATGCCGTCATCGCGTTTGCCCGTGGCGGTCGACGGGCAGACGTCCAGACAGGGTGGCTCGTCGCAATGCATGCATCCGACAGGCAGGAAAGCCCGTGTGACGTCGGGAAATTCTCCCGCTTCGAAATCGAGCACCTTGCGCCACTGGACGCCCGGGCCAGTGGCATTGGCATGCTTGCAGGCTGAGGTGCAGGTCTGGCATCCGACGCAGCGGTTCAGATCAGCGACAATCGCCCAGCGCGTCATGTTACCGCTCCAATCCGCTTGACTGCCACTTTGACGACATCAGCGCCCGATCCGGTCGCGTCGGTCAATTCCAGCATCATTGGCGTCAACTCGTTCATGTTCGGAACATCGAGGTCCTTGGCAAACGGTGTCGCCCAGTGACCGAACTGGCCAATCATCAAAAGCGTGTCGGGCCTGATGCCATGGCGAAGCACGACGGCGCCGCGGGTTTTGCCGGAAGGTGAAGAGACTTCCACCTTATCGCCTTCACTCAGGCCGAGCCTGCCTGCCGCAGCCGGATTCATGATGATGCCGCCATGGCCGGCAATGTTGCTGGCTACCTCGTGAATCATTTGCAGGCCGGCATTACCGCCCCAGGAATATTGCATGGATCGAGCCGTCAGCAGCCAGAAGGGATAGTCATCGATGTCGACCTTGAACCGTTCTGACAGCGCACGTTCCCAGAGCCCCGGCAGGTCCTGCCAGTTGGGCATCGTTTCATATTCTTTCAACTGTCGATCCCACCAGGTGATGCCATGTTCGTGCAGGCGTGCGCCCAGTTCCTGGCCGATGCGATAGAGTCTTTCCTGGTAGGGCAGTTCGAAGCGCAGGCCTTGCGCCACCATTTCAGGATACAGATACCAGCGTTGCCGTGAGTACTTGCGCACCCGGAAGCCGTGTTTCCGGAAATAATCAAGACCCTGGCTTTCGGCGCCATCACTCACTTCGGCGCTGGCCGCACGGCATATCGCGTTCCAAATATCCTCGACTCCATGCGCCGAGCCTTCGTCGAGCGAAAAGTCGAAATTCTTTCCTTTCAGCCCGACACCTGCCGCGCCGCGATTGATGGCGGCGTTGTACTTTTCCAGCAGATCGGTCCGCCGGGCCAACTCGGTGGAAATCCAGGTGAAATCGCGCGTTTCTCCACGCGGCTTCGATGCCGGATCGCGCAATGCGAAGCCCTGATGATCCCAGAACTGCTCGATATATTTCGAGCCACCGATGCGGATCAGTTGCAACCCTTCAAGATCGGTGCATTCAGGCAGCAGGATATCCGCCGTGTGGTTGGTTTCGTCATGCGTGTAGGCAAAACAGACCGTGAAGGGGAATTTTGCCATCACGCCGGTCACGGCCTTGGTGTCCCAGAACGAAATCGCCGGATTGGTCCGGTACACGAACCAGACGTCGGGCGCAGTTGGTTCCGGCAGCTTTTCAAAACCCTGCTGCTGCTGCATCCAGGCAAGATGCGTCGGTCCGAGCGCCTGGCTCCACGGCGAATTGGCGGCGAGCGGTACAAGTGTTCGATGGGCGTGCCTGGTGGTCGGCTTCGATATCCATTCACCCTTTGCGGTCGGATTCATCGGATAATCCATGAATCCGTCAGGACCTTTTTTGACGCTTTTCCAGCGATCGCCGGCCGGGCGGTTGAGCCGGACCGTCGTGCCGAGTGTGCCACCGGGCACTTCCAGCGCACCAACCAGGCAGGCAAGCAGCGTGCGCCCCCAGCAGCATTCATATCCGCCCCAGCCATTATTGACCGTCTTGCCCAGCGATATCGCGACCGGCCGGAACGGCAGGGTCATTCCCTCTATATCGATGGTTTCGCCGATATGGGCGTGGTCCAGATATTGGTTGGCGACGCTGCGGACGGTATCTGCACTGACATCGCATACCTTTGCCGCCCATTCCGCCGTGAAGCCACGGACATGTTCGACAAGATGGGAAAATGCCGGCCGGCAATCGATCTTCTTGTGATCCCAGGTAACGTCATCGGCGCCGGTTTCGCTCCCCGAAACCTTGAATTCGCCTTCAAGCGCCGGGTCGGCGTCGACTGTGTCGAACGGAACGGCTTTGCCGGCTTTGAGGTCCCAGATCAGCGGCTTTCCCGAAGTCTTCTCGCGCAGATAGAATCCATTCGGGGCAATCAGATAGGGCGACGAAGTGCGTTCTTTCAAAAACGGGATATCGAGCCGGGAACGATCTGCCTCGTGCAGCACTACGTTTATCATTGCAAACAGGAAGGCCGCGTCTGTTTTGGGCCGGATTGGCACCCATTCGGCAGAGCAGGCACCGGTGACCGACAGATGCGGTTCGATCTGGATGCGTTTGACGCCGCGGCCCCGGGCATCTGCATGGCGTTTGATGCCGCACACACCGCTGGACGCTTCGGTGTTGGTGCCGAAGGAGATGATCAATTCAGCCAGCGGTGTATCCGGCGATACGATAAAGGCCCGGTGCCACAACTCCCCGTAAAGATGCTCGGAATGGTAACATTTGACACCCTGCCCGCTGCCGAAGCTCATGTCGACCGGCCCCCAGGCCGCCAGAAATGCCGGGAACGTGCCCATATAGGATGTTGGCGTACCGCCACCGCCGAAACTCGCCGCCACGCGCGGAAAACCGGACTTGTCATTCAGGCCATCGGCCCGCGCCTTGTTCAGCTTTTGCGCGATCGCATCGAGCGCCTCGTCCCATGTGATTGCCACAAAGCCGGGATCCTGATCGCGTCCCTTCTTCGGGTTGGTCCGCTTCATCGGGGTCAGGATGCGGTTAGGATTGTAGGTCTTTTGAATCAGGCCATATGCTTTGACGCAAACGCGCCCACCGGCCGGATGAATCTCTGCTGCGGAAAAATTGGGGCGGACCTGCGTCGCGACCCCATCTTCAATATCGACTTGCAGCAGGTCGGGACCGGCAACGCATTGATAGCAATAGGTTGAGACCTGATCCGTGGTGCTTTTATCCGGTTTGTCCATGTCGGAGCCCACCCTTCAGGCCTGACGGGCTTTTGCCGCTTTGGACTTCAGTCGTTGCCGGGTTTTTTCGACGTCGACGACGAACCGTTCATGCTTGCCAGCGCAGATAGTATCGACCGGATCGGAAGCGGACACGTCAAACACGATCCTGCTTCCATCAACCTCGGCAACGGTTGCGGTAATGGCCACTTCCATGCCCAGCAACGTTGGCGCCTTGTGAGCGATCGAAACTTTGAAGCCGACCGAATCTTCGCCGCTGTCGGCGCTGTCCAGAATCAGGTCCCGGCAGGTATGCTCCATGTCGCGGACCAGTGACGGGGTGGCGTAGACACGGCATTCTTCTCCCATGAAGTCGATTGTCCGCTCTTCATCGACCCTAAATCTCCGCGTTGCCGAGACACCTGCTGTGAGGCTTTGCTTCATATTCCATCTCCATAACCGCGTCGGTATCTAGCAAACACGTATAATCGTACCGTATTACATATTTTATGGCAATAAGGCTGTTTGTGCATCTCTCCAACGCGTCAAAATCGGGTCGAAAACCAGAATCTGACGGGCTGCCATATGGTTCCCCGCAACGAAGAAAGGTTGCGCGCAACGGATTGACCGAGGTCAATGACGTCAAGCGCTTTGTGCAAAATGATTTCAGGTAACCGGTCCGGCACACATGAACGGGCCGACTTCACCGTCTGCCCGTGTGTTTTCCGGTAGCGGTGATTTCTAGGGCACGACGAGAACAAGCAAGCTCGTCATTCAACAGGGAGAGAATGTTATGAAACAGTTTTTCCGAATCAGTGTTGCCGTTGTCTCCACGATGATCGCAGGCAGCGCCCTGGCAGAAGGCGATGTCGAAGCAGGCGGCATGCTTGCGGACAAGTACTGCGTTCGATGCCACGACATTTCCGTCGATGGCGCTTTCAAGACCTATCCGCCCAGCTTCGCTTCGATTGCGGTCTTCCGTGACTCCGATCAGATCAGGTCCCGCATTCTGTTCCCGCAACTCCACACACCGATGCCGCAAATGGGCTTTCTGCTTGACCCGGAAAACATCGATGATTTGACCGCCTACATCGTCTCTCTGGAAAAGAAACCGGAGTGACCGGTTCTGCAATTGATTGGACGGTGACCCGTGTGCTTCGATACGGGCTGGTTATTTCGGCTTTCTCGGTTACCGCGACGCTTGCAAGCGCTGCCGCCCAGTCGACCGAATGCACGGGCGGACCGGCGGGTGCGTCTTCTTTCCTTCTTTCGTTCGAAACGCAGCAGGAACATGTCCGCATCATCATGAATGAATCGAATGAGAGCGTCGTCGTTCGTTACCAGATATCCGGCGACAGGGTGTTCTTCGAGGCAAAGGGCCACACATTCCACTTCGATCCCAATATGCGGATTCTGACCATTGGTGGCGGCGAAGGCACGCCGTCGGGTCATGCCCATTGCTCACCCTGAGCCAATCGGCCGATCGACATGCCGTCTGTGATCCACCTGAGGACGGCAACACAAGCTTCACGGCAGTTTTGTCTGGTAATCAGCGGCAGCTAAGCACAGTCGGGATGTTTCGCAGTGCTGCAGTTGATCGGGTACGACACATGAGAACCTCAGCCGTAACAAAAATTCTCCGCCAGGCCGCAATCGCGATGGCGATCTTGGGCAGCATCGGTCTGGCAAATGCCGACTCCAATAGCGATTACCAGAAAGCGCAAACCAGCTTTCACAACGGCCAATTTTCCGATGCCGCAAATTGGCTTCGTAAAGCAGTGGCAAAGGGACACAAGGCAGCGCAATTACCGTTGGCCGCCATGTACCGGGAAGGTCAGGGTGTCGAGCAGGACTATTCAGCGGCAATCAAACTGTTCACCAATGCCGCCAAACAGGGCTATCCATCGGCCCAGTTCAGCCTGGCCGCTATGTACCGCCTCGGCCAGGGCGTGAAACGAAACTATGTCACGGCCTTTGGATGGTACCACAAGGCGGCAATGCAGGGAGACGCCGAAGCCCAAAACAGCCTCGGCGCGATGTATGAATATGGACGCGGCATTAAAAGCAACCGCCTGACCGCGCACATGTGGTACGTGGTTGCGGAAGCAAACGGAAACAACCGCGGCACGTTGAACAGAAAACGGCTGGCCAAAAAAATGCCTCCTCCGGAGTTGCTGGAATCCAAGAAATTGTCTCTGGCCTGCCTGAACAGCAACTATCGACGATGCGATTAGCCATCGACCGACGTATCGCAGCCAGGCGACAGGTCCACTCCGTTATGAAGGTTTGTCTTCCGCAAACATTCTCGGAAAGAACTTGGCCATCAGCGCGCCGATACCGGCGAAGACCAATCCCAACACGATGAAGAACCAGGGAATGCCATGTAATCCCGGCTCAAGTACTGCATTTTCCGGTGAATCCGGGTCGTAGTAGACTGGAACCTGTTTCCCCTCAGGATAAGTGTCGCGCACCTTTTCCGCATCGGCCGGATCACCGGTGGCATATTCTCCAAATGCCACCCGTTGTGCGCTATGCGAGACGCCATCAACTGCATAGTCATAAATGATGATCGGCCGATAGGTCCTTGACGACCTGCTGCTGCTCGATGAACTGGATTCAATATCGATCCGCGTCGCCACCACCATGCCGTCAGTTGACGGCCAATCACGACTGGCTAGGGCACCGGCCATGGTTTGAACACCGATGGCAAATGACAAAATCCCGACCAAAATCATCACTCCGGGAAAGAGTTTGAATCCAACGAATTTTTTGACTGGCGACATGACTCCTCCAAAATTCGATTTCGCAAAATAGCGCAGTGTTACTCAAACCGGGCAGCGGGACAAATATTACGATGGTCCTTCGCGGTTCGCCGGTATAGATGCAGGTAAAACAGCGCCGGTCTGAACCATACCGTTCAGGCGCGGCGGAAATTGACGTTATGTGCAGATACGGTTCCAACCATGAAGATCCTCAAGATAATTGTATTGCTGTTGCTCGTCCTCATCGGCGCATTGTCGGCATTCATGTCGTTCTGGCCGTCATTTGGCGCATCCGTCTCAGGTGAACGCCTGAAAACGGCTGAAGCATCTTCGCATTTCCACGATGGGAAATTTGCGAACACGGTTCCGCAGGCCCCCTACGCGGTTGGCCAGGCGTGGGATCTGCTGAAGAAGCAGTTTGGCGGGAATGAACAGCGGGTACCGCCATCGCCGATCCCGGTCACAGAGATTGCCGACGGGTTCTTTGAAGAACTGAATCGGGATGTCTTGCGAGCCGTCTGGCTGGGCCATGCCAGCGTGTACCTGGAAATTGATGGCCTTCGCCTGCTGACGGATCCGGCACTTTCCGACTACGCCTCTCCGCTGCAGGGCATTGGGCCTGAACGATTCCACGCCTCTCCGGTCGCGTTGGACAACATGCCCCGGATCGACGCGGTGCTGATCTCGCATGATCACTATGATCACCTCGATATGGCAACCGTGCAGCATCTGGCTGCCAAGGGATCACACTTTTTCGTTCCGCTTGGTGCCGGAGCCCATCTGGAAAAATGGGGTGTCGCGGCAGCGCAGGTGACAGAACTGGAATGGGGACAATCAGCCGAGATCGGCAAGCTGAAGATCATCAGCACCGAAGCACGCCATTATTCCGGCCGTGGTATTTTTGACCACAAGGATACATTCTGGACATCCTGGACGATGGTCGGCAGCAAGCATCGGGCATTCTACAGCGGCGACACCGGGTTTTCCGATCATTTCGCGAGAATCGGCAACAAATATGGTCCTTTCGATCTGAACATCATCAAGATCGGCGCTTACGGGCCCGGTGCGAGTTGGACCGATATTCACATGACAGCAGAAGACTCCGTCAGAGCCCACCTCGCTTTGAACGCCAAACGCATGTTTCCCGTCCATTGGGCAACATTCAATTTAGCATTCCATGACTGGGACGAGCCGATAAAGCGCACAATGGCAGCAGTGAAAGACACCACGATCGAACTCGTTACCCCACGTATCGGCGAAGTCGTGACGGCTGGAGAGACGTTTCAGTCAACCAACTGGTGGGAAGCCGTAAATGCGGGGCCCCGGAAAAACTGATTCGAAAACCGACTGAGGTCCTGGAAAAACTTCGGCAGATCACGGAGCAACTTATACCAACGGTCCTTGATAGTGACTCATCTGATGGGTCAGATATGTCCCAACAAAGGCCGGGTTCTTTTGCACCGTGGCAGCGTTGCTCCCCGGTCAGATGCGTCACTATCAAGGACCGTTGGTATTACTCGCCCTGTCCTCTGAGAAACTGCATTCTCAGCCGTTCATCCAGCATAACCGCCATCATTGCGATGGTTTCGGGGGCCGCGTTTGACCAACCGGTGGTGATATCGCCATTGCGCCAACGGACCGACACCGCAACCGCGTCAATGTCACCGATGTTCTCAAGGCCGCTCTGAAATATCTCCGCCGGCGTCGTGCCATGCAGGCTTGTCACTGTGCTCATCGATCGTTTCCCGTTGTTGAGTTTCTCGAATGCGGGTGATCCTGGCGGCAAGGGACACTCGGCACATTGATATAAGGCAAGTGGTGATCAGGCAGGTGATTTTATCCCCAATTCTATCGGCATACTCGAATGAACGCGGAAAATCGAGAACCGTCGCTCAGAAGTCATAAGGCGGCAAAACAAAGCGGATGTTTTCAATCAAAGGATTAGGATGATGGTCGTAACGTACTGATAGTATTAATATTTTCACATAGGTAAAATTTTCCCAGACTTAAAAATTGTTCATAAATTTATTGTGTGATATACTGGCAGAGAACAAATACAATGATTGCGCAAACTGTGGTTACAGTAACGATACTTCTGACATCTGAGGCCGCAAAAGATAATTCAGAAGGGATAAGCCGGCTCTCTGATGTGGATGGGTTGAACAGACCGGGTGTGGTTCTCACACCCAATGATCCCGGATCCGATGACGATGAATTGCGACGCTACTATTCCGTGGAGCTGCAAAACGAACAGGATGCACTGGCATTGATCGACAGACTGCTGGGAATGGATGCCGTTGAAGCGGCTTTCATCAAACCCAGAGGCGAACCACCCGGCTGATCCGGGCAGCGCTCAGGCAAACAGCGCAAAACCAACGAACGGCAACACACACTAAACCGTAAGGGCTATGGGGCGAAACGATCCGCAAGGATCGTCCGTTAAGGCTGGCACACGTCGCCAGTACAGTGGAGGAGTCCCACAATATGGCCAAACGATCGAAGTCTTCCAGCGGTCGCAAGAACACATCCGGCCGCGAACTGGTCGTCAAGGTTCGTGCAGAGACACAGTTTCGAAGCAGCGAGGAAAGAGGCCCCACGGCACTTGCCGCCGATGTGTCGTCGATCGCCGAAATCATCGGTGATTTCGGCGCCGAGATTCGACCGCTGTTCGGCCTGACCGAAGAACGGATGAAGGCTCGGACGTTGGACGCCGACGAGGCGGCAGCGGAGACCGGCGAACAGCCGTCTGAAATGGAGACCTATTACTCGGTCGAGGCCGCGGACAAGAAGCTCGATGACATTGCCGAAGCTATGCTCGGCCAGGAGGATGTCATCGAAGCCGCCTATGTCAAACCGGAATCCGGCGAGCCGGTGGGTGTCGGTGAGGACGACGAACCGATCAACGATATGCTGCCGATGTCGGGGGATGCGCCGCCGGCAACCCCCGATTTCACCGCAAGCCAGATCTATCTCAATGCCGCGCCGGCCGGTATCGATGCGCGTTTTGCCTGGACCAAACCGGGCGGACGCGGCAGCGGCGTGACGATCATCGACTGCGAGTGGGGCTGGAACTTCTCCCACGAGGACCTCATCCAAAAGCAGATCGGCGTGGTTTATGGCGGAAATTCATCCAGCAACAATCACGGCACCGCGGTACTTGGCGAATATTCCGGTGACGTGAACAGTTTCGGCATTACCGGTATCTGCTCCGATGCCACTGCCGGCGCGTCGTCCTTTGTCAGTTCGCCTTCTTCCGCCCGAACCATCCGTGAAGCCGCGGATCGTCTGAACGCCGGCGACATCATCCTTCTGGAAATCCATCGCTCCGGCCCCAACGGCACCGGTTCCGGCCAGTTCGGTTATATCGCGATTGAATGGTGGCCGGATGATTTCGCCGCCATCCGCTACGCGGTCAACAAGGGGATTATTGTCGTTGAAGCCGCCGGAAATGGTTTTCAAAACCTCGACGACGCCGTCTACAACACACCTCAAACCGGGTTCCCGTCGAGCTGGCGCAATCCGTTCAACCCGGCAAATCCGAGCTCGCAGGCCGTCGTTGTCGGTGCCGGAGCGCCGCCACCTGGAACCCATGGCCGCAATCACGGCAATGACCGGTCACGGCTCGGTTTCTCCAACTACGGCAAACGTGTCGACTGTCAGGGCTGGGGCCGCGAGGTCACCTCTGCCGGATACGGCAATCTCCAGGGCGGCCAGCAGGATCTCTGGTACACTGAAACCTTCAGCGGCACTTCCAGTGCCTCGCCGATCGTCGTCGGCGCGCTCGGTTGCGCGCAGGGCATATTGAAGGCGCAGGGCAGCCCCCTGCTGACCCCGGCGGCGGCGATCAGTCTGCTGCGCACCACCGGGTCGCCGCAGCAGGACACGCCGGGCCGGCCCAAAACCCAAAGAATCGGCAACCGCCCGGATCTTCGCCAGATGATCCCGGCCATATCGAAGACCTGGCACAACAATGTCAGCGTGACCCGCACCTTCGCCACCTATCACACGCAAAACGCCTGGGCGCTGATCAGCGGATTGGGCTGGCGGAAGATCGAGACCGGCTCCAGTGACGGTGTCACCAACATGTTGCTGCTGTTCAACGAAGCCGTTGCCAAGGGGCTGAAGGTCGATGCTTACACCGACGGCTCCAAGGTCTACCGCGCCGTGTTGCGCTAGGCGGCCGGCAAACCGAACATCAATCACCCAACCATTGAAAGGGAGCAAAATCCATGTGGAACAACAACAAGAAGGTCACCCGCACCTTCACATCGCACCATACTCAAAACTGCTTCGCCATCATCAGCACAATTTCCGGCTGGAAGAAGGTGAAAACAGGAAAAACCGATGGTGTGACAAACGTCTTTGCAACATTGTCCACCGCCCACGCCAACAATCGAACGGTCGATGTTTACATCGCCAACAACGTCATTGAACAGGTCGTCATGAAGTGATCACGAAATTGCCGTCCTGACGGGCAAGCAACCCCAAACGGGCCGATCCGTAACCAAAAGAGGATATCGAAAAAATGCCTCACACTTTCTCAACCATGGCGCCTGATCCGCCGGTTAACGACGTGACCGAGACAACTTCACATCTGGATGATGACGCGCCGGCACCGCCGGCCGAAGACCTCCAGGCTGCGACTGTGGCAGACAGCACAACGGAGCCAGACAGCGACGCACCGGCGCCGCCGCCAGATCAAAATGGTGACAACGGCACGGCGGCGGAGGCCGATGCGGATGCTCCCTCACCGCCGGTTGAAGAGGAACACGCTGCGGCCGGGATTGAGGGGGCGCAAGAGCCACCGTTGCCGCCCGGTTTCGAAGACACGACCATTGCGGCTGAGTCAGGTGATATGCCTCCGCTCCCGCCGGACTGAGTTTTACACAATGGATGTCCATCGGTCAGTGAACCCGATTGCTCCGCGACGCTGAATAGGCTTTCATGGGGGTACAATCACAAGGGAGCTCCTCATGAAAGTCTCGACACGTCTGCTTTGCTCGACGATGCTGGTATCGGCCATTGGCGCCGCATCTGCATTTGCATCCGATATGGCGCCAATTCGCGTCGCCACCATGCCGGCAGGAGCCGAGGTCACCGGGCTGAGCACCAATGCCCTCGGAGAGTTGTTCGTGAACGCCCAGCACCCGGGTGGCAAAAACACGTTTCGCGACGACGCCCCGCCGGCGTTGCTCGGTTATGTTCATGGTTTTGACAGCAGCACGTTTTCCGGCGGCAGCCTGTCCTTGCCCGGTGATGGCGAGCGCAAGACCGTCCGGGCAACCGGCGGCACTTATGTGACATTCGGAAAGGCCGGCGACAAGCTCGGCTCTGGTCAGATGCTCGGCGGAGTGTACGACACCTCGGGCAATCTGATGTTTGTGTCCAATGCTCCCGACTTCAACGGCTTCGTCCCGCGCGGCGCCAACAAGGCCTATCTCTACACCGCCTGGGAAGGTGGAGGGCGCGAAGGAGCGAGCTCGGTCAGCCGCCTCAGCCTCAACCGGGTCGACGGCAAATGGCAATCCGATCTCAGCACCTCGAAAATGGTCGACCTCAGCCCGATCGACGGCGGCCTGGTCCTGTGTTCCGGCTTGGTCACTCCATGGGGCACACCGCTGCTGGCCGAAGAATATTTTTTCTACAATTCGGCTGTCTGGAACCACCCGGACAATCATGACGAAGACGAAAGGGCCAGTTTCCAGAAGGGCAACGACATCACCTATATCAAGCCCAAAAGCATGAACAAATATCTCGGCAAGATGTCGAATCCATACCGTTACGGCTACATGATCGAAATCAACAATGCCGCGTCGGCTGACAGCGAGGAACTGGTCAAACATTATGCCACCGGCCGCCTCAGCCACGAGACCGCGGCAATCATGCCCGACATGAAGACGGTCTACATGAGCGACGATGACTCAGGTCAATATGCCGGTGGCAAACACAACACTGCCTCGGGCGGCGTGCTGTTCAAATTTGTCGCCGACGTCAAGGGCGACCTCAGTGCCGGGACACTTTACGCCGCGAAGATGGAACAGGACGCCGAGACCGACCCGCAGAAGGCAGGTTTCAATGTCAGCTGGGTCATGCTCGGTCACTCCAACAACGCTCAGATCGGCCAGTGGATCGCTGAATATGATGGCGTGAAAATTGCCGACTATGTCGAAGGCAAATCCAACTACATTTCCAGCGAAGACGTGTTCAACTGGGCTGAAGGCCGCACCGGCAAGGACCTCGACAAGAACGGTAATGTCGGTTCCTACAAGGATGATCGTCCGGCCTTCCTGGAAAGCCGGCGCGCTGCCGCGGCACTGGGTGCCACCAATGAATGGGACAAGCTGGAAGGCGTCACTTCCCACGGCAACAACGTCTACATTGCCGCATCGGGAATAGCCTACACGATGGACAAGTCGTGGGGTCATCTCAATTGGGCGGACGGCGTCAAGGACGAGGCAAATGCCGGCGCCATCGCGCTCGACAAGGAAGCCTGCGGCGGTGTCTATATTTCCAGAACCGGCGCGGATTACAGCATCACCCGCATCGAACCCTATGTCATCGGCAAGACCACCGCAGACGGGAAATGCGACACCGAGCTACCGGCAAATCCCGATAACATTCTTGCCATGAATGACGGTTCGTTGATGATCGGCGAAGATGCCGGCAAAAAGAAGCACCCTGTCGACATGCTGTGGATGGTCAAATAACGGCATGAAACGAATGCCTGCCTTCGCAATCGCGGAGGCAGGCGGGCCAGCGGTGGGCCGGTATCATGAAACTTCTGGCACTTTCCGGCAGCGCCCGGCGCGCATCGACCAATACCAGCCTCTTGAAGCATCTGGCCGAACTGGCCCCGCCGGATATCGAAATCACCCTGTTTGAGGATCTCATCCGGTTTCCGGTGTTCTCTCCCGATCTGGAAGGTGAACACACGCCGGCAATCATCGAGACCTTCTGCAAGCAGGTGCGACATTCGGATGGAATCGTCATCTCCAGTCCGGAATATGTCCGTGCGATTCCGGGTGGCCTGAAAAACGCCGTCGACTGGCTGGTCTCGCGCGACGAGATCGTCGAAAAGCCCATCGCGCTGCTGCATGCCTCTCACCGGGGTGACGATTGCCTGCGCGAACTCCGGGTGGTCCTGCGCACGGTGAGCCAGAAGTTCAACGAGGACAATTTCGTCCGCTTTCCGTTGATGTCGAAATCACCGGATGAGATTCGCGACCTGTTGCTGAAACCGGAAAACGCGTCGCAACTGAAAGCGTTTCTGGCAAGCTTCAAATCATTTGTTGCGGAGAGTTCCGGGCTCACATCCCGTTCGAAATTCGGCCCGTTCTGACACAGATGACGTCAAAAGCCCTCAGAAGCATCCTTGATGATGTCGCTGAGCAGCGCGTTGATCTCGTCACGCAGACCGCCCGCCGGCAGTTTTCGAAAGCCGACACTAACTTTGCCCGGATCCGCGGCGGGTTCGTAGACGAACACCACATAAGGGCAATAGGCGATATCGCCCAGTTCCGCCTCCATGACCTTGCGTGACAGCACGGCGGAGCAGAAAGTAAAAAATTCAGCGTTTTTGTAGAGCTGTTTTTTTGCTCCGACATCCTCGGCCGTCCGTTTCAGCATATCACCGATAAAACCGTGATAGTCGATCTTGTAGCCGCGGTTGATGATCGCGTTCTCGGCGCCGCTGGCGACATCGCTGAATTCGGCTTCCGTTACAACTACTTCAACATCATCTCCGCTGGCACTCGCCGCGGTCGATAACAGGGTTGCAGCAATCAGGGCCGCAAAAATACGTATCATGGCCGTTCTCCCGTTCACTATCCACACTGAAAGCCAAACTCAGTGATCCGCATTGATATGTATCATCAAATTGCAGCAATTTCGGTTTCAAATGGCATTCCAGCAGGAGCATCAGGAACGCATCTGTTTGTCAGTGCACTTCCAACCGGAGATTCCGGGAACGAGACGCGCATTCTTGCGATCGATCTGCTAGGTTTGAAACAGTCTGCCGACGAACAGTTACGTTATGGCTGACAATACGGGGAGAAGAAAATGAGTGTGATCTGGTTCATCATTGGCGCCGTGATCGGTTATGTGATCGCCCAGTATTTCCTGAAAAACAAATGCAACGAGCAGTTGGAGACGCGCGACCGGGAAATCGCCAGACTGAAATCCGAACTGGCAACCGCAACGGCAGCGCCGAGAAGCATTGCACAGTCTTCTCCGGCGCCGAAGGCCGATAAGCCGCAATCATTGATGGCCGCTTCTCCAAAGAAGCAAGGGCCAGATGAACTGACCCGCATCAACGGAATCGGACCGGTGCTCAAAAAGAAGCTCAACAATCTCGGCATTGATACGTTTCAGCAGATCGCCGATTTCTCAAAGGCCGATATCGACCGTGTGAACGGGGAATTATCCTTCAAGGGCCGCATCGAACGGGAAAATTGGGTCAAGCAGGCCAAAAAGCTCGCGGCGGGATAGAGTCGCCACAAGCAACGCAATTGAACAACATGGGCGGATTTTTCAAAACCGCCCATGCGCCGGCTGCTGCCGAACTGATTGTGCAATCACATCGGAAAATCGTAGGAATTGACCGTTCCGTTGTGCCGATCAAAAACGAAGTCGTTCTCGATCGAAAGGAAGTCAAGCGCAAACGGTCCGATCGTCTCGTTCAATGCATAAATCCCGATATCGAGATTGAGATTGAGCCTGGCCTGCGGCGTGAACTGCGCCTTGAAGGCATATCTGGGCTGGCTGATCGAAAAGCCGATCTTGTCGCTAATCCTGCTGCGTTCAATGTTTTTATGACGGACTACGAATCGCAGTGGTTTGTTGCTGTCGCGCCATAGCAGACCGGGTCTCAGATTGCCGAAAGCCGAGTTGTTTTTCGGTGTGATCTTGAACCCGACCTTTCCCTTTCTCATGGTCGCCACAATGCCGATGTCCAGCCAGACCCCGTTTGAACTGGTGATTCCGTATCCAAGCCCAAGCGTTTTCCCCCTGACCCAGAAATCATCAAACTGTGCTTGCTCGCGGCCCAGCGGCGGTCTGAAATTGGCGGAGGCATCCTTGCTG
>JAJFHT010000384.1 GCA_021775495.1 Hyphomicrobiales bacterium | reverse complement strand
CAGTTGCGCCATCCGTTCGAGCCGCAAAAGGTCTTTTCGGACGATGCGATCGCCAACATCCATACAATGGCATTGAGGGTCATCGAGGAACTCGGAATCAAGGTGCTGCTGCCGGAAGCCCGTGCCCTGTATTCCAGCCATGGTGCCATTGTCGATGCGGACAGCGATATGGTTCGTATCGGTCGGGACATTGTCGAAGCCGCAGTCGAAACCGCACCCAAATCGATCAGGCTTCGGGCCGCATCGACAGTCCGCGAGCAGACGTTTGAGCCCGGTGCAATGCTGTTCATGGCCGGTGCCGGCTGCCCCAACGTGACCGATCTCGAGCGCGGCCGCCGCCCCGGATCGCTCAACGATTATGAAGAAACCATCAAACTGCAGCAGTCGTTCGATGTCATCCATATGTTCGGGCCGTCAGCCGAACCGCAGGATGTGCCGGTGCAGAACCGGCATTACGCCATGACGGCGACACAGATGGTTCACGGCGACAAGCCGATGTTTATCTATTCGCGCGGCCGCCGCCAGGTTGCTGAAAGTTTCGAACTCATCCGGCTCGGCCTGAACCTGACCGATGATGATTTTACCGATGGTGCGTGGGCCAGCACCGTCATCAATACCAATTCACCGCGGCAGATCGATATCCCGATGGCCGAAGGCCTGATCGACTTTGCCCGGGCCGGTCAGATGTGCATCATCACACCGTTCTGCCTGGCCGGCGCGATGGCGCCGGTTACCATTGCCGGTGCGTTGGTGCTGCAGCATGCCGAAGCGCTCGCCGCTATCACTCTTGCCCAGCTGGCCAAACCGGGAGCACCGGTCACATATGGCGGCTTTGCCTCCAACGTCGATATGAAGTCCGGCTCGCCAAGCTTCGGCACGCCGGAACATATCAAGCTCTCGATCGGATCGGGCCAACTGGCAAGGCACATCGGCTTGCCCTGGCGCTCTGCTTCCGGCGCGGCCTCCAACACCGCCGACATGCAGGCCGCCGGCGAGACCCATATGGGGCTCTGGGCGGCACTTCAGGCCAATGCGACACTGACCGTCCATGCCGCCGGCTGGCTCGAAGGCGGATTGTCGTTTGGTTATGAGAAATTCGTCAACGACGTCGAAGCGCTGCAGACACTTGCCGAACTCTGCGCAAAAACCCCCGAAGATGAAGACAGTCTCGGATGGGATGCGCTGTCCGACGTTGATCCCGGCGGGCATTTTTTTGCCACCGAACATACGATGCAGCGATACCGCGATGCGTTCTACCAGCCGCTTGTCGCCGACCTCAACAATTTTGGCGGCTGGACCGATGCCGGCAGCCTGACCTCGAGCGATCGCGCGACCGGTATCTGGAAATCCACGCTGGAACAGTTTGTGTCACCGCAACACGGGGAAACAGTCAGGGAACGGATCGCCGAATATATCGAAAAGCATGAAGCCGCCGGGGGCGCCCCGCCAGCCGGCTGAACAATCACATCGTCAAGTCAATGGCTGCGCCCGCTCGACCAGCCGCGCAAAGAACGACGCGCCCACCGGCGCAACTTCATCGTTGAAATCAAAACCCGGATTGTGCAGGAACGGTCCGTCGCCCTGACCAACGAACAGATAGGCGCCTGGCCGCTGCTCCAGCATATGGGCGAAATCCTCGGCCCCCATCTCCGGCTGCGCATCGGCAATGACATTGTCCGCACCGGCAATCTCACGGGCAACATCGGCGGCAAACGACACCTGTTCGCCATGATTGACTGTCGCCGGATAGTTGGTCTGGTAATCCAGCCTGACATCAACACCCATCGCCGTACCGATGCCTTGGCAGATGTCTTCCATTCGCGTCCGCACCATTTTCTGTATCTCGGTTCGAAAGGTCCGAACCGTGCCGCCAAGATAGGCGTCCGCCGGAATGACATTGTGAGTAGACCCGGAGTGAATCTGGGTGATGGAGACGACCAGATTGTCGATCGCGCTGGCATTGCGTGAAACGATTGTCTGAAAGGCATTGCCGATCTGCAGTGCGGCCGAGACCGGATCACGGGTCTGGTCGGGATAGGCCCCGTGCCCACCCTCCCCCGAAATGTATATGTCGAAATCATCGACAGCGGCCATGATCGGACCGGCGCAAGTAACAAATCTGCCCATACTCAAACCCGGTGCAGTATGCAGTGCGTAAACCTCGCCGATATCGAACCGGTCCATGATGCCCTCGTCGCACATCACCTTGCCGCCGCCACCGGCTTCTTCGGCCGGCTGGAAAATCAGCGCCACGCGGCCGGAAAATCGGCGCGTTTCGGCAAGGTAACGCGCCGCCCCAAGCAGCATGGTGGTGTGACCATCATGTCCGCAGGCGTGCATGTTTCCGTGCACTTTCGAGGCATAGTCCAACCCGGTTTCCTCCGGGATCGGCAACGCATCCATGTCCGCCCTCAGTCCGATTGTCGGACCGTCGCCCTGCCCGTTGATGATTGCCACGACGCCACTTGTGGCAATCCCTTCGTGGATTTCATCCACCTCGAATGCCTTGAGTCGGTCGACAACAAATTCCGCCGTCCGCTGGCAATCAAATCCCAGCTCAGGGTGCTCATGCAGGTGCCGGCGCCAGACCTTCATGTCGTCGGCATAGGCCGAAATGCGATTGATGACCGGCATGTGCAACTGCTCCGCTGGCTAGAAACGATCTTTTTGAATGCAGCATAAGATCGACAATCGAATCGGCTGGCAAGATGCGGGTCGGTTGATGTTCAAGACCACTGATCCATCCATGCCGGTGCCTGGTGCGGATCAGGGAAGCTAACGGTGAAGCGCGATCCAGCAAATTTTCTTTGCAACCCTGCATCTTGTTGAAGATGTGATCGATCGTGACTTGAAGCGCCGGCTGTCTGGCCTACCCTTTGATTGCACTGATCTGAAACAAGGATTCCGATTATGAGGCTGATTCTGGCATCGCTGGCGATTGTTATGGCAACAACGTCGTCCCAAGCGATTTCCCGATACAATATTGGCGGCAAGAGCTGTGGCGAAGTGCAATCGATCATTGCACGCGAAGGTGCGGCGATCCTGCGTTACACTTCCAAGCGCGGTTTACCGCTCTATGACCGCTATGTTGCGGCCAGCCGTTATTGTGTCTCCAGCGAGTATGCGGTCCTGGTCACGGTGCCGACGCGCGACAACAAATCCTGTCGGGTCTATCGCTGCCGCGCCTACTCCAACGACGAATAGCGTCTAAAAAACTGATCCCAAGCGCCTGCTGAAAGCGCGATGCCGATGGCAACCAGTGTAACGCCGGCGACAGTTGTCGCCGGCAACGGTTCCGCCAGCAAAACAGTTCCGCCTATCGCTGTCATTGGCGGAACAGCCGCACCGCTGATGGCGGCGGTACCGGCTCCGAGATGGCGAATGGCCAAGGCATAGAAAACGAGCCCCGCAATGCCTGCCAGTATGCCCTGTGCAAGGATCTGGATCACCAGATCCGTCACCGAGGCCTCAGCCAGCGTGGATTTTCCCGACACCAGCCAGACCGGAACGGCCGCCACGGCTGACCAGAAGCAGACAAGGGCAGTTGCATGCCAGGGCGAAAGGGAACTGCGCCGGTAGCTCACAGTGTAGATCGCCCACAGGAAACCGGCGGCAAGAAACAGGCAATGTCCGCGCCAGGTTCCGTAAGATAGTTGCGCCGTACCCGATATCAGCGGCA
>JAJFHT010000383.1 GCA_021775495.1 Hyphomicrobiales bacterium | reverse complement strand
CAGCGACCGGTCATTTGCAGCATTGTGCCATTAGGATAGGAAGACTGGATTTGCGAGCTGCTGGACGGATATTTGCGGACATTGAGGACATCGCCGGCCGGAACATTTGTAACCTGCCAGGCCGAAAACGTGGTCGCGTCGGCACTCGCGGTCAAACCGGCAAACAGAGTGGCCGACACCAGCAAAGCGGCAGCGGTTTTGGTCAATGGGTGCATGTATTTTTTCTCCTGCGAATCTGAAACAGCAACACCAGTTTGAACACATACGCGTGAACCGGTCCTGATAAGCCTGTTCATGCGGCATTCAAAATAGCCAAGCGAGATCAAATGACCAAGAAGAACACCCCAAATGTCGCGCAAGTTCCGGCTCCCGAGAGGCGTCGGATCGAGGACAAACGGCACGGGATAACCCGGCATGACGACTATTCCTGGCTGCGCGATGACAACTGGCAGGAAGTGTTCCGGGATCCGGCGACGCTAGATGCCGATATTCGCGCGCACCTTGAACAGGAAAATGCCTATCAATTGGCGCTAACGGCCAGTGACAAGGCGCTGCGCGAAACCCTGTTCGAAGAAATGAAAGGCCGGATCAAAGAGGATGACACGTCGGTTCCGATGAAACATGGGCCATATGCCTATGGAACATCGTTCAAGAAGGGCGGACAGCAGCCACGATTTTTCCGCACCGAACGGGATGGCGGCTCCCAGCGGATATATCTTGACGGAGATGTGGAAGCGGAGGCGAGCCCGTATTTTCAGATCGGTGGTGCTGCCCATTCCAACGCACATGACAAATTGCTGTGGAGCTTCGACGACAAGGGTTCCGAATTCTACACCTTACGGGTTCGGGACCTGAAAAGCGGCTCGGACCTGGACGATCTGGTCACCAATACCGGCGGGTCAGGAGTCTGGAACAAGGATGGTTCAGGATTTTTCTACACGCTTCTCGACGACAATCACCGGCCATCCAAGATCCTGTTTCACAGCCAGGGAGCCGATCCGGAAAACGATACGATGATTCACCACGAGACCGATCCCGGATATTTCATGAATGTTCAGGGCAGCCGGCTCAACGATTGGATTTTCATTTCGATTCACGACCATGAAACATCGGAATACCGGCTGCTGCGCAGCGATGACATGGGCGGTGACCCAGTTCTTGTTGCCGAACGGGAAACCGGCACGCTCTACGATCTTGAAGAAGGCGGCGACGTCTTCTTCATCCTGACCAATGCCGACGGCGCCAAGGATTTCAAGATCATGACCGCGCCGACCGATCGTCCGGGACGCGACAACTGGCAGGAACTGGTCGGCCATGAACCGGGGCGACTGATCCTCTCGATCCTCGCCTTTGAGCGCTTTCTTGTCCGGCTGGAGCGACAGGACGGCTTGCCGCGGATCGTAGTACATGAGCGCGCAACCGGAAACGAGCACACCATTGCCTTTGACGAAGAGGCCTATTCGCTCGGTCTTGGCGGTGCACTGGAATACGACACCGATATGCTGCGGTTTTCCTATTCCTCAATGACAACGCCGGCACAGGTCTATGATTATGACATGAAGACGCGTGAGCGGGTTCTGCTGAAGACCCAAGAGGTTCCATCGGGGCATGACGCCTCCGACTATGTCACGCGCCGCCTGATGGCCCCCTCCGCCGATGGCGAACTGGTGCCGGTCACGGTGCTCTATCACCGCGAGACCGGGCTTGATGGCACGGCCCCTTGCCTGCTCTATGGCTACGGTTCCTACGGGATCAGCATACCGGCGTCTTTCAACACCAATTGCCTGTCCCTGGTCGACCGCGGCTTTGTATATGCGATTGCGCATGTGCGCGGTGGCAATGACAAAGGGTATGCCTGGTATGAGGACGGCAAGCGCGAAAAAAAGACCAACAGCTTCCAGGATTTCATCACTGTTGCGCGATATCTCGTTCAACAGGAATTTACCCAACATGATCGAATAGTCTGTCAGGGCGGCTCAGCTGGAGGAATGCTGATGGGCGCGGTCGCCAATATGACGCCGGAGCTGTTTGGCGGAATCATCGCCGAAGTTCCTTTTGTCGATGTGCTGACGACAATGCTTGACGACACCTTGCCGCTGACACCGCCGGAATGGCCGGAATGGGGCAATCCGATCGAGTCGAAAGACGACTATCTCAACATCGCCGCCTATTCGCCGTACGACAATATCAAGGCACAAGATTATCCGCCTATACTGGCAGTTGCCGGGTTGACGGACCCGCGCGTCACCTATTGGGAACCGGCGAAGTGGGTCGCCAAACTGCGCGCCCTGAAAACAGACGCCAATCCCATCCTGTTCAAAATCAATATGGAGGCAGGTCATGCGGGTGCGTCCGGCCGCTTCTCCCGACTTGAGGAAGTTGCCTATTCCTATGCTTTCGCGTTGCGGACGGTTGAAGCGAAATCGATTTCAACAGCGCGTCACACAACGGTGTAGTCATCACTCTCGAATTATGTGGAAATTGCGCTACATTTTTCCTGAGGGATTTTTGATCGAGCCGGGGGCGAAGGAGCTAGAAATATGAAGAACTTTGTTCTCGCGGCTGCAATGGCAGCCACTCTTGCAATCCCGATGGGCACAGTTGCCGGCACCGGCGCAGCTCAGGCTGCCCCGCCGAGGGTGAAGGCGCAAAATTGCAAAAATTTGAATGGATCCCATTGGTTCGGAATCTTTCAAGCGATCGGACAGCGCGGTCTGTTTCAAGACCGGATGATCTATGAGGCCGGTTGCTTCACCAGCAGGGTAAATTGCAAGGCATGGCTGTATTGGCTGCGGTCAGACCATGGCGCCGGCGAAAAACTGGCTTCCTGCAAGCGACGGGCGTAGTTTCGGTTATCCGGATTCGTTCATACTGCTGCTCCCGGTTTCGGAGCGGCAGCGCATATAGGGTTCTGGACGGTTGACGTTGTTTCAACGGCAATAGAGATCGTGCAGAACCTCCAGCACGGCTGAAACTTCCTTGCCCCTGAGCGCGTAGTAGATCGTCTGGGCGTCCCGGCGGGTCTGCACCAGGCCGGCGTCGCGCAACTTCTTGAGATGATGCGACATCGCCGGCTGCGACAGCTCGGCGGCGGCAGCCAGCTTCAAAACACTTTGCTCGCCTTCCAGCAAAATACAAAACATTGACGCGCGACGGAGTAAAACTGCAGAGCCCGACGACCGCCCGCACAATTCAGAGCGGATAAAGCGGCATCAGTGCAGCATATCGATCCGCGATTTCCCGTCTTTGAGAAAACAGGCTTTGTCAAAAAGCGCCAGGTCGAGCGGATTGGGCAACCGGACGTCCGCAAGCTCGGGAAGCGGTTTTGGCGTCAGCTCGAATGACCGGTCAATCTGGGAGATAAAGACAATAATCACGCCTGATTTGGCTGCGAAGCTCTTCAAAGAGGACACCTGAATTGAAATTTCCGGCTTTGTCCGGTTCTGATCCAGTACCTGAAGGTAATCTATTACCGCTATCGTCCCGCGCGAGGCAGGTTTCAAACGATCGACAACATAGTCGGCACTGATTGCATCCGAAGCATCTATTTGGAAATTTTCGTTCAGCGCTCCCGGGTTCCCGCCTACCGATCGAAATCGATCCAGTGCTTCTTCCTTATTGTATTCGAGAGTGAAGAACACACCTGCCCGTCCTGTCTTCACGGCCTCGGCAATCAGCTCCAGCGCCATCATCGTTTTGCCGTGGCCGGGACGTGCACCGAGCAGAACAAGATCACCCGGGCTCAATCTGGCAAGCAGTTCGGATGAAGTGCGATGAACCGGTGACCGAGCTGCGAGCAAGCTCCAACTGGAAAAACCTTCTTGCTTGGCGATGTGATCCAGCGCCCTGTTCAACGGTATCCCGCGATCGCGGGACAGCCGCTTCGCCAGACGCTTTAGGTGAAAAATCGGTGCAGACAGTCTCATTGCAGAACCTCCCATCACGAACGGTCGTCACAATCCCTCCTTATGTGATGTGCTCGAACAGTCGGTTCGATGAGATAACGGCCCCGTATGTGTTTTACTTTCCCAAAAGGAGGGGGGAGGCACGGGCCTGAGCCATTGCACAATCGTAATCCGAAGGCGGAGGAAAAAGCAACATTTCGGTTTCCATCAACAATCAACCTGCAGCCGCAGACTTTCACGCAATGAAGGCGCTGACACGCCAGTCGGCCCGGCTGATAACTCAGATGTCCGATCCGGCGTGGTTCCAATCGAACCAAGATTGGAAAAAGGATTTGCGCAACCGCGGCGTCTCCGTGCCAAGAACCGGGAAATCTCCATCACCCGCTTGAAATCAATACTGCCATGAGGTTGAACCCCACCAAACCCTCGACCGAAGTGGCCATCAGCGCCGGGAGCGAACCGTGAGAACTGTTGTCGTCAAAAATGATTATCCGGTCTCTGCCGACCGGCTTTGGGCGATTGCAACCGACTACGGTTCCCTGGCCGAGATCATGAAAGGGATTGCCATTTTTGAAGGACTACCGTCAGGGCGAGCCAAGACGGGACAAAAGCTGAGTGTCACGGTGTCGCTCTTTGGCAAGCTCCCTCCCCAACCCTACTACATTGAGGTCGTGGAGTGTAACGATGACAATATGGTGCTGCATTCGGTTGAACGAGGAGCCGGTGTCAAGGCCTGGCGACACACATTGACTGTGGAAGCCACTCCATCCGGCAGCCGCCTGACGGATCGGATTGAAATTGATGCGGGTTTCCTTACCTTTCTTTTCGCTCTGTGGGCTAGATATCTCTACAGCGCCCGCCACAAACCGCGCTTGAAGATGCTGAGCAAGTGACAGTTTTGCGACGGTCGTGATTCTCCTCACTGATTCACCTGGATGATATGATGGCCTTCTAAAGTGCAGGCTCGCCGCACCGCGGTTCAGTCAGAACTCCTGATCGCTCAATAGCCGTTGGCGTGCGTCGGAACAGAATTCAGATTTGCAGCGCCATGCATCACCTGTCATCCACTCATACGCTGCCAAATGGTTGGGCAGACCTATTCCTTCGGGACTCAATTAGGCGGCATTTTTTTGAAGCCCACGGAAAACCAGACAAGGCGACTGTCGCCTGCCGGGGCATTTCCCTAGCGGCCTCGGATCGCTGGCAATGCGAGAGACAAATACAAACCATTGTCTTCCATCATCAGCCCTTTGTCACAGAATTGGTCAAGGGAACCTTCAATCTCGGTTGTCGGCCACGGCCACTCCAACGCTGATTTTGCCGCAGCGGCGCTCAACGGCCGTTCGCTAAATGCCGAATACAGATCCGCCAAGGGCCCCTCCAGATCGTAGGTTGTGGTAGTCTTCGGACTTCTGGCGTCTTTGATCTGCACGAGATCAGGAGAGCGCCAGAACGTGAGAGTCGGGCACTGACTTTCATCCCAACGCTTCAGCCAGGCATCAACAGCATCCTCAAGTGGAGCATAGGCACGATCGGGCAATACGTTCTCCAATTCGTAATCGAAGAAATAGGCAACCTTTTCAAGATCGACACTGTCTGGATAGACGGAGTCATAGCCTGCTGCGGGTAAAATTTTTCGAGCCGGAAACGCGGCGCGGTCGCGGAACAGCGGGCTGAAACGCTCAAGCCAAATCCGGCCCCTACCGAGCGGCGGCTCAAGGTGACGAATAAACGGTATCAGGTCGCATTGCCGCTGACAGTCAGCCTCGGTTTCCTCGGGGAAGCCCCAAATCAGATTCCAGGATACCTCAATCTCATAGTAACGCGCCCAACGTAAAAGATTGACATTCTGGATTGCGCTAACGCCTTTTCGCATCAACTTCAAAACCGGGGTGCTCAACGATTCGATCCCCGGCTGAATCCTGTTAACTCCAACTTCCTTGAGAAGTTTAACCTGCTCTCGTTTTAAGTTGGCCTTTACCTCGTAAAATATCTGGTAATCAAAACCTTTGTCTTTCATGACTGGGAACAGGCCCTTAAAGTACGCAGGATCTAGAATATTGTCGGCTGCATCGAACCGAAAAATACGATAACGACTGGATAATGCAGCCATTTCTTCCAGAACCCGGCCGGACGATTTAGCGCGAAAAGCCATAGTCGCACCGTTCAGGCCGCAAAAGGTGCAGTGATGTTTCTGCCCCCACCAACATCCGCGAGCACTTTCGAAAGGCAGATTGATTTCCTGGAATTCGTCGTCTTCCAGGAGTTCAAGGCGCTTGATACGTTGGAAAAACTCATCGTAGTCGGGAAAGGGCAGCGCATTCAACCGGTCGAAAGGTGCTCTGGGTGGGGAGATCGACACCTGGCCGTCACGCCGGCACACAATTCCAGAAATGGTCGCTGGATCGCGACCGCTCGCCAGTGCTGTGAGAAATTCTGGAAATGCTTCATCAGCCTCACCACTGACCGCGTAGTCAATTGCTGGCATGGTACGCACCAGTTCGTGCCCCATTTCGGCATCGAAATTTGCACCGCCAAACAACGTGCATATTGTCGGAAACTTTTCTTTCAGACGACGTGCCAGAGCGAGGGACGACGTGTTTTGCTGAAACATCGATGAAAACCCGACGACGTCGAACTTGTGCCATTCAATCGTCTTTTCAAGCTTGTCGAGATATTCTGGTACCGCTTCGTATCGGAGTTTTCGCAAGAGATCGGTATCGACGTCATCAGGTGCGGCTTTGAGGAAAGCGTCATCCTCATCCGGTGTCTCGCTGCCAAAGGCATCAAAACTAAATAACCAATCGCTGACCAGCCAGAGACGTTGTTGGCACAACGCTTGATACAGATCTTTGCCGATCTGGGCAGCGAACTCCAAATGGAGGTGATATGTTTCGGCTGAGAATCCGTGTGCCTTGGCGACAGCGCCCAAAAGACCAAGCTGGATTGACGGGTGCCAGATTGAGACGAACGGTGTCGCGACCAATGCGACCGAAATCTTTTTCCCCTCAGTAAGATGATTGGACGGTATCGGATGTTGTCGAAGGTGGGGCACAACTCTCACAACTAGTTTCCACAGACGCGCTGAAATGCCCATACCGTGCAATTGGTCGGACAGCGGTTTCTAGTTACTTTTAATTGAACCGCCTTTAAGTAGTGGCTGACTTGGAGTGGGCCCTATGATGATCGTCTGAGGTCCGTGATTTTTTTTGGACTTGGGCTTGGGCTCGGATTTTTCCGTTTTGATTTGTTTCGGCGACTTGCCCTTCAATGTCTTTGACGCGGCAAATGTCGGGCTTGCAAGCGCTGCTGCCGTAAGCGCGATAAGCCCGGTTTTGGCAATCGCTCGCCGACCGTCTTTTCCGGGAATTCGTTTCTTCTTTACGGACATCCAACAAACCCTTCAGCCGATGAAGGAAAGCAGGGACCTTAGCACAAACGGTGCTTGGTTAGAAGCGCTCACTGGCACTTAGCCGGCGCTACGCTGTGGCGTTGTTGAACGACCGGGGCCTGGCAACCCGGCGACGCAGTTGTTTAACTTTGCAGCAGATGACCTGCCACTGAAGATTTCCTCCACGATGGATTAGCGACCGGCCTCTTCAAAGAGGACACCTGTTTCGAAATTTCCGGTTTTGTCCGGTTCTGATCCAGTACCTGAAGGTAGTCTATCACCGCTATCGTCCCGCGCGAGGCGGGTTTCAAGCGATCGACAACATAGTCGGCACTGATTGCGTCCGATGCATCTATCTGAAAATTTTCGTTCAGCGCCCCGGGGTTCCCGCCAATCGATCGATACCGATCCAGTGCTTCTTCCTCATTGTATTCGAGAGTGAAGAACACTCCTGCCCGCCCTGCCTTCACGGCCTCAGCGATCAGTTCGAGCGCCATCATCGTTTTGCCGTGACCGGGACGTGCACCGAGCAGAACCAGATCACCCGGGCTCAATCTGGCAAGCAGTTCGGATGAAGTGCGATGAACCGGTGACCGGGCTGCGAGCAAGCTCCAGCTCGCAAAACCTTCTTGCCTGGCGATGTGGTCCAGCGCCCTGTTCAACGGTATCCCGCGATCACGGGACAGCCGCTTCGCCAGGCGTTTCAAGTGAAAAATCGGTACAGACAGTCTCATTGGAGAACCTCCCATCACGAGCGGTCGTCACAATCCCTCCTTATGTGATGTGCTCGAACAGTCGGTTCGACGAAATAACGGCCCCGTTTGTGTTTTACTTTCCCGATTGGAGGGGGGAGGCACGGGCTTTGGCCTGAGCACAATCGTAGTCCGAAGGCGGATGAAAAACAACATTACCGGCATCATCGACGAATTGCCTGCCGGCACAAAGATTAACTCAACCGGGATGCCTTGCCGGCGACCGGAACGGATATCAATGCTGCCACCTGGAATGTTCCAGTTTCAAGGGCTCCGACCCTGAAGTATCTGTGCTGTGTCAACTCTTCCCAGCGATGTTCCTTGGCGAAGTTCGCCTTGGGATCGCGGGAGAGTCTGGTTTGACGCGCGCAGGACGGAATTCGGTCAGCCCATGGTGACTTGGCGGTCTTCGTGGCCTGAAGTAAATTTCCAGATTGCGACACGTTTTGATCAAGCAATATGTTCCATTTCCGATCAAACAGGTCCCGTCGCCAGTTGGACATGGGCGAATTGTGCCGTACTGGACGTCGCACCAATTCGAGTTAGAATTGATGCAGTCCCGTTTGAAAGAGCCAGGCGGCTGTTCGGTATGATGTATCGCACAGGGTGATCGCCGTGATGGTTGCAAGGAACCGCTATGCAGCTCTCCGAAGCTGAAATCCAGGTGCTCGCGTCGATGGAAAAGGCGCGGATCGAGCAAAAACCCACCGACAAAAAGTCCTTGGAGGCTGATTCGGAACGCTTCTGGATGTTCCTTGAGGATTGGTCGGATGCGTACCAGTCACTTGCGGAAAAAGGTCTTGTCATAGGTCATGAGACCGGGTTCGAACTGACCGAATCCGGCGACTCCCTTGCACGTGAGTATCATCGCCAACGCCCCGATATGTACTGGTATTATTATCAAAAGTTCTATCAAGCCGCGCACGCAAGCGACGCACATACCGAACTTTGCAAGCGCGCCTTCGGAGAGGATCTGTGTCAGGAAGGCCAGACCGATATGGCCTGCCTCGCAGATCTGCTTGAAAAGCTGGGCCTCATAGAGGGAGAGCATCTCCTGGATCTTGGCTGTGGGGCTGGCGTTATCGCAGAATATATTTCCGGTATGACTGGCGCTGTTGTTACCGGACTGGACTATTCAACCCCTGCCATAGACGAGGCAAACTTGCGTACCATCGACAAGCGGACACGGTTGGCGTTTGTACAGGGAGATATGAACGAGCTGGACCTGCCTGCGCGTTCCATCAATGCGGTGATCTCACTTGACACCCTCTATTGGGTTTCCGACCTCGACGAAACATTGTCGAAGCTGGCGAAAGCGCTGAAGCCCGGTGGCCGAATGGGCATTTTCATGAACCACCATATCGGAACTGGCGATGATCCCAAAGGTCTTGCACCTGAACACAGTGAACTCGCCAAGGCCCTCACAAGGCTCGGGTTGCCATTCACAACTGAAGATTACACAAGGCAGATAGGGCAATTCTGGCACAGGATTGGGCAAGCAGCTGCAGATTTGAGATCGCAGTTTGAAACCGAAGGCAACGGGTTTATCGCCGCCAGCCTCATTCGGGAAGCCGAAGAGGACTACCTCCCCGATGTCAGAGCAGGCAGGATTGCGCGTTACCTGTATGAGGTTCGGCCACTGACTTAGACGCACGCGATCAACAAAGAAAATCGCGCCAAACCGGGCTAATTGGTTGTGCCAGCAAGAATGACAGGTTTCCCGTGCGGTGTGGTCTCATAGGCAGCACGCCATGCCTCGATGGTCTGCATCAGGTCCGCGTCCCCCAGCGACAGCACGGATACCAGCGCATCGGTAACCGCCTGGAAATAGGTTTCGGTTGTATCTTTTGCTCCGGACTCGAGCCGTGTCTTAATGGCCTTGCCAAGGGAAATGGCCCAGATTTCGGGCTTCACCATCCCGTTTTCCAGCAATACCTGAGACATGGCGTAGGCCTGCGCTTGCCACGGCTCATCGAAGGCGGGAGACTTTTGCTCCGGCGCATCACTCTGCTGCATCTAGATGGCTCTCCCAAAGATCGAGATGGACTTGATCAACCGATCCCTCACGCTCGGGAAACAGATCGCCCAACTTGAAACAGACCGTGTAAAGCGGCTCGGCACACGTATGATTGTGCGCGGAAACATCCGCCAACACATGCGCGCCGTGATATGCGGTAATTTTCCCAACATGACCGCGTACGTAGGCCGGCAACCGGCAATGGCCGGTAGGGCTGATCATACGAGCACGAGCCCTGTCGCCCATATTGAATCTGATTTTCCCTTCATATGGTCGCTCAAAACTGGGACTCAGGTGTTTGATTTTTGAAACTGCTTCGGCCGACATCGGCGGTTTAAGCCCGATTGGTGAGGCGCCGGATGATTTTCCAGAGGCAAGTTCGTCCAAGGTCACCAAATCGGAGCCGACCAGCATGCAGGCATAGGCTTTGTACCACTGATCGAAGTATGGCCTCGTGAGGTGAAGCACCGGGTCTTCAAGTTCGCGCGTGTGGCGGAACTTATCAGAATTCCAGTCAGAAGGCCTCGACATCGCTCTGGCGACGCCGAGCATCCGGCCGTCCCAAGGCGAAGCAAATGGCGGATCTTCATCGGTTGTCTTGACAGAACCGAAACCAAGTTTTCCTCCAACATCATGAATTCCGTCCACGACTAACCTCCCCAATACCTACGGAAAGATGACGTTGCGTACCGATCATGCTGTTGCGGGTTACCAACGCCGCCAGGCTTTCCTCGCTCATGGTCTCGCTGCCCTCCGGCTTTTGCGGCAACACGAGATAGCGCAGCTCCGCCGTACTGTCCCAGACATCGATCCTCACATTGTCAGGAATTGTTTCGTGAAATTCCGCAAGTATTCCGCGTGGATCACGCACCGCGCGGGACCGGTAGGCTTCAAGCTTGTACCAGGACGGCTGGATGCCAAGCAGGCCGTGCGGATAGCAGGAGCACAATGTGCAGACGACAAGGTTGTGTACCGTGGCGGTGTTTTCCACCACTTTCAGATTACCAAGCGCCCAGCCGGTAATCCCAAGTTCAGCAACCGCGCTGGCGCCATCGGCTAGAAGTCTTTGGCGAAAGGCGTCATCACACCAGGCACGTGCGACAACGCCAGCTCCTGTCCTGGGGCCGATTTCCTCGCTATAGACCTCAACCCAGGCGTCAACGGCAGCGCTGTCCAACATCCCTTTTTCGACCAGCAGGGTCTCAAGGGCCTTGACCCGCAGTGCCGGTTCGGAGGGAACGTGGGAGTGTATGATCGGGTGTAAATGAGCAGCCTGCTTTGCGTCATACTCAGTCATGGATTCCGTCAACTCCTGCCCACAAGGACCAATTTTCTGCGGGACGGGATCATCTTATCCTGCCAAACCTTGGCTGCAATAGGCCAAATGAGTGTGTAGGGCAGTTGGAAGAACGTTCAAATTGCGACACGATCGACTTGTCACACAGGGTTCCAAGCAATCGCTACAGCTAGTGGATAAAATGAGACCCGCGCCTAAGTATCCGATGACCGTGCCCACAGATTGACGGCCTCTTCGACTGCGTATTTGTCGATGTCGGCAAGTTCGTCTGCTGTGAACTCCAGGTTTTCGATGGCGCCGACGCAATCGACAACCTGCTGCGGTTTCGATGCGCCGATCAGTGCCGTCGTGATCCCTCCGTCCCGAAGTACCCATGCAATGGCCATTTGCGCCAGTGTCTGGCCACGGGCTTGGGCAATGGCGTTGAGGCTCCTGATATTGTCGATGGCCTTGTCGGACAGGAAATCGGGTTTGAGAGACTTGCCTTTGGTCGCGCGGCTTCCCTCCGGCGTGCCATGCAGATATTTATCTGTCAGCATCCCCTGAGCCAGCGGCGTGAAAGCAATGGAACCGATGCCCAGTTGCTGGAGCGTTTCTTTCAGTCCGTCACGTTCAACCCAACGATTGATCATGTTGTAGCTCGGCTGGTGGATGACACAGGGTGTCCCCAACCGCGAGAGAATCGCGGCAGCTTGTCTGGTTCGCTCCGAGTTGTACGAGGATATGCCAGCATACAAGGCCTTTCCGGATCGCACGATCTGGTCAAGAGCGCCCATCGTCTCTTCAAGCGGCGTGTCAGGATCGAAACGATGCGAATAGAAGATGTCGACATATTCC
>JAJFHT010000382.1 GCA_021775495.1 Hyphomicrobiales bacterium | reverse complement strand
AGGTGCACCCATGGGCATCGAGGTCGTTGAATCGCCTGCTCCGACGACCAATGAAGTCATCATCGCGACAAAGAAGCTGGTCGGCAAGGTCGACGCGATTTACATTCCGAATGATACCACCGTCGTGGCTGCGCTGGAATCGATCGTGAAGATCGGTCAGGATACCGATACACCGATATTCACCGGTGAAACCGGTGGTGTTGAACGCGGCGCGGCCGGCTCCATCGGCCTCGACTACAAGGAAGTCGGCCGGGTCGCCGGAAGAATGGCTGCCCAGGTTCTCGATGGAAAAAATCCGGGTGAGATAGACGCCGTGATTGCCTACAAGGTCGTCGACAAATTTGTCATCATGGTCAACAAGGGTTCGGCGGAAAAAATGGGCATGACCGTTCCACAGGCTCTGCTTGATCGCGCGACGAAAATCATCGAATAGAAAAACTCTGATCGGGCCGGTTCGCCGGCCCGTTCTCTTTTCAGTTCGCTCCACCGGATCCCGATGGGCCGGGATCGGCGGACGGCAGCCTCAACAATGCATCCTCTTAAAGAGCATGGCAGTCGCGGCAATGGAGCAGCGTGAATGTCACTATATGAAATACTTGGAACGCTGGAGACCGGGTTCATTTTCGGCCTGGTCGCGCTTGGCGCCTATCTGACGTTTCGGATTCTGGATTTTCCTGATCTGACCGTCGAGGGCAGCTTTCCGCTAGGCGCAGCCGTTGCCGCTGCATTGATCGTATCGGGTGGCTGGAACGCCTGGCCGGCTACAGCGGCTGCCGGAGTCATTGGATTTGTCGCCGGCTTCATGACGGCATTCCTCAATGTCCGATTTAATATTCTGCACATCCTCGCCGGCATCCTGATGGCGATTTCACTTTACTCGATCAATCTTCGGATCATGTCCGGCCCGAACGAGCCGCTGCTTGGCGTTGACACGGTTTTCACCGATCTGGAGGTGTTCGGTTACCCGTCCTATATCGTCAATCCGATCTTTCTCGGCATTGCTGTTGTGATATTCAAGCTGTTGCTCGACGCGTTTCTGACGACCGGTTGGGGAATATCCATGCGCGCCGCCGGCTCAAATCCGGCGATGGCCCAAGCCAACAGCGTCAATGTCGGCAACATGAAGCTGTTTGGCGTCGGACTGGCCAACGCGCTGACGGCGGTCGCCGGTGCCTTGTTTGCCCAGAGTTTCGGCGCCGCCGACGTCTATATGGGTATCGGTGTCATCATCGTTGGCCTGGCTTCGGTCATTGTCGGCATGTCGATATTACCATCCGGCACGATCTTCCTGGCCACCCTTGCGTGCCTGTTTGGCGCTATTTTGTATCGGCTCGCTGTGGCACTTGCCCTGAATGCAGATTTCCTTGGCCTCCAGGCGTCCGATGTTCAGCTTGTGACTGCCGTGCTTGTGGCCATCGCTCTGGTCGCACAGCAATCGGGATCTTCTTTCATGCAGGTGTTGAAAAGGCGCCTCGGCAAATGATCGAATTGTCGAAAATATTTGTCACCTTCAACAAGGGCACTCCGCTGGAAACGCGCGCGCTTCGCGGCGTTGATCTGTCAGTGCCGGAAGGCCAGTTTCTGACCGTGATTGGCTCCAACGGTGCGGGAAAATCCACGGCACTCAACGTCATTGCCGGCATTGCAAAAGTGGAGACCGGCAATGTCTGCGTCGGCGGAGACGACATTACGGATTGGCCGATCCATCGCCGCGCCAGATTCCTGTCCCGGGTGTTTCAGGATCCCAAAATGGGAACCTGCGAAGATCTCTCCATCTTGGAGAATTTTGCCCTCGCCCACGGCCGAACAAAGCCGCGCGGATTTCGTTTTGCTGTCTCACGCGACATGCGGGGTCAGGCGGCGGAACGGCTGAAGGTTTTGGGCCTTGGATTGGAAAACCGGCTGGATGACAAGGTTGGCTTGTTGTCGGGCGGACAGCGACAGGCTGTGAGCCTGCTCATGGCCGCCACCGGTGACAGCAAGGTGCTGCTGCTTGATGAACACACCGCTGCGCTTGATCCGAAAACCGCCGAATTCGTCCTCGACCTGACCAGACAGATCGTTGGCGAATTGAAACTGACCGCCGTCATGGTCACCCATTCCATGGCACAGGCGCTGCACACCGGAGAACGCACGGTGATGTTTCACCGCGGCCGGATCGTGTTTGATGCGGCTGGTGCGGAACGTGATGCGCTTGAGGTCGGCGATCTGATGGAGCTTTTCAAACGCGAACAGGGTGAGGAACTGGCCGACGATTCGCTACTGCTTGGATGATCGAAGCAGGCATCAGCCGAACAACCTGATTTTGGAGAAGATATCGATGGCTTGGATCAAAACGGTCGCTTACGAGGATTCAACGGGACGACTGAGGCAGCTTTACGATCGGGTGAAGGGTCCCGACGACAATGTCGACAACATCATGATGTCCCACAGCCTGCGGCCCCACTCGATGGAAGGCCACATGGCGATCTACAAATATGTCCTCCACCACTCCAACAATACCGTGCCAAAATGGTTTCTGGAAACGCTTGGCGTATGGGTCAGTTCGCTTAATCAGTGCGGCTATTGCGTCGAACATCATTTCTCCGGTCTCAGGCGGCTTCTCAAGGATGATCAGCGCGCCGATGCCATCAAGCGATGCATCGAAGCGCGTGACATCGATGCGGCACCGCTGGATGACAAACAGAAAAGCGCAATGCACTACGCCGAAGCGCTGACGCAGGAGCCGGCAACGGTCACCGAGGACATGATTTCCGGATTGAGAACCGCCGGTTTCGACGATGGCGAGATTCTCGAGATCAATCAGGTTTCGGCCTATTTCAGCTATGCGAACAGGACCGTTCTCGGCCTTGGATGCTCGACCGAGGGAGATGTACTCGGCCTGTCGCCCAACAATTCAGAAAATCCGGATGACTGGTCCCACACCTAAACCATTGGCTGGGAAAGCCGATGTATCGTCGCTTCGCGATTTGCTCGACGAACGCGAATTGCTGACAACCGCGTCGGATATTGCCGGCTTCACCACCGACCTTTTGCACAGTGCAGTCGAGTTGCCCCTTGCCGTCGCCCGGCCAGCATCGACGCAAAGCGTCGCCAGGATCGTCAGCTGGTGCCGTGACAATGAAATTGCAATTGTCCCGCAAGGCGGCCTCACCGGTCTTTGCGCCGGGGCGGTTCCCTCGGGCCTGCCAGGTGCTGTCATTCTCTCGCTCGGACGAATGAACGCCGTCAAAAATATCGACCTGACGGGAAACACGATCACCGTTGAGGCCGGTGCGGTTCTGGCCAACGTCAAGGCTCTGGCGGAAGGCAAAGGCAGATATCTGCCCCTTAGCCATGGCGCGGAAGGATCGAGCCAGATCGGCGGAAACCTGTCGACCGATTCCGGCGGCAACAATGCCCTGAGATATGGCACTGCGCGGGATCAGGTGCTTGGCCTGGAGGTCGTGCTGCCCGACGGCAATATCTGGAACGGATTGCGCAGATTGCGCAAGAACACGGCCGGTTATGACCTCAAGCATCTTTTTCTTGGTGCCGAGGGTACGCTTGGCATCATCACGGCCGCGGTTCTGGAGTTGCAGATGGCTCCCGCCAACCGGCAGACAGCCTTGTTTTCCGTGCCGGATGCAGGTTCGGCGATTTCAATGCTGCATCAGCTGCGGGCTATTGCCGGCGAAACCGTGGCAGCGTTCGAGTTGATATCGGCGGCGGCTATGGAACGTGCGCTTGAAATGCCCGGCAGCCGCTATCCGATGAAGCAGAATCACAACTGGTTTGTTCTCGCGGAGCTGGAATCGAGCGGTTCAGGAATTGATCTGCAATCATTGCTCGAAGAGGGGCTGGGCCTGGGCTTCGAGGCAGGTTGGGTTGCGGAAGCTGTCATTTCGAAATCCGGCGCGCAACGGCTCGGCCTTTGGAAACTTCGGGAAGCCGTGGCCGAAGGCTGTATTGAAGACATCAGTTGCCTGAAGAGCGATACGGCTGTTCCGGTCGATTGTATCTCGGCCTACCTCGAAGCAGCGGGGCTTGCTGTCGAGAAAATTCTGCCCGGCGCCCGGCCGCTGCCTTTCGGCCATCTTGGTGACGGCAATATTCACTACAATGTGCGCCGGCCGCCGCAAATGGATCACGAAATGTTCCGGACCAGTTGGCCTGAATTGACTGCTGCGATCGAAGCAGAGGCGATCAAACTGGGCGGAACCATCAGCGCAGAACATGGCTTGGGCCGATTGAAATCGGGGCGATATGGCACCGTCGCAGACGCTGTCGAACTGGACCTGATGTACAGGCTCAAGAACTGTCTTGATCCTGGCGGTCTGATGAACCCGGGCATTTATTCGGAATCTGGATAAGAGATCGGCACTTCAGACACGCGCGGCCCTCATCCTGCAACAGCCGCTCTGCATTACAAAAGATTAACTCGAACCTTCGGCGATCTGCACCTATACCGGCCCTGGGGTGGTGCTGATACGGAGGCCAAAATGGCTAAACTACAACGGCGGATTATTCGCCGCAGTATCTTAGGCACTGCAATCATGACGGGTGTTTTTTGTTGGTCCAGTGCTTTTGCCCACGATGTGGAATACGACACATCCGCCGGGCAATCGACTGAGCAGACGGATTGGGAATTGGTACAGGAGAGCAGCTCGGAAATCCTTGAAGCAATCCGAAATGCCATTATTTCACCGGCCAATGCGCTTGGCGGTGCGGTGATCACAGTCCGCGGCAACTACAGATACATCCAGGCAAACGGTATTCCCAATCACTCGACCGGGAGTTTTCCGAACCGGGGAAACCCGAATCGGATCCGGGCACAAAATTACAGGTTCCGCGTTTCGGCCAATCCAAAAAAGAAAGGCGCGCTCCGGGCCCTGTCGCGCCACCCGTTCGGTGTTGCGCTGAACGGTGTCCCCTTCGATCCTGGCACGGCCGAATTTTTTAACGGCAACCCGCGCAGCAAATGGCGGGAGGAAGCAATCTCTGCGAACGGCCGCAAGAAGCTCGGACTTGACCGCAACTTCGCGCATGTCCAGCCGAACGGAGCCTACCACTATCACGGCATTCCAAAAGGTCTTTTGAGTACGCTGGGCGGGTCCAAACTGATCGGATACGCAGCAGATGGGTTTCCGATCTATTATACCGGCCAGAAGTCGGGATACCGCTTGAAAAAGGGCAATCGGCCATCAGGGAGCGGGGTACCTGGTGGCAGCTATGATGGCACCTACGGCGCCGATTATGCCTATGTCGGAGGCGCTCTCGACCAATGCAACGGCAGAACCGGTAAGACCGCCGAATATCCGAACGGCACCTATTACTACGTGGTGACATCGAACTACCCGTTCTATCCACGCTGCTTTGCCGGGTCGCCGGACGCCTCGTTTACAAAACTTGCATCGCGCCGTTCAGGCGCAGGGCCACGGCGGCAAAGGGGCAACCGACGCCCACCTCCGAGA
>JAJFHT010000381.1 GCA_021775495.1 Hyphomicrobiales bacterium | reverse complement strand
TGAACAAATGGCATTTTTGACCGACCATTCGTACGATCTTGGCCAGGACACCGAAATGACGCCGATTGACGATTCACGGCGCCATGTGCCGCACCCAAGCGAAAACAGTCCGGCAGCCGCCGGGTCGCCGCTGAATTTCGGACTTGGCGAGGGGTGGCGCAATATGCAGAATTTTGCTCGCGACAATCCGGCGGCAATGATGAGCCTCGGGGCTGGAATAATGAGCGGCGACACGGCCGGAGGTTTGGCGCAATTTGGCCAAGATGCGCAAGCGGCCCGCGACCGCCAACCGCACGCGCAGCGTCGAAACAAAACCCTGGACTTCCTGCGAGAGAATCACCCGGATCTGGCGGGCATGGTGGATGCCGGACTGCCGATTGCCGAGGCGTGGCGCCAGGTGCTTTCCGGAAGGCAACTGTCTGAAACCGAACCAAGTGGTATGTCAGATTACGACGATACTGATCCGCCGAGGCAGGGGAATTGGGAGCACGGACATAATGGATTGCCAGTGCAGGATGGCGAGCAATCGCAACCGGTATTCCCACAGGATCAAACGGCACCTTTACGGCAGATGAATACAGAACCGTTCGGCGCCGGTATGCCGCGCCAGTCTAACGCCGCATACCAGCCGGCATTTGGCGCCAGCGGCGGCGAGGAATTGTTCCAGCCATCGACACAAGAGGCGTTCGATACCTTGCCTGCAGGTGCGCTTTATCTCGACCCGCGCGACGGCGGGGTCTACCGCAAGACTTGAGGCCCGGAAACTGCGAAATTAGCGAAGAGTACAGATCGGGCAATCAGACGAATTCCCGTGCTCAACCTCGTATCAACACGGACATGAAAACGGACTAGCTCGCTTGGCAGCCGGGATAATAGACCAGGCTGTCAAAGAACAGCACATCGCGAATACGCCGATACCAATATATTTGGCCGTGGGGGGCTATCGCCTGACGCCAGGGGATTCCGCTTCCACCGCTTCCTGTAATCAAAACTGTTTTCGCATCGCCCTTCCGCCAAATCAACTCAACACCGTTGTCGACGATCATCCAGTCGAATTGTGTTTGAGTATTGACATCTTCCTCCAGAGTAAAACATTGCCCATAAAATGCATGGGCCGGACTTGTCAGGAGCAAAAATCCCATGACAACAATAGATTTTGACAATGCAAAGATTGAAGTGTCTGAAAATGACATCGAAGCTCTCTCCCGTATTGCTTATGCAGAGGCGCGGAACATTGCTGCTAATACAGCCGATTCTCGTTCCGCTTATGGCTCTGTCATAGATGTAGTGTTGAACCGGGCCGTTGCCAACCGTAGATCCTGGGGCGGGGACCAAATTCAAGATGTAATCAATCACTCAAATCGGGATCGCAGAACAAACCGACAAACATTCATGTTTTCGCCGCACGAAGAAGCGGGCGGTCTCGGCTGGCGAGGACTGTTGGATCCACCGGAAGAGGTCAAGAAAACAGTGCGGTCGTATGTTCGTGATCTCGGGCGCGGAAAGTCAAATATTGTTGGCGATGCTACGCACTTCTTAAATCCACATGTTTCGGGCGTTACAGCAGCAAACCGGGGTGGATGGGCCGAAGACTGGCGGGATTGGCCAGCTGTTGGGGACGGTGCCGTCGTTCATCACTTCGGAAACCCGGATAACGTTGATGTGCCTGATTATTGGACGGATTATGGCTACGGTCCGATAGCGGAATCTCTGTCGCAGGCTGGATTTATCGGGCTTGACGGCCGGTATGTGCCCGGTTCCGGCGGTGATCCATCCGCACCTGCTGGTGGCCTTGCGATACAACGTTCGTCCGCTCCACAGGCTGGAACGCTTGGCGTTCCGGCGCTCGCCCCGGTTCCGATACCTGCGCCTAGAGGATTGCTGGCTCCGCCATCGCCGGAAATCACGCGGTCGATTGCGCCTCAGACGGCAAATGTACCGGTTCCACTTTCACGGCCAGACGCAGATGCAAGCATCGACCCATCGCGGCTGAATGAACGGTTTTTGCCTCCCGCGCCGGCGTTCGCGAATGTACCTGTTCCGACGCCCGCGCCACGCGCCAGTCGGGGTCCGTCATCTTCTCTTGTTCCTCACAATGCGTCGCTACCAGTAGTTCCGCAACGGACGCGGGCAAATGGACTTCTCGGCTCTCCTGAAGCCTTCGCGAGCCGGAAGGTGGGCGCGCAAAATATTCCATATGTCGCGGGGCAGTCTTCGCCGGATACGAGCGGACGGACGGACAACCTGTTGAGTGTTGAACCTCAAAACGGTGTGCCGGTTCCCACATCGAGGCCAGACAGGAGCGGGCTTGGTTACGATGCCGTTCCAGCAGATCAGTTGGGCAATGCACAGCGTTCAACAGCAGCCAGGGTAGGCAGTGGGCTCGCTCCGTTGGCCGCGGGGGCAGTCGGTGGCCCGCTGGCCGGTCTTGCTGTCCGTGGTCTTATGAGGCAGGCGGGGAGATCAGGTCCCGGATATTTCCCGGATGCGCCGGGTACTGGATCTGGTGGCCTTCTCGGTGGACTGTTTGGTAGCCCTACCTACGCGACGAGCGGCAATCGCGGGGATTTGCAGCAAGCCATTTTCGATGAGGCCAGTACGGGTGGTTCGAAGAATTCAACCGGATCGAAATCTTTCGCCGGTACCGGCATGAATGCAATTCAGGGTATCATGTCTACCACCGGTCCAGGTGTTGCCAATCCTTCGCCTGTCGGGCTGACAGCAATGTCACGAAGCAATCCGGAGGTTTCTGTCGTCTCGCTTGGCCCGATGGGATACGCTCGTGAAACGCCGCATGGAGTTTCCATAGCCAATCCGTTCGGAACGAGTTTTCATGCGGGTAAACAGGTTGCAGTCGATCCAACTTCGCGAACCGGCTTTTCCCTTGTGGCAATCGGTACGCCGGGCAGGCGGGGTGTCAGATCGACTTCTCGCGGCATTGGCTTTGGTCGTGGTCCATCAAGGGGACTGGCCTCGTTCTTCTCCAGTCTGTTTGGGCCGGCGATGACGACTGCACCTGCGCCTGCAGTCGGTCCGGCCGCTGTTTCCTTCGCCCCTGGCCCGACAACAGGACCGTTGGGGTTTTCTACGGGTGGTCCTGGTGGCTCTGGCTTCGGGTTCGGCGGCCTTGGCGGAAGTATCGGTCTATCCGGCCCGGCTTTCGGCGGCGGTGCACATTCCAATTCGACCGATGCGAGATAGAAACTGGCAAAAAACACAATCGCCGACTGGGACACAACGGCCGGCAACAAGACCGACATTGGCGGCGTGAACATTGCCGAAGGCTACCCGCCATCGGGCATCAACAACGGCATGCGCGAGACCATAGAGCAGATTGAGTCAGGTTTCAAAAGCAACTCAACCCGGAACCGCAGTTCCCATTGTAAGTGACTATTTTGTAAAACCATTTTTCGGGAACGAATTCACATACTTCAATTCCTTTTTAGTCACTCAGCTGAAATGTCAATCTGAGTCCATCGAAAACAATTGTGTTGTCCGAGTCGTGAATTGCGATGCGTTTGGAACCATCGTCACAGATGAGTTCTTGCGTTTTGAAGTCCGCGCTTTCGCCGGCTTCAATGCAAGAGAAATCCGGATCGGAACGGTATTCGGTCGCCTTCCCATGAAAATAGTAGATGCGCGGTTCTTCCCGAATATAGACCTGCAGCACAGGCATCGTTCCGTCCGGATTTTTGTCGCCGACATAAAAAACCGAGTCTTCGCCAGAAAAGGAATCGGTATGGCCGACTACGGCGATAAAAACAAACAGCGAAATCAATATTCGGTTCATCAACTTTGAATAGCATTTTTGACAACAATATTCAATCAGAAAGAGAAAAACGATGGCCGATGAAGACATCTTGATGGGCATTCTGGCTAGCGGCCAACCTGATTCATATGTGAATCTGCTTGACGACCGGTTCCGGTCGAACGTTGAAAGGATGATCGAAGCCGCGCCACCTGGCGTTCGTGATCACATCAAAATTATGTCCGGCCGCAGGTCAAACAAAAGGCAGGCGCAACTGTTCAGGGCCGCACTCAGGAAATATGGCTCCTACAGGGAAGCGCGTAGGTATGTGGCGCCGCCGGGCAAGTCTCAGCACAATAAGGGGACAGCCATCGACCTGCGGTTCGATGGCAAAACTGAACCGGACACGAAAGCCGGTCTGGCGGCGAGGGATTGGGTTCATGCCAATGCCAAAAAATTCGATCTGTACTTTCCGATGGAATGGGAGGAATGGCACATCGAGCCAATCGGCTCGCGTGACGGAACCTACAAGCGAACCGGACCGCGTGATCCCTCTGCGAACACAGGCCGCCCATCAGATCATTTGGCTGGACTTGGTGCGGCACTTTCCGGCACCGAACCTGTCCCTGTGCCCATATCGCGGCTTTCCGGACTGGCAATCTCAGCCGGGCTGACCAACACTGTTCTCGGACCTGCCGGCGCTCCGATGCGTCAAAATATTCCCGTCCCCAGGGCCGCGCCAAGAGGATTGTTGGCTTCGCCGCTGTCTGAAACAGTCCACTCATCGGGCCGGCAA
>JAJFHT010000039.1 GCA_021775495.1 Hyphomicrobiales bacterium | reverse complement strand
CAAGGGTTCGACGGCGATCCTTACCACCACAGCTCGTGCAGATGCACAACTTCCATCGGGACAACCCGGATTGCTATTCTTCGGCATTCCGAAAAGCTGAAGCAATTGATGTCCGGTGGGGGTTCCATGATCTGGTGTGGTGAATTTAAGGTAGTTGGTATGGACGCCCCTTCGGCTTCACGATGAGCCATACTGGAGAGTGACAAAACGATCCAGGAACAGGAGGCGTCCAAGCCAACTACCGTAACTGCGAAATGGCTACTCGAACCCAAACTACCTAATCCTGAACCGCATTCGGTTGGGCTGTGGTGTACCGTGACCTTCGATCTGTTCACGCGATGATGCCAAAGGGCCTTCTGGATTCTGAGCCCCATAATTTAGATATCGCAAGACAATGAGAAGATCTGTTCGGTCTCGCGCAGCCCCTTCAGGCTCTGCGCGCCCAGGGCTTCGGTACCTTCGTCCAACAGAGAGGCAACGCTTGCCGACATGAGGACGTCTCGCTTCAATACTTTGCAGAGGCCTTCGATGCGGCTCGTAATGTTTACGGCCTCGCCGATTACGGTAAAGTCCAGGCGTTGGGCGGAGCCGACATTTCCGAAGAACACCTCGCCAATATGCAAGCCGATACCACTCTGCAACCTTCTCCAATCCGCCGCCCGTGCCATCTCTCTGTTCAAGGTATCGAGATCTCGAATGGCCTCCTGAGCCGCCGTGGCGGCGGCCTCTGCTGCCTGTTTGGGAGAGTCGAAATCGGCGAGCGGGAACACCGCCAACATCCCGTCGCCGATGAATTTCAAGATATCGCCGCCGTGGCGCATCACGGCTTCTGCAAGAACCAAAAAATATCTGTTGAGCAGCTCTACAACCACCTGATTGCTCTGCTGCTCCGAAAGCGTGGAGAAGTCGCGCATATCAGAACTCCAGACGATCGCCTGAATGGGCATGCCCGATCCGCGTTTGATCGACCCGCTGATCACCTGCGCCCCGGCATTCCGTCCGAGATAGGCGACTGAAATGTTCTTCGTGATCCGGCCAGCGATATGACGCTCGACATGCAGAGCAAACACGCTGAGAAGCCGAAGCAACCTATCGTATTGCGCCTCGGTGAAGCCGCCTGCTTGCTGAGTAGACATCGTGACCACATTGTATCTCGCGCCACTTGCGGAGAGGGGTATCGCGACATACTCCGAGTATCCGGCCTCAGCGAGTTCCTCCATGAGAGGGCTTCGATGCTCAGCCGTTTCGGGTGTAAGCAACATGCGAAAGACCTCTCCGTGTTCAGCGACGCGGAAAATCGGGTTCTTTCGGAATGCATCCGTGGTCAGCGTTTCCGCCGCAATCTGGATCTCGTCGCAAATCCCGTCGAGGGTGCTCCAAACCCATGAATAGCCGGAGATCTGGGGATGCAGGGTGCCGACATTAAGGGCGAACCTCGCTACATCGAGACGAGCTTGCGCAAGCCGGCAGGCAAATCCCTCAACCAATGCATTGGCGCTCACGATTTTGCTGGCTGCACCAAGAAGCCAACTTTCGACGTCTTCAGGAGTGACGACAGTCTGCAGGTCAAGATCGAAGGTCCGGCGCTCGAAAAGCTTGACCCCCGGCGCATATGTGCGTGGCGCTGTGTCTAATTGGTGTAACATTTCGGCCGACGCGCTCGGGCCTTCGAAATCAGCTGGCTCGGTCATCCATTAGCCTCGATCGAGATGTTCCATGAGACTGCTAGGGTATCGTCACGGCGACAACAAGGGAATGAGTATGGGTCCCAAAACAAAAACTACCCTCCTTTTTGACTTGCCTGCTGTTGTCGCGGAGAGGAAGAGGGTCTCATGACTGTAGATCGGGATGGGGTCGGTATTACGCATGGCGTGGACTCAACGGAGGTCCGGATTGCCCCTCGTTACTGACTTTCGATCGCGGTGCAGCATCCGTTAGTTTGGGCTCGTTTCGGTCGTTCGCCGCAGTCTGCACTAACGGCAGCTAGGGACCGGAATTTCGCATTCGAGCGATGCCGAATACGTCAGATCAGGATTTGATACGGCCCCGAGGCCTGTCATGTGACGGGTATCGATTGCCCGAAAGCCGGTATCTATCAAGCAGAGAACTGCTCCCTGAACCGTCCTTCACCATCCGGTGAAAATGCAATCACCCGCGATCCTGGGTCTCGCCCTGCCCAGCCAAGCGCGCAGATCTGGGTCAGCAGTGCCGTTCCGAGCGAGCCGGCCAGATGGGTGCGCCGGGCGCTCCAGTCGAGGCAGGAGCGGCAGAGCGGCCGCCTTCGGTCTTCGATAGCGCCAAGGTCAATGCCGAACTGCTCGACAAAGGCGCGGCCGCTGTCCGACAGCACGACATCGTCGCCGTGCTCGATCAGGTGGCGCCTTTGCGCCATGCGGTCATACATCAAAACACCCATCTCGCCGGCAAGATGATTGTAACAGACCCGCGCCTTGCGCATCGCAAGGTCTTTCGGTCCGGTGCGGGTTCTGGTCAGGCCGCGTTTGGCGGCAAGCCCCATCATGGTCTCAAGCAGGTTTCCGACCTCATCGCCGGCCAGAGAGAAATAGCGATGCCGGCCCTGCTTGCGCTGGCGCAGCAGTTCCGCAGCCTCAAGTTTTTTCAGATGTGCGCTTGCGGTCTGAAGCGTTACGCCACCCACGGCGGCCAGCTCGCTGGCCGTCAGTGCCTTGCCGCTCATCAGCGCCGTCAGCATGTTGGCGCGTGCCGGGTCGCCGATCAGTGCGCCCAACAGCGCGATGTCCGGACCTTCTTTCATAGTTCGATGGTAGACGAAGCATCAGCGCAGGGCAATATGCGATTATCGGTTCAACAATGATGGAGACCAACCGATGATCACCTGCTTTATCCGATATCACATCGACCCGGCCAAGAAACCGCAATTTGAACAATATGCCCGCAATTGGGGCGAAGCGATCCCGCGCTGCGGGGCGGATCTGATCGGATATTTTGCCCCACATGAAGGCTCGTCGACTTTGGCCTATGGCGTCTACAATATCGAGAGCCTGGCCGCCTATGAGCAGTATCGGCAACGATTGGCAGACGACCCGCTCGGCCGGGAGAACTACGAATTTGCTCAACGCGAGAAATTTCTTCTGCGCGAGGACCGGGTTTTTCTGAAAATCGCGTCCATGCCGCACGGAGACGGACAGCATTCCTGATGGTCGTCAGCTATCGAAATGCGGTGCCAGCTTGCCGATGCGTTCGATCATTGTTTTGAGATTGTCGCTGATACGAGCATGCAGCCCGGCGGCAACTTCCGGATATTCGACCAGGATGCGATGAAAGGTCGACCGGTTCAGACGCATCAGATCGGAGTCCCTGTCTGCGACGGCATCGGTCAGCCTCTTGGTCTTGGCAATCAGGGCAAGCTCGCCGAGAATTGACCCGGAAGCCGCCTTCTTGACCAGAACGGGCTCACTGACACCCTTGCGCATCAGGCTGACCTGCCCGAGCACAACGATATAGGCGCATTCGGCATCGTCACCCTCGGTATAAATCTGCTCACCGGCTTCGACGGTTATGTTTTCAGAACCGAAGGCGAGCAGGCGCAATTGTTCCGCGGTGAGGCCTTCGAACAGCCTCACCTGTCTCATGATATGAATGTCGTCGTCCAGCGCCACTCGGAAAACCTTGCTTCCGTCCCCACAGAAGGCTTTGGGCGAATCGTCAGGGAACCAGTTTGTATCCGCCACTTTCTGTCACAAGTATTTCGGCATTGGAAGGATCACGCTCAATCTTCTGCCTCAGACGGTAAACATGTGTCTCCAGTGTATGGGTGGTGACGCCGGAATTGTAACCCCAGACTTCCTCCAGAAGAACGTCGCGGGTGACCACTTTCTGATCGGCCCGGTAGAGGTATTTTATGATCGATGCTTCCTTCTCGGTCAGGCGAATCTTACCGCCGCGCTGGTCCAGAAGCAGTTTCTGACTGGGTTTGAACGTGTAGGGCCCGACGGTGAATGTCGCGTCTTCGCTCTGCTCGTGCTGACGCAGCTGGGCTCTGATGCGCGCCAGCAATACGGCAAAACGGAACGGTTTGGTCACGTAGTCATTGGCACCGGCCTCCAGACCCAGAATGGTGTCTGAATCGGTGTCCTGGCCGGTCAGCATGATGATCGGTGCCTTGAATCCGCCCTTGCGCAGGATTTTCACGCCCTCGCGGCCGTCCATGTCCGGCAATCCGACATCCATGATCAGCAAATCGATCAGGCTGCCGCGCGCCGCCTGGATTCCCTTGGTCGCCGAAGATTCCTGCAAAATCTGGAATTCTTCATAAAGCGAAAGCTGTTCGAAGAGTGTTTCGCGCAGCTCGTCATCATCATCGACGATCAAAATGGTACGTGCGGTCATGTTTAAACCTGTCTATTTTTGGAAAAACAATTTGGAACTGTGACAAATATCCCTTCATTTATGGCATCACCAAGCTCAGAAAACCCTGTCACCGTGATTTGTTCCATGATGCCATCATACTCCAGAAAACGTGAACGCAATGGGGCAAGCCGAGATTTTCATCTCCGGGGACCAATTATCACCGTAAAGCGGCGCCCCGGACATCCGACCGAAGGCTTGATGAATGTTGCCGGAACGGTGTTTCCGTGCACGCTCGGGCGTGGTGGCATATCGGCGTTCAAACGCGAAGGCGATGGCGCCACGCCGCTGGGAACGTTTCGCCCTCTGTACGGATATTTCCGGCAGGGACGGCTTGGCCGCCGGCAGACCCGGCTCGTGATGACCGCCATCGATGAAGACATGGGATGGTGCGATGCGCCACAGGACCGCAACTATAACAGGCCGGTACGCCTGCCTTACGGAGCAAGCCATGAAGCCATGCTGCGCGGCGACGAGCTCTATGACATCTGCATCGTGCTCGACTGGAACATGCGGCAGCGCCGCCGCGGGCGCGGCAGCGCGATCTTCCTGCATGTGGCAAAACCCGGCCTGCCGCCGACGGAAGGCTGTGTAGCGGTTCGCCCGCAGATCCTGAAGCGGCTGTTGCCGCAGCTGTCGCGGCACACGCGGCTTAAAGTGCTGCGATAAGACTACTCAGACGCCCATAAATCCGATCACCGCGCCCATAGTGACCATCACACCGAGCCAGTGCAGCCCGTCGATGATCGTCAGGTCCCAGCCGAACGACTGATAGCGGTGATTGACGGCCAGCGTGGTGGCCACAAGGCCGAGCCAGAGAAATGCTGCTGAAATGATGGCATTGCCGATGGTGACCTGACCGCTGCCGAGATGGCCGATGACCCCGGCCAGGATCCAGGCCATGATCAGCTCGCTGACGAAGCTGACAACAAACAGCATCGGCGACATCTTTGCCTCTGCGGGATCGATGCGCGCGGCCTTCATCCAGGGTTTTCCAAGCGTGCCGTAGTAGACCGCACCGAAAATGAATGCTGCGACGGCGGCCAACACGACCGAAAAATAGTTGATGCCGGCAAAATCCATGATTGTCCTCCTCATCGATTGCCGGGATTCAAAACGGGAAAGACTGCCTCGTCAACCGAACCGCCACACCGTCGTGTGCTTGATTTCCGAATCCTCGAGATGCCGCGTGACCGGAACCTGGTAGGAGGCCAGTGCCGTCAACTGTTCCTTCGGCAGATAGGACCGGCCGGGATCGCCGATCAGGACCGTCACGCCGTTTTGTGCCAGGGTCCGGAACCAGGGAATCAGGCGTTTGGCCAGCGGCCTGTCGTAGAACACGTCACCGGCCAGCAGGATCTCGCAGTCCGGATCGGTGCCGATCAGATCTTCGCCGCAAAACGCCACGTCAACCGCATTGCGCCCGCAGTTCAGTGACAAGGCCGCGTGGCAGAAGGGATCGATGTCTGCTCCCGTTGTCTCTGCGGCGCCTGCCTGCCGGGCGGCGATGGCGACAAGCCCCGAGCCGGTGGCAAAATCGAGAACCCTGTGATTTCGCACCCATTTCGGCTGATCCAGTATGAAGCGGGCAAGACCCTGGCCACCGGCCCAGGCGAAGGCCCAGAATGGCGGCTGCAGGCCGATATCCTGCAGCTCCTGTTCGGTTCGCTGCCACAGTTCGTGAGCCTCATCGGCCAGATGCAGACTGATTTCCGGGACATGCGGCGGTACCGATACCGATGTGTTGTCCAGGATGAATGCCTTCATCCGCTGCGGATCATCCGTCAGCCGGATCCGGCTCGCCGTCACTTCGGTGCGGGATCGAGGCTGCCCATGCGGCAGACTTCCCGCCATTCTTCTTCCGTTACCGGCTGGACCGAAAGTCTTGTATTTGTGGTCAGCGCCATCTTCGCCAGTTTCGGATTGGCCTTTGCGTCAACCAGTGTCACTGGACTCGGCATGTCGCAGACAGCTTTGATGTCTACACATTCCCAGCGAGGGTCTTCGGTTGTCGTGTCGGGATGGATTTCGTTACAGACCTCAACGACGCCGACAACTTCCTTTCCCTCATTGGAATGGTAGAAAAATCCTTTGTCGCCCAGCTTCATCTCCCGCATGTTGTTGCGCGCCTGATAGTTGCGGATGCCGTCCCATTGTTCGCCGGCCTCGCCTCTTTTTTTCTGTTGGTCCCACGACCATGCGTCCGGTTCGGATTTGAAGAGCCAATAGGCCATTGTTGTTTCCTTTCGTTCAGATATTCAGGTTTCGCTTTTCAACGGGCGCGACAGCAGCGCTTCAATCGCCGCTGCGATCGAGACCTCACCGGTTAGAATCCGGTCGATCGATTCGATTATCGGGGCTTCGATCATGCGGGTTTTTGCCAATCTGGCCGCAATGCCCGCTGTAGCAACGCCTTCGGCCAACGGCAGCCCATCAAGACTGTCTCCACGGCCGAGCGCCTGTCCATAGGCAAAATTGCGCGACTGGGCAGATCCGCAGGTCAGTATCAGGTCGCCGAAGCCGGACAGACCCATGACCGTCTCGGGCCGGGCACCGAAGGTTTCAGCAATCCGCCGCAACTCGACGAAACCGCGGGTGACCAGGGCGGCCTGTGCGCTGGCGCCAAGTCCGGCTCCGGCAGTGGCTCCGGCGGCGATCGCCAGGACGTTCTTCAATGCGCCGCCCATTTCGACACCGATCAGGTCGTCGGAAGAATAACATCTGAAGTTGGGCGATGACAGTTTTTGCGCCAGCCGTTGCGCCGTTTCGGCATTGCCGGCCGCGACGGTCACCGCGGTCGGCAGGTTGCGGGCGACGTCCGCTGCAAAACTCGGGCCGGAAAGCGCGGCAACCGGATTGCCGGGCATTATCTCGCCTGCCACTTCGGACAGGCGTTTGCCGCTGTCGCGTTCGATCCCCTTGGCGCACAGGACAATTGTCGCCGATGTCGGGACCTCGCCGCGAACATTTTCAAGCACCTTGCGCAGGGACTGTGCCGGAACGACGCTCAAAACACAGTCGCAGTCCGTCAGCGCCAGCGACGCCCGGTCCGTAGCCTGCAGCCTGTCATCAAGCCGAATTTCCGGCAGGTAGCGGGTATTCTCATGCTGCTTGTTGATGGACTCGACCGTTGACCGGTCGCGCGCCCAAAGAGTCGGTTGATGGCCGGCGCGAATCATCGTCATGGCAAGGGCCGTGCCCCAGGCTCCGCCGCCAAGCACGGCTATCTTGCCGGAGTCGGTCACGCTTTTGCCCCACGTTTTCCGGAGCCGGTCAGCGGATCGGAATCCGGATCCAGGGGCCAGCGGGATCGCGGCGCGGCATCCATAGCCTCCGCATCTATCAGGCCTGCTTCGAAGCGTTCGAGGCCGGCCCATGCGATCATCGCGGCGTTGTCGGTGCAAAGTGGCAGCGGCGGCGCGACAAAGCGCACGCCATTACGCTCGCAGCAGGCGGTGAGTTCGGACCGGATCAGCTTGTTGGAGGCAACGCCTCCGGCGGCGACGAGAACGGGATCCGCCAGATCGGGATGTGTCTGAAGAAACCGATTCAATGCCCGCTCGGTCCGCTCGGTCAGCGCGGCCGCGGCGGTTGCCTGGAAAGACGCGCAGATGTCCGACACATCCTGGTCCGAGAGCGGCGCCAGACTGCCGGCGGTCTGGCGCACGGCTGTCTTCAGTCCCGAGAAGGAAAAATCCAGCCGGTCCTGGCCCTTGAGGGGCTGCGGAAAGGAAAACCGGGTCGGATCACCCGACAGCGCGGCCCTTTCGACGTTCGGTCCGCCGGGATAGGGCAGTCCGAGCAGTTTGGCCGTCTTGTCGAAGGCCTCACCGATGGCGTCGTCAATGGTCGTTCCCAAACGCCGGTACTGACCAAGACCCTGAACACTGATCAACTGGGTATGCCCGCCGGACAGCAGCAAAAGCAGGTAGGGAAAGGGCAGATCATCGGTCAACCGGCCCGTCAACGCATGCCCTTCCAGGTGGTTGATCAGCAGCAGCGGCTTGGCCAAGGCGGCGGCCATCGCCTTGGCGGTCATCAGGCCGACGATCAGGCCGCCGATCAGACCCGGACCGGTGCTGACCGCAATGGCGTCCAGGTCTTCCAGACGGGTTTCGGCGTCGCGCAGCGCCGCTTCGATGATACCGTCCAGAGCTTCGACGTGGGCACGCGCGGCAATTTCCGGGACAACTCCGCCAAAGGCGGCGTGTTCGGAGATCTGACTTAAAACGGAACTCGACAGGATTGAGGGATTGCCGCTGCCATTACGCGAGACAACGGAAGCCGCGGTCTCGTCACAACTGGTTTCTATGCCAAGCACACGGACGCTCGCGCCAATCATTGCCGCACCAAGATTTCCCCGATAAACAGGCTCCCAGGAGCCTCAAGAACTCGGCACCGGGACGCTCGGCTTTCGGTCGGGCTGAAAGCGGGCTCCAGGCACACAGATCATATGCATTTCCGGACGGAAGACCGGTCTCCACATTTCTCTAAAACGCTCTAACACGGACGGCGCGACATGCAAACAAAGCCATTCAGGATCGGAACCCGCGGCAGTGCGCTGGCATTGGCGCAGGCCGAAGAAGTGCGCGCCCGGCTAATGAGCGCGCACGGCCTGGAGGAAATGGCCTTCGAAATCGTGGTGATTTCCACACTGGGCGACCGAGTGACCGACCGGCCCTTGTCGGAGATCGGCGGCAAAGGACTGTTCACCAAGGAAATCGAAGAGGCGCTGCTCGATGGCCGGATCGACATCGCGGTCCATTCGTCGAAAGACATGCCGACCGTCTTGCCGGACGGGCTGGAACTCTCGGCCTTCCTGGAGAGGGAAGATCCGCGCGATGCGTTTATCGGACGGGACTGCAAGAAGCTGACAGATTTGCCGAAGGGAGCCAGGGTCGGATCGTCATCACTGCGGCGCCAGGCATTGATCCGGCGGATCAGACCGGATCTTCGGGTTGAGATCTTTCGGGGCAATGTGCAGACGCGCCTGAAAAAGCTACGGGACGGAGTGGTCGATGCCACTCTGCTGGCAAATGCCGGTTTGCGGCGGCTCGGTCTTGAATCCGTGATCAGCCAGCTCTTGCCAGTGGATGAATTCCTTCCGGCGCCGGGGCAGGGCGCCATTTGCATTGAAAGCAGAATCGGCGATACACAATGCGGAGAGATGGTTTCGAAACTGCACCACCGGGACACCGGACTGGCGCTTGCCTGCGAGCGTGGGTTTCTGGCTGCGCTTGATGGGTCCTGCCGCACTCCCATCGCCGGCCTTGCCGTCATCACAGGTGACCGGCTGCAATTTCACGGAATGATTCTGTCGCCCGACGGCACCATCGTACACGACACCTCCACGGAGGACGCCGTCGTCGATGCTGGTGATATCGGCCGGAAGCAGGGCGAGCTCCTGCGCCATGCCGCCGGCCCCGGCTTTTTTGACGGCTGGAACTAGCACGGGATGGGTTTGCGCATCCTGGTCACGCGTCCCGAGCCTGGTGCCGGGCAAACCGGGAACCGATTGGCCGTCGCCGGATTTGATCCGGTTTTGCTGCCACTCAGCAAAATCGAACCGGTGAATGATCTGATATTTCCGGTGGATGGCAATGTGGATGCGGTGGCAATGACCAGCGCCAACGCCATCCGATATCTGCCCGATGAACAGCTGCGGTCAATCGCAAGCCTGCCGGTTTTCGCGGTTGGGCCATCGACTGCCAACGAGGCGCGCAGATCGGGCATGCAGGTTGAGTGGACCGGTAAAGGAAATGCCGAATCACTGGCCCGGGAAATGGCCGGCTGGTCGAAGCCGGGCCAAAATATTCTCTACCTTGCGGGCCGTGTACGGCGTCCGGATTTTGAGCGGTTGCTTGCCGCTTCGGATGTGCCGGTTGACGTGGTCGAAACCTATGATACGAAATTAGTCAGTTATACAACTAAAAATCTGATAGACCTTTTGTCTCATTCACCGGTCGCTGCTGTACTGGTCTATTCGGTGATTGCCGCAGAGCAAATCAGCAGGCTTCTCGATGAACCGGAGCTTTCTCATCTCCTTGAATCAGCTTTGTTTCTCTGTCTGTCCAGACGTATAGGCCTGGCGCTGAAAGAGGTCAGTGAGGCGCGGTTAGTGGTTACCGAAACACCGACCGAGGACGCCGTGCTGGAAATTTTGAACAGCGGAAATTTCACCCGATCCTGATCGGTGCCTTTCGCGCCACAATCTCTGTGCTAAATGATTTTGAAAACAACCTTGTTGGCTCGCTAAAGCCCGTTTGAGCCCTTCCAATTTGCGGAGCATTGTCGTGGTGAAGTCTCCCCGCACTCGTCATTCCAAATCCAGAAAAAAGCCGGTGACGATCGATCTGGAATCGGAACCGGTGGAAAAGGATTCCAGCGATCCTGAACAGCAGGCCGGCGAGCCGGACGTTGTGTCAGACACCTCTCCTATCGAACCTCCGGAGAGCAAAGAGGCGCCGGCCGAGGACACTCCTCCGGAGGCTGCAGATGGGGACCATGCACCAGAAACGGAGCAGTCGGCCTCGCCCGAGCAGCAGCCTGTCCGTACAGCCGGTCGGCCATCGCTTATTCTTTCCGGATTGATCGGCGCGGTGATAGCCTTGCTGGCGGGCGGTGCCCTGCAATGGGCAGGTATCTTCCCCGCGCCTTCAGCGCAACAGCCTGCATCGGTGGCGGTCGACAACTCTGCGACCGACGCTTTGCGCAAACAGCTTGCGGAACTTTCCGACAATGTCAGCGCCCTTCAGTCGGCCAAACCGCCGGCCGCCGGTATCGGACAGCAGCAATTTCAGGCGGCGCTTGACGAGATCGAGCAGAAAATCGCCGGCCTGAAAACAGCACCCGCGACGGTTGGCAAAACGGATACCGCCGCGCTCGAGGCTGTCAACGGGCGCATCGATGCAATTGAGACAGCGCTGCATTCAGTTGAGGAGAAGGCGACGGCGGCGCAATCTTCCGCAGAGAATCAGTCCGGGTCTTCCGGCGCACTGGCCGATCGTCTTGCAGCGATTGAAGCGGAAGTGCTGGAACTCGACCGCAAAAGCACAGTTAGTGCCGGGCAGCCGCGCATTGCACGGGCAATCGCCGCGGCGGCGCTGAAGTCGGCGATCGATCGCGGTGATCCGTTCATGTCGGAACTGGAGACCTATGCATCGGTGGCCGATGGTGGCGAGGAGGTCGCGGCATTGCGCAATCTGGCCGCTAGCGGCGTCCCGACGGAAGCCGATATTGCCGATCTCTTTACCGAGGCGGCAGGTGCGATGATCGTTGCGAGCCGGCCGGTTCCTGAAGATGCCGGGATGGTGGAAAGGCTGATGGCAAGCGCCCGTTCGCTGGTCGATGTCCGGCCGGTCGGTGATGTGAAAGGTGATGACGCTCCGGCAATCATTGCCCGGATGGAGGTCGCGCTCAAAAAAGGCGATCTGCAAGCGGTGATCAGCGAGTATGAAAAGCTGCCCGAAGCCGTCCGTGCGGCCGGAGGTGATCTGATCGAGAAAGTCCGAGCGCGGATGCAGGCGAATGATCTGGTCGACAGGACGCTTTCCGGCGCCTTGACCGGTTCGAAAGAGTAGAGGGCCGGATCATGATACGTGTACTGATTTTTCTTGTTCTGATCTTCGCGCTTGGTCTCGGTTTCTCCTGGCTGGCGGAACGGCCGGGCGAATTGGTCGTTACCGTTGCCGGTGTGCGTTACCAGGTCACGCTGATGGTTGCCGCCGTGGCGATTGTCGCGGTTGTCGCGGCGGTGATGATCATCTGGTGGTTGCTCAAAAGCCTGTGGAATTCTCCCCGCGCCGTCAGCCGCTATTTCCGTGCCCGCAAACGCGATCGCGGCTATCAATCGCTGTCGACCGGAATGATTGCCGCGGGCGCCGGGGATGGTGCACTGGCCCACGACATGGCGCGCCAGGCTTCCAAACTGCTGAATTCGGATCAGGAACCGCTGCTGCATCTGCTGGAAGCACAGGCATCGCTGCTCGATGGCGATCATGATGCGGCGCGGCGCAAATTCGAGACAATGCTGGATGATCCGGAAACGCGGGTGCTGGCGCTGCGCGGTCTCTATCTGGAAGCCGAGCGTTTGAAAGACCATGAAGCCGCCCGGCACTATGCCGAGGAAGCCGCGGAACAGGCGCCGCAATTGTCCTGGGCCGCCAATGCGACACTTGAGATGAAAACGGCGAGTGGCGACTGGGATGGCGCTCTCGGCCTGCTGGAACGGCAGAAATCTGCGCACCGAGTCGAAAAACCCGCCTATGACCGGCGCCGTGCCGTGTTGCTGACCGCCAAGGCAATGGCCGTTGTGGACGGCGACTCCGTCGCGGCCAAGAATGCCGCGCTAGAGGCCAACCGTTTGGCGCCTGAGCTGGTTCCGGCGGCTGCGACCGCCGCTGCCGCGCTGTTTCGGCTCAGCGATCTGCGCAAGGGATCGAAACTGCTTGAGGCGATGTGGAAAAAGCAGCCGCATCCAGACGTTTCGGAGGCCTATGTTCATGCCCGTGTCGGCGATTCGGCTGCAGACCGGCTGAAGCGCGCCCGCAGGCTGCAATCGATCAAGCAGAACCACCCCGAATCCATGATGGCCGTGGCGCGTGCGGCGCTCGAAGCCGGCGATTTCAACCAGGCGCGGGATTCGGTCGAATCCGTACTTCGATTGCAGCCGTCAGAGGGTGCCTATCTGTTGCTGGCCGATATCGAAGAACAGGAAACCGGTGATCAGGGACGTATCCGGCAATGGCTCTCCGCCGCCGTGCGTGCCCCCAGGGATGCGGCCTGGACTGCGGATGGGTACGTGTCGGAAGTCTGGGCGCCGGTGTCGCCGGTCACCGGCCGCATCGATGCATTCGAATGGCGGGTTCCGGTCGAGCGGCTTGGTCCATTGCTTGAAGAGCCGGATTTCACCCGTCCGGCCGTGAGTCCGGTTGCCGTCATCGCTCCAGTGATCGCCGTGGAGGCCATTCCGGAGGAAGAGGAGCCGCAGCCGGAGGAGGAAGCAGCCGAGATCATCGACGTGGTCGAAGAGGAAGAGGCTCCGGTCGAAACCGTGGAAGCTGAGCCCGCCGATGAACCGGTTGCCGAGGACGGTGAGACGGCGATTCCAGAGAAGACCAGCGCCGCAGATCAGCCGGTGGCGGAAGCCGATAGCGAAGTGGAAGCGAAAACGAACGGGGCTGCAGATGATGGTGATGGTGCCGAAGAGGAGAAAGACGAAGTTCTGATATCACGGCAACCGGACGACCCGGGCGTCGAACCCGACAAGGACGATGAACAGGTCGGGCAGCGGTTTCGGTTGTTCTGAGGCGTTTCTCGCACTATACCGGGCAGCCAACGATACGTTCTCCCGTGATGCGGATTCTGATATGTTTGACCGTCTTTTGTCCTTTCTTCAGGGCCTTCCGGCCAGCAGCGGCGATAGTGACCGCGCGGATCAGGACGACCCGCGGATCGCCGCCACTGCTCTGATGCTGCATGTCATTGATGCGGACGGCATTCGCAAGGATTCTGAAAAAAACCGCCTGAAGGAATTGCTGGCTGCAACCTATGATGTCGAGGGCGCCAATCTTTCAGCATTGCTGAAAGACGCCGAGAGAGCCGAACAGGAAGCCATCGACCTCTATGCCTTTACCAGCGTGCTCAAACGCCATCTCGACGATGCTTCGCGGGTGAATTTCATCGAAATCATGTGGGAAATGGTTTTCGCCGACGGCGTGCTGCATGAACTGGAAGACAATGTGGTCTGGCGCGTCGCCGAACTGATCGGCGTTGGCCAGCGGGACCGGATTGCCATGCGGCAGCGGGTCGAATCCAAGATCGGGCGCAAGACGGAGGACACCGGCAAGGAATGAGCGGGCCGACCGGCCATAGTGGTCGAATACTCACTGTCCTGCATCAGGAACGTTCAAGCGCTGGCCGTGTCGGCCAGATGCTCGAGGCATCCGGTTTTGAACTCGACATCAGGCGACCGCCACTCGGCGATGTCTTGCCTGAAACGTTGGAAGAGCATGCCGGGGCGGTCATCTTTGGTGGCCCGATGAGTGCCAATGATGGTGACAGCTACATCCGAGACGAAACCGATTGGCTGAAAGTTCCGCTGTCGGAAAACAAACCGTTTCTCGGTATCTGCCTTGGCGCGCAAATGCTGGTCAATCATCTCGGCGGCAGTGTTGCGACAAATGAGGAAGGGCTTGTCGAGATCGGCTGGTATCCGCTGAGGGCGACGGAGGCCGGCGAAGCGTTGATGGAATGGCCGGATATGGTCTACCATTTCCACCGGGAGGGTTTTTCACTGCCAAGTGATGCCGTCCTGCTGGCGACCGCCGACGCCTATCCCAACCAGGCCTTCCGATATGGCGAGAACGCCTGGGCCGTGCAGTTCCATGCGGAACTGACGCGGGTTATGATGCACCGCTGGGCCGTGCACGGTGCCGCTCGGTTCGACCTGCCCGGCGCCCAGAAAGGGAATGAGCACCTGGAAGGCCGGATGATCTGGGATACGCATCTGCGCAGCTGGCTGACACGGTTCCTCGATCGGGTTTTTGGAGATACGCTTCAAGCTAACCAGGAAGTGATCTAACTCCGCCCGTCCAGATGTCTGGCGCGGCGCAGTTCCGGGAACAGATAGGCCCATATGCCGGCAACGGCGACGGCACCGACACCGCCAAAGATAACGGCCGGAACCGTACCGATCAGTGCGGCCATGGTGCCGGCGCGAAATTCGCCGAGTTCGTTCGAGGCGCCGACAAACACCATGTTCACCGCATTGACCCGGCCGCGCAGGCGGTCGGGCGTCCACAACTGAATAAGGGTTTCCCGGATATAGACGCTGACCATGTCGGCGGCACCGATCAGTGCCAGCGCGACGATGGAGAGCCAGGTGATAGTCGACACGCCGAACATCACGGTAAACACCCCGAACAGGCCGACAAATCCGAACATGATCAGGCCGGCATGATTGCGCACCGGATGACCTGACAGCCAGACTGCCGTCAATACCGCTCCAATGCCCGGCGCCGAGCGCAACAGGCCGAGGCCCCAGGGTCCAAGCTCCAGAATGTCACGGGCATAGACGGGCAACAGTGCGACAGCACCGCCGAGCAGCACGGCAAACAGATCGAGCGAGATCGCGCCCAGAACGATCTTTTCCTTCCAGATATACTGAAAACCCGCAAACAGCGTTCCCGGTGAAACCGGTTCCGTTTCGCTGTGCTGGCGCGGTTTGGGTACGGAAAAGGCCAGAACCGACGCCAGGACCATGAAAACGGCCGCCACCAGATAAGCCGATTCAGCGGCCAGGCCATAGAGCAGGCCTCCAGCGACGGGGCCAACAATGGTCGCTGTCTGCCAGGCGGATGAATTCCAGGCAACAGCATTGGCAAAATCGGCCGGCGGCACCAGATTGGCCACCAGGGCGGCGGAGGCCGGTGCGAAAAAGGCCCGAGCCACTCCAAACGCCGCGAGCACGGCGAAGACCGGCAGCGGCGATGTCAGCCCGCGCAGCGTCAGAAGGACAAGCGAAAGCGCGCAGACCGCTTCGACCAGCACGGCGACGCCCATGATAAGGCGGCGGCCGAACCGGTCGGCGACCGCACCGGTGACCAGCACAAGCAGCAGCGACGGGGCAAATTGGATCAGGCCGACAAGGCCGAGATCGAACGGATCCCGGGTCAGGTCGTAAATCTGCCAGCCAACCGCCACCGACACGATCTGGGTTGCGAATGTGGCAAGGAACCGTGCGGCCCAGTACCGGACAAATGCCGGGTGGCTGAACGCGGCGAACCGCGTTTGGGCATCTGGTGGGGACGAGGACATGAAATCTTGAAACTGGAGGAAACTCTGTCTCTCCAATAACGTGTTTTGATGCCGAATGCCCGTTTTTTTGTTTGCCCTTCACACTGCTATCACCTGTCAATCACGGGCCGTTCAATCGAATTGATGCGTTTGTAGGGCGGAAACTGGTATTCTATTCGCGCCTCCTTTGGTATTGCGAATGCCTGCCCTGATGCTGGAATCAGCGGCCGGATGGAGACTTGCCGTGGCTCTGATTGAGTTCGTTATAAAACATTTTCGCCGTGGAACCCGGCGCGATCTTCTGCCGAAGCGCGTCCATGCGGCGCTTGACGAGCGCGAGCGTGCCAATGAAATCATGGCACGCCTGATCCAGCTGACAATCGTACTGATGTTCTCGCTGATCTACGCGATCAGCCCGAAAACCAGTCCCGACGAGGCGTTTTCGCCTGTGCCTTATGTCCTCGGGGCCTATCTCGTGGTCAGCATTATCGGTTTGTTCTGGTCGATCCGGCAGAAACTGCCACACTGGTCGGTCTATGGTTCGATCCTGTTCGATTTTGGTCTGCTCTACAGCCTGATGATCAGTTTTCACCTGCAATACATGCAGCCGGCCTCTTTCATCCTCAAAGCGCCGACGCTGCTTTACGTCTTCATCTTCATTGCCATTCGCGCATTGAGGTTTGAATCGCGATTCGTGATCGCATCCGGGCTGGTTGCTGCGCTTGGCTGGGCGGCAATGATCTTCTATGTCATCCGCATCGACCCGGGCGACAACATGCTGACCCACTCCTATGTGGAATATCTGACGTCGAACTCGATACTGATCGGCGCCGAGATCGACAAGATACTGTCGATTATGCTGGTCACGGCGGTTCTGACCCTTGTGGTCAATGCGTCGAACAATCTGCTGGTCAGCGCCGTCACCGAGCAGGTGGCAGCCAGGGATTTGTCGCGGTTTTTCGATACCAGCATAGCCAGCGGAATTCGCGAAAGCGCCGATCAGCTGGAGGCAGGCAAGGGGGAAAACCGCGAGGCGGCCATCCTGTTTGTCGATATTCGCGGGTTTTCACGCATGGCCGCCGATATGGAAGCATCTGACGTCATGCTCACCCTGTCACGCTATCAGAGCCGAATCGTACCGATCGTACAGAATTGCGGCGGCGTGATCGACAAGTTCATGGGTGACGGCATCATGGCGACGTTCAGCGTCGACGGTGACCGGGCCGCCGGTTCGGTGCTGGCGATCGAGGCTGCCGAGCGCATTCTGCTTGATGTGGAGAAATGGCAGGAGGAAGAACCGGCGCTGCGGGACATCCGGGAAGCCGGCATCGGCATCGGTGTTGCCTCAGGTCCGGTTGCGTTCGGGGCTGTCGGCCAGGAAAACCGGCTAGAGATCACCGTCATCGGGTCTGCGGTCAACTACTCGGCCAAGCTGGAAAAACACAACAAGGTGCTCGGTTCGAGACTGATTGTTGCCGCCAACACCTATCGCGAAGCCATGGATAAGAACTACCGCAGCAATTTTGCCGCCGAGTACAAAACCGCGATTGTCGAGGGCGTGGCGGAACCACAGGAAATCGTCGTTCTGGCGCCGCCGGTAAAAGTGGAAGTGCAGGCACCGGTCGACCTGGTCCCGGTTCCGGGCGCGCGTCCGGTATGAACGCGCGCCCGATTGTTCGTGCAAAAAGCCTGTTGCTTCAGCCGAGACGCTGCTGGAAGCTCGGGACCTTGACCACACTGGCATAGTCGCTCGCCAGAGCGAGAAATTCCGAATAACTCTCCCAGACTTTCTTGAAAGCAGCATTTGCCGCCGCCTGTTCGGCCAGAACCTCGCCGGATGCCTTGCGCAGGGCGGCAACGACCTCGGCCGGGAATGCGCGGAAATCCACGCCTTTTTCCTTCAACTGGCTCATTGCGAGCGCATTGAAATAATCGAACTGCGCCAGCGTTTCGACCGAGGTCGCTTCGGCTGCATTGGCAATGATCGCCTGCAAATCGGCTGGCAGACCGTCATAGGCTTCCTTGTTGACGACCACTTCAAGCGCTGCGCTGGGTTCATGAAACGCCGGCATGTAGCAAATGTTTGCGACCTTGTTCAGGCCGAATGCCTGGTCGAGCATCGGTCCGACCCATTCGGCGGCATCGATAGCGCCGGATTGGAAAGCCGGAAAAATTTCCGGCGGCGGCAGCAGCACGGCGTTGACTCCCAGCTTGCGCATGGCCTCGCCTCCGAGACCGGCAATACGCATGTTGAGCCCCGACAGATCGGCAAGCGAATCGATCGGTTTCTTGAACCAACCAGCCGCCTGGACACCCGAATTGCCGGAATAAAACCCTTTCAGGCCACGCTCGGCATAGATCTCGTCCCACAGTTCCTGGCCGCCGCCAAATTTCAGCCAGGCACTGTGTTCCACAGCACTCATGCCGAACGGTACGGCGGAGAACATGTGCAGCGCGGTGTTCTTTCCGGCGGCATAATAGGGTGTCGAATGGCCGATTTCGGCGGTCCCATTTTGAACCGCATCCTCGACGGCAAAAGGCGGTACCAGTTCGCCGCCGGAAAACACTTTCAGGGTCAGCCGGCCGCCAGACATCGTATTAACGCGGCTTGCGAAACTGGTGACGTTGGTGCCGACGCCGGGCGCCTTGGCCGGAAAGCTGGTCGGAAGTTTCCACTCGATCTTGCCTTGGGCAATAGCCGGGGCGGCAAGAGCTGCGGCTGCAACCGGAACGGTTGCGCCGGTTTTCAAAAACTGTCTTCTTTTCATATATTCCTCCACAATTGGACGTTGGTATTGGCAATTATCTAGAGTCCTGACCCTAGCCAAAGAGCACCGATGGCAACCACGTCGCCAGCGACGGAAATGCCACCAGGATGCCCATTGCAATCAGTTGTATGACCACAAAGGGTATGATGGAAAGATATATATCCTTGGTTGTGATCGATTTTGGCGCGACGGATCGGAAGTAGAAAAGCGCAAATCCGAACGGCGGCGTCAAGAATGAAGTCTGCAGATTCATCGCCACGAGGATCGCGAACCAGACCGGATTGAAATCACTTTCGAGTAGAACCGGCCCGACGATTGGAATGACGATCAGGATGATTTCGACGAATTCCAGGATGAATCCCAAAAGGAAAATCACCAGCATGGTTGCGATCAGAGCGCCGACCGCGCCGCCGGGCAGGCCCGTCAGCATGCTGCGCACCATCTCGTCGCCGCCGAAGCCACGAAACACCAGCGACAGCAGGCTGGCCGCCAGCACGATGCCGAAAATCATCGCCGAAACCTGAACTGTCGATCCGATCGCATCCCCCAGAATTCGGCGGTGCCACAGTTGCAGCGATGCCATCAGAATGCCGGCGAGGACCACTGCGGAGAGCGCGATTGCCAGGAAGGTGACCGGTTTGAGATCGACGCCTCCGCTGAGATCGATGCGGGTCCAGCCAAGACCCTTCAACAGGACGATGGCGAATGCGGCAAAGGCGGTCAGCGCCATGAAAAGGCGAAAGTTGCGGCTGGTTGCCTGCTGGTTTGCCGCCGTCAACAACAGCGTCCCGGCAACTCCGACAGCCGCGGCTTCCGTCGGCGTCGCAACGCCGACGAGGATCGATCCGAGAACCGCCAGAATCAGCAGGATGGGCGGGAGGGAATCGCGCGCCAGCAGCCAGAGTCCGGGATCGCCGGTCTCGAAGTCGATGGCATCAGGCGGTAGCGCCGGGCCTGCCGGGGCAGCCGGTTGTAGCATCCAGATCGCAACAACCGCGAAAACCGCGTAGAGTACGACAAGCACCAGTCCGGGAAACAGGGCACCGGCGAACAGGTCGCCCACCGAGACCGGATCGGGCGCGAAATTGCCGATATTCCGCTGCGCTTCGATATAGGCGTTTGAGATCTGATCACCGAGCAGGATCAACACGATCGATGGCGGGATGATCTGCCCCAGCGTGCCGGATGCGCAGATCAGTCCGCTTGACAGGCGCGGCGGCACACCGGCGCGCAGCAGCGCCGGCAGGCTGATCATGCCCAGCATGACGATGGTCGCGCCAATGACCCCGGTGGATGCGGCGATCAGCGTGCTGACGATAACCACGGAAAGCGCCAGCATGGCACTCGATCCGCCGAGCATCCGGCTGACATTGACCAGCATGCGTTCCGCCACCCGTGACCGCTCCAGAAGCACTCCCATAAGGATGAACAAAGGCACGGCGATCAGAAGCGTGTTGTTCATCACCCCGAACACACGTTGCGGATAGGCCAGCAGGAAAGCCAGATCAAACGCGCCGAAAAACGATGCAGCGACGGCCACCAGCAGCGGCACGCCCGATATCACCAGCATCACTGGAACGCCGGACAGAATGCCGGCGAGCAGGCTGATCATCAGCAGGATGAGCCAGGTCACTTCAGCGGTCATTGGCATTCAGGCCATCGGTAGTGCCCGGATTTTTTGCTCCGAGCATCATGGCGATGCCTTGTATGATCATCATCGCGTAGCTTAACGGCAGTGCCGTCTTGACGACGAAATACCCGGGCAGCCCGCCGGTTTCGACCGAGCCTTCGCGGATACTCCAGGCGTAGACGATGTCCGGCATGACAAAATAAAGTGTCATGCCGAAAACCGGGATCAGCAGGGCACAGATCGCGACCGTGTCGGACAGCCGGGCGGTCCGGACTGACTGGAAATCCCGAAAGACATCGACGCGGACATGTTTGTCGAGCCGCAATGTTACCGGGAGGCCGAGCACGACCAGAACAGCGAAGCTATAGGAAACGATGTCCTGCAATTCCAGAAACCCGATGCCAAAGACATAACGCAGCAGCACAATGATAATTTCGGCCAGAAACAGGATTGTCATCAGCACCAGACAGGCCGCTGCGGTAATCCGGTGCAGGCCATCTGCAAATGACAGGAATAACTGAACCAACACCCGGACCCCAAACGGCTTGCCACACAAATGGTGCGGACGCCAAAAAATACCCTTCGTCCACAATAGGGATTGCCTGCGGTTTGACAAACCCGGCCTTTGTCCTGATCGTGGAACACCATGAAATTCAACTTTTATCCGACATCCGGAAACTCTCCGTCGATACGCCCGGCTTCCGCCTCACGACAATGGATGGACGAAACGCCCGAGCGGTTTGCTAATCGTTGCCTGCCGCTTTCGATCGCCAACGCATCGGGATGGGAAATCCTCAATGCTTCGGACTTCAGCGCGGTGTGGCATGGTACTCCGGCAATCGACGCCATCCGCATTCGCGCGGAGGACGAAACTCCGCCGGCGGCGATTAGCCACTTTGGTTCCGGCGTCCTGACTTTTCATATAACCGGTCTGTTTGAAACCGATCCGGGAGTTTCCCTCTGGGTCGGCGGTTCCCCCAATCATTTCAAGGATGGAATCCAGCCGTTGACCGGCGTGGTCGAGACCTTCTGGAGTCCGTACAGCTTCACCATGAACTGGAAGTTCACGCGGGCCGGTCAACGGGTCTGGTTCGAAAAGGACGAACCGATCTGTTTCATTTTTCCGATGAGCCTCGATCTGCTTGAATCGGCCGAGCCGTCAATCCGGTCGCTGTCGGAAAATGCGGACCTGTCCGCAAATCACGCCGAGTGGAGCCGGTCCCGCCGAAATTTCATCGAGGATCTGAAGGAGCCGGACTCGGAAGCCCGCAAGAAGAAATGGCAAAAAACCTATCATCATGGCGTGAAACCTGACGGGACGAAACCTGAAGCCGGCCACCGGACAAAAATGCGGCTGAAGCCTTTTGATCAGGGCTGAAGCCAGCCAGCACGCGCCAAACTCTCAGACAATACAATTTGTTGCATAGACATGGTTCAAGCCTGAAGATCCCACTGTGCCATTGTATTCTGACAGGCCTCCAGCATTGAGCATATCAGCGTTGGCCTCTAACGCCTGTTTGGATCTGTAATCCATTTTGTCCCGGGCAAAAATACAGGATTGTGATCCGGAAAAGTCCAGTTGTCAGCGTCACGTCAGCTTGTGAACAGTCAATTGCGGGAACGGTATGGTCCAGTTGTTTTGTGAACAGCATTCAACGGCAAACCTGATCAAGGCATGCTCAATCGTCTCATAGGCATGTCCCATACCGGGGCCGATATCTGCCTCGATTTCGTAGTCAAGTGACGAGGCTCCTGCCCTGAACAGATTAACATGTGTGGCAATGATATTTTCATCGCCGAATATCTCGCGGAGCCTGCGGTCAACATAGACCTGCATCGTCCTGGGGATCGTGTCAGGCGCGTCGGACTGGTGGGTGTAGTCGACCCCGAATTCAACCGTTGCCCGAAACGTATGTGAAACATTTTTGGGATTCTGATCGAGAAATGCTGATGTGGTAAGATGGGAAACCGCGCCGCCTTCTTCGCGAAGATGAACGGCCTCCGGGCTTTGCAAAATCACTTCAGCCCACAATCCATTGTCAAGAACGACCCAATCACCCTCTTCACAGGGAAACCATTTTTCCCTGCCGTCCATGGGCCTGGAATGCTGTCCCCGCAACTCGCGCACAGGAACGGTGTAGTGACCGCCGCGCAGGGTCGGATTTTCAAGATCTGTATAAAGATCGAGTTTGGAAACACGCCAGGGAACGTTGTTGATGACGACGCGCTCGCCCTCCTGAACCGCTCCCAGGTTCAGCAACAGCGTAACCTGTTCAAACAGGCTTGGAAGCGACTTAAGAATGAACCAGCCGATCGTCAGAAAAACCAGCAGCATGGCGCCCGTCAGAAACCAGTCATTGTAGTAGTTGAATATTGCAATCGTGATTCCGAACGCCAGGCAAACCGTCAGGACATCGTAGATCAGCGCACCCAGACGAACAGGAAAACTTCTGTTGCGCGGCGCACCGATCAAGACAAGCAGTATCCCGCGCAAGGCGCGGAGCAGTAGCAGAACCAAAAAGAACGCCACGACACCAAAATACTCGTTGCGCCCCCGATCGCTGAAAAAGGACGTGAACGCGCTGCTTGCGGCATCGGCGGGATCGATTTTTTCATTCAGCCGCGTACGCAACTGCTGGCGAGCAGTGGTCGCCTGGTCCTGAGCGAGGACCTGTCTTTTCTGCCAATCCTGCAGGATCGCTTGCAGGCGTTCCGATACAGGACCGGTTTGGGGCGCCTGCTCAATCAACGGCGTCAGACGGGTGATTGCCTGTTCGGCCTGCTTTTCCGCTTCACCCGCCGCCAGCAAGTCGCGTTTGAGAAGCTCTATTTCCCGGGCGTTTTCTGTTGCCGACTTCAGGATCGATACGAAAGGGCGAACAAGCTGTTCCAATTCTTCCTGTAGCTCGAATTTTTCATCCTCGGGATTGAGTTTGCTTTCAGCAACGCCGGTTGCCAGACTCACGACCTGGTCTTCAAGCTTTGCATGATCAAGATTGGCGTCCCGAAGTTTTTCAAGAAGTTCGTTTTTGTCGACTTCTGTTGCAGCTTCATCAATCGACCGGCGAAGCTGATCGGCTCTCTCGCGTATTGCTTTCTGGGCTTCAAGAATGCTGGTGATTGCCTTGAGAGCGGCTTCGTTAGCGTCATCTTGAGTTGCGACCTGGATGCCAGCTTCCGATTCTTGCGTCTGGGCGTGAACCAACCCGGCATTGAAAATGAGCGTTGCCGCCACAATCAAGTGCAAGGCAAACGCAGGCAACCAGCCGATGCGAGGGCTACGAGTATTGAAGCAGCCATGTGTGCGGCTATGCGCATTGCCGCTTTCCACAGTGCTCTGCATCAACTCATTTGTCTGACTGCAAGATATTCGATTTGCGCCCATCAGAGACGTTTGTGCCTGCGTGGTCATCCGGGTCAATTGTTTTCTCAAAGAGGCCAATACCACATTGTCAAAATAGTGGGAGATTTCCTCAAAACCCGATTTCAAATTTACGGGTAAATCCGATACCGAATACATATTGGTTTTTATCGCCAAGCGCCACAATGGGCGATGAGCCGGCATCCCCGATGAGCCTGTTCCAACTGGCCACGCCTTCAACCACCCAGTTTTCGGTCAGATCATAGCGGACATTGGCCTCAAGACCTGCTGATTTGAAACCACCGGAAGTGGAATGGGGGTCAACCCGGAACTTGCGACGGCGGCGCTCGAGACGCCAAAGTAGGCATCCATGTAATTTTTCGTCGCAAACGAAAGGCGGGG
>JAJFHT010000380.1 GCA_021775495.1 Hyphomicrobiales bacterium | reverse complement strand
ATGATGCCGTCGAGCCCGTCACCGCGCAACAAATCGGTGAAGACAAACGGCAGCTCGCCGCGAACAGTGATCGTGTCGGATCGCATCACCTCCAGGTCGGCACCGACATGCGGTGCCAGATCGGTCTTGTTGATGATCAGCAGATCGGAGCGGGTGATCGCCGGACCGCCCTTGCGCGGAATTTTTTCACCCTGCGCAACCGAGATGACGTAAAGCGTCAGATCGGCCAGTTCCGGCGAAAACGTTGCGGCCAGATTGTCGCCGCCGGATTCGATGAACACGATTTCGAGATCCGGAATGCGGCTGGTCAGTTCGTCGATTGCCTGAAGATTGATCGACGCGTCCTCACGGATCGCGGTGTGTGGGCAGCCGCCGGTTTCAACCCCGATGATCCGGTCTTCGCCGAGCGCCTGGGTCCGCGCCAGGATAAGGGCGTCTTCCTGCGTGTAGATGTCGTTGGTGACGACACCGATGGAATGGTGCGCGCGCATGGCCTTGCAGAGTTTTTCCGTCAGCGTGGTCTTGCCGGACCCGACTGGTCCACCGATGCCGATCCGAAGCGGTCCGTTGCTCATGTCCGGAAAATCCTGCTGTTCTGGGTTTCATGGTTCATCGTGGCGATCTCCGACAGAATGGTGGCCGAGCCGAGATCATCGAGTGTCGCAGTCGCCGCCCGTCCGACGGTCTCGAGGATCACCGGCTCCAGTTGCACCATAACAGCCAGCCCGCCGCTCTGTCCGATTGGCAGCAGGCGCAGCGCCGCCTGCACAAGATTGGAGGCAAAGGTCTGCAGATAGGCGGTCAGTGCATCTTCAAGTCCGATGCCGGTTGTGCCGGCAGCCGCACCGACGGCAATGGGATAGGCGATCCTCTTGCCCGGCAGGTCGAGCATCAATTGCGGCCAGGCTCGCACCGCATCGGCAAAGGCCGTCCCTTGCGCCATGGTTTCAAGCTGGCGCTCCTTCGACCCGCACAGGGCTTCGGCGAGCTCGTTCAGTTCCTCCAGTGCAACGGCATCATCAAAGCGCCGTCGGGCTTCGGCAAACAGCACAAGATCGTTCCAGCCCGAACCGATGGCGATCAGATCGCCGATCCACTCCGCAAGCTGGTCGCGATCGCTGACCAACCCGTCTTCGACAGCCCGTTCCAAACCGTGCGAGAAGGAAAACGCGCCGACCGGAAAGGCCGGTGACAGCCAGGTCATCAGGCGCAGCAAAGATTGCTCCGAGCCGGCTGGATCAACCATGGTGGTGGTTCTGTTCGTGCCGATGGCCATCATAGGCGCCGCCCTCAGGATCGAACGGCGTGCGAATGTCCTGCACCGTTGCGCCGAGCCTTATCAGCATATCCTTGATCACGTGGTCCCGCCGGATCAGGATGCGCTCGGGCGAAATATCGGCGGCAAGATGGCGGTTGCCAAGATGCCAGGCCAGCCGCAACAAATGCGTCCCGTCAGTGGCATAGACGGCGTAGAGCTCCTCCGGTTCGGCCTCGACGGCAACAATTCGTCCGTCTTCCAGGACAAGCCCGTCGCCGTGACGCAGCAGCCGCGCCTCGGGAAGATCAAGCAGAAATTCCAGTCCGTTTTCGCCGCGCATTCGGAAACGCCGGCGATGCCGTCCGGTCTCATCCAGCACAACCTTGTCGGCAGCTGGCTTCGACCAATTGCCCTTGTGACTGACTTTTGTTGCCCGCAACATCGCTTCAGAACAGGAAATAACGCTGCGCCATGGGCAGCACGGTTGCGGGATCGCATGTCAGGAGAGCCCCGTCGGCGCGCACTTCATAGGTTTCCGGATCGACCTCGATCTCGGGCGTCGCGTCGTTCAAAACCATAGCCGACTTGCCGATGCCGCCGCGGGTGTTGCTGACAGGCAGCAATTGTTTGCTCACACCCAGCGAGTTGGCCAGATCATTGTCGATGGCGGCCTTGGAGACGAATGTGACGGAACTGTTGCTCAGGTTCTTGCCGAAACCGCCGAACATCGGCCGGTAGTGCACTGGCTGCGGTGTCGGGATCGACGCATTGGGGTCGCCCATCGGCGCGGCGGCAATCGAACCGCCGATCAGCACCAGCTCCGGTTTGACACCAAAGAACGCCGGGTCCCACAACACAAGATCGGCGCGCTTGCCGGTCTCGATCGAGCCGATCTCTGCCGACATGCCATGGGCGATTGCCGGGTTGATGGTGTATTTGGCGATGTAGCGCCGCACCCTGAGATTGTCGTTATCGCCGGTCTCGCCCTCAAGCTGCCCGCGCTGGCGTTTCATCTTGTCGGCGGTCTGCCAGGTGCGGATCAGCACCTCGCCGACACGGCCCATGGCCTGGCTGTCGGAAGCGATGATCGAAAAGGCGCCGAGATCATGCAGGATGTCTTCCGCCGCGATGGTCTCCTTGCGGATGCGGCTTTCAGCAAAGGCGACATCTTCCGGGATGGCGCTGTCGAGGTGATGACAGACCATCAGCATGTCGAGATGTTCGGCAATCGTGTTGACCGTGTAGGGCCGCGTCGGATTGGTCGAGGACGGGATGACATTGGCGAGGCCGCAGACCTTGATGATGTCCGGCGCATGACCACCACCTGCACCTTCCGTGTGGAAGGCATGGATGGTCCGGTTTCCGATCGCCGATACGGTATCTTCGACAAAGCCGCTTTCATTCAGCGTATCGCTGTGGATCATCACCTGGACGTCCATGTCGTCGGCGACGGTGAGACAGGTGTCGATTGCCTGCGGTGTGGTGCCCCAATCCTCATGCAGCTTCAGCGCCGATGCGCCGCCGGCGATCTGTTCGATCAGGCCGTCGGGCTGCGAGGCATTGCCCTTGCCGGCAAAGGCAAGGTTCATTGAAAATCCGTCAGCCGCCTGGATCATCCGGCCCAGATGCCAGGCGCCTGGTGTCGCGGTTGTCGCATTTGTACCTGTCGCCGGTCCGGTGCCGCCGCCAAGCATCGTCGTCACGCCCGACATCAGCGCTTCTTCGATCTGCTGCGGGCAGATGAAATGGATATGCGCGTCGAAACCGCCGGCGGTCAGGATTTTCCCCTCGCCGGCGATCGCCTCGGTCGAAGGCCCGACAATGATCGAGACATCCGGCTGCGTGTCCGGGTTGCCGGCCTTGCCGATCGCGGCGATACGACCGTCCCTCAAACCGATATCGGCCTTGTAGATCCCGCTGTGATCGATCACCAGCGCATTGGTGATGACGGTATCGACCGCACCGTCGGCGCGGGTGACCTGGCTCTGGCCCATGCCGTCGCGGATGACCTTGCCGCCGCCAAATTTTACCTCCTCGCCATAGGTGGTGAAATCCTTTTCCACCTCAACGAAGAGTTCGGTATCGGCGAGACGCACTTTGTCTCCGGTGGTCGGCCCGAACATATCGGCATAGGCCGCGCGTGAGATCCTAGCCGGCATCGGCAAACTCCATGGACATGTCTTTCAGAACGGCGCGGGTGATCATCACAGCGGCCCCATGATCTTGCCTTGGAAACCATGAACGATGCGCCGGCCTGCCAGCGGTACCAGGGTGACGTCGCGCTCCTGCCCGGGCTCGAACCGCACAGCCGTTCCGGCAGCGATGTCGAGGCGCATGCCCCGGGCAGCTTCCCGGTCGAATGCCAGCGCTTCATTGGTTTCAAAAAAATGATAATGCGAGCCGACCTGGATCGGCCGGTCGCCGGTGTTGCCAACTTTCAGCACGACTGTTTCGGCGCCCTGATTGAGCGTGATATCGCCTGCGGCGGTGATGATTTCTCCGGGGATCATTGTTCCGCTTTCCTGACTTAACGAATCGGTTCGTGAACGGTGACGAGCTTTGTCCCGTCGGGAAATGTCGCCTCGACCTGTACGTCGTGGATCATCTCTGCGATGCCCTCCATCACCTGGTCGCGGCTGATCACATGGGCGCCGGCTTCCATCAGTTCCGCCACCGTGCGGCCGTCACGCGCGCCCTCGACGACGAAATCGCTGATCAGAGCGATCGCTTCGGGATGATTCAGCTTGACGCCGCGTTCCAGCCTGCGCCGCGCCACCTGCGCCGCCATGGCGATCAGCAGCGGGTCCTTTTCCCGGGGGGTCAGCTTCATTTTTCAGATTCTCCTAAACTGACCAAATTCTGGGCAGCTCTGCCTCACCATTGAGCAGCTCCAGCAGCGGAACCATGCGATTGCGCAATTCATAACTGTCTTTTGCCACCAGTCTGGCAAGAAGCTTGCCAGATTGCCCAACCTGCCAGGCACTGGCGCCGTCGCCGGGGCCGATGAGGCCGCGCACCGCCTCAAGTTGCCGCTCCGCCCCATCGGCTACCAGCAGGATGGTTGCCATTGCGATGCCGCCGCCTGCCACTGAAGGTTTGTCGAGCTGTGCGGCCGCATTGGGTCCCAGACGGAAGTCTTCCGCGTGGATCAGCCGTCCGGCCCGGCGAATGCGCCAGCGGTCGTGAAGCGTGACATCGGTAACCTGTTCGCCCATGGCCAGCCGGCCGAAAACGATCGGTTCGACAATCAGCACCTCGGCGCGCTCGGCCAGTTCGACGTCGAGACGGCGTTCCAGTCTGCCTTTGTTGTAGACGATTGTTTCCTGCGGCAGCCAGCTGGCCCGACCATTGTCCGCGATCTCGATCCGCGTGCGCACAGTCGCAACACCATCTGCGGCGCGGTAAATCTTTTCACAGGCCTGTGTGGTCATGACGGTTCGGCACGATTGGCCAACCTCGAATTGCCAGTCGATCCTGTCGCCGCCTGTCAGCCCACCGGCCGTGTTTATCAGCACGGCCTCGAGTGGATCGGATCGCCGTCGCGGCAACCGCAGCCTGGCAGCGCCTTCTTCGAAAAGCCGGTCAAGCCGCGTGCGGCCGTTTAGGAACTTCACTGAAAGCCGTCCTTGCGCGCTGACCCGTTGAGCAACCAGATCGCCGAGCGTTGCAGCCGTCGTCTGGCATTCGGTCCCGTTCGGTTGCACGGTTATGTTCAAGTAATCCGTCCGTTCGTCGTTGCAGTGGAAAACTGGCGCGGTGCGGTGCATTTGTCGAGAGAGGATGTGGAACGATATGCAACCGCTGAGACTTGATCTTGAACCTGCGATCCCCCAGATAGCGCTGCATTGTTTACCTTCAACGGCTTCTTGCCACAAAGGATGATTTTAATGTCCGACCTTTCCCAGTTTCCAATTGCGCGGCATTGGGCCGCTTCCAACCCTGAAGTTATTCAGCTTTATTCGTTTCCGACGCCAAACGGCGTCAAAGTGTCGATTGCATTGGAAGAACTTGGCCTGCCTTACGAGGCCCATCGTGTATCGATCATGGATGGCGACCAGCACACCGAGGCATTCCGTTCGCTCAATCCGAACGGCAAGATCCCGGCCATCCTCGATCCCGACGGTCCCGACGGCAAGCCGCTGCAGCTGTTTGAATCCGGCGCCATCCTGGTCTACCTGACCGAAAAGACCGGAAAACTGGTACCGGCCGATGCCCATGGCCGGCTGGAATGCCTGCAATGGGTATTCTTTCAGATGGGCGGAATTGGACCGATGTTTGGTCAGCTTGGCTTCTTCTACAAATTCGCCGGCAAGGACATTGAGGACAAGCGCCCGCTGGAGCGTTACGCCGGCGAAACGAAGCGCCTGCTCGGGGTGCTCGATGGTCGTCTTGCCGGACGCGAATTCATCATGGGCGATGATTATACCATCGCGGATATTGCGACTTTCCCCTGGGTGCGCACTGTGCGCGATTTCTATGAAGCCGGTGAACTGGTTGAATTCGACAGTTTCAAGAATGTCAATTCCTGGCTCGAACGCTGTATGTCACGCCCGGCATCGCAGAAGGGCTTGAACATACCGCCGCGTGATGGCTGAAACTTTCCTGCCGGGGTCGATGGCTATTGTCATTGACCCCGGCAATTGTTTTTTGCATAGGCATCCGGACGGCCGCGTCCTTTCCATTCGCCCGCAAGGTCGAGGGCGTCGCGCCGGCCGAGAGGGCCGATCGCCAGGCAATAGAAGCCGGCCCGAAAATTCGAAAAACCCTCATCGGACGTGTCTATGATATCGCCGTCAAAAGCGCCGATCTCATCGCGTATAGAGGCGATCGCGCTATCATCCTGTCCGCAGGCAAGGATCGTGTACCAGCCGCAGATCTCGCCGGTTATGGCGTTCATCGCCGGCGGATCGTCGCTTTCGGCAAGGCCGATAAAACTGAACACCAGCTTGGCGTTCGGACCGGCCCCGGAATAGTCAATCACGTCGCACCCACCGGAGGCGCGCACCGGTGCCGCGCCTCTCAGCTCGATGGCGACATCATCATCATATCTTGTGCCGGAAACAGCATACTCCGCCGGCTCGCAGCCGTTGCGGAAAAGCCGGGCATAGCCTTCGATGAAACCGCCGGGTTGCTCAGTGCCTTCGAAAAGCAGCGTGCCCTGGCCGATCCCGATGCTCTCCAGGCCGGATTTGGGTTTGTCGTAATAAATTGACAGGTTTTCGCCGTCGAGCAGCAGCAGCATGACGGATCCATTGTGATTCCAAAGGGTCGCATCGGTTGCAAGCGCCGGTGAGCCGAGTGAGCTCAGCAGTAATGCTGCCGCCGCGAAAGCGGTTCTGAGTTGACGGACTGGACCAGTTACAAGATCGAGCATGGATTACCTCCGCGATCAGGTTAACAGATTTCAGATCTGAGGGGATAGGCGAACCGCCGGTCAGAAATCGACGGTCATCGGGTTGTAGTTGTAAAGCCATCCGTCACGCTCGCGGGCGATATCCGCGCCATTTCGCATCGCCGTCCGCAGAGCCTGTTCGCTGGCCTGGTGGTTCATCTTCGCCAGCCGCGCCGCGCCGTCGACAACCCTGGCGGTTCGATCGAAACGGGCATTCTGGAAACGCTCCAGCATATCCGGTACCGCATCGCCGGTTGCCAGCGCCCGCGACAGCACACCCGCATCCTCGATTGCCAAAGCTGCCCCCTGGGCCAGGAACGGCAGGGTCGGATGGGCCGCATCGCCGATCACCACCGCCCGCTCGCTGCGCCAGTTGCGCACCGGTTTTCGGATGTTCAGGGCCCAGCGGTAGCAGGCGTCCCGGTCGGCCGCGTCGATGACGGTCTGAACCACCGGGTGCCATCCGTCGAAATCCGCCTTGAGATCGTCCCACGGTGCGCGGACGGTCCAGCTTTCCCTGACTTCCATGTCGGTTTCGACCGGTGCAACGAAGTTCAGCAGCTTCTGCCTTCCTAGCCAGTAGAGCACCATGTGCCGGCCCGGGCCGACGAATGTGGTGTTGATCGGCCCCATAATATCCTTCGGCAACCGGTCGGCGGGGATCAAACCGCGCCATGCCGCCAAACCCGAATAGACCGGTTGATCGGGTCCGACGATCTGGCGGCGGATCACCGACTTCACCCCGTCCGCGCCGATCAGCACGTCACCATGATGAACACTGCCATCATCCAGATTCAGTGTCACGCCCGTCGGCATTTCGCTGTATCCGGTCGCCGTCGCGCCCAGTCTTATGGCCTGTCGATCCTGAGCGCGTACGGCCTCCACCAGCAGGCCATGAAGGTCGGCCCGGTGCATCATGCAATAGGGGAAACCGTGCCGGATTTCGTGATCTTCACCGATCGCGAACTCATTGACGACATCGCCGCTCAGATAACCGCGCGACAGCCAGCCTTTCGGCGTGAAACTGATTGTCCGTAACGGCGCGCGCAGCCCGAGCAGGTCGAGAACATGGCCGGCATTGGCGCTGACCTGAATGCCGGCGCCAACCTCGCCAAGCACTTTGCTCTGTTCGAAAACCCGAACCTTGTGGCCGCCCCGCAACAATAGTCCGGCTGCCGTCAGTCCGCCAATTCCGGCGCCGACGATCAGGACATCAAGGGGCCGCGCTGCCTGCATCGTCATCGCCGTTCGGCGCCTCTTTCTGGCCGCCGCCGGACGCCTGCTGACTCAGCCTCCGGAGACGGTATCGGGCGGTGTTTGCCGCGTCATTTCTTGCAGATGGTTGAAAAACACCTCGGCGGCGATTGCAAGATAGGAAATCAGCAGCACCCCGACATAGGTCGAATGTTCCAGCAGTTCCGCCCGGTCGCCGACGACCACATCGAAAACCGCGAACCCGAGGAAAATCGCGATCGACAGGGCAATTGCCCGGTCGGCCAGGCGCGCCGCACCGGGGCCTCCGCCGGCAAGACGTATCCCGGCGTGGAGAAAGACACCGGCAACGCCTAATTCGACAAGGCCGGCGAAAAGCAGGGTCGGATAAACACCGGAAACATCCAGCATCAGCCGGTCGAAATACATTGTGAATTTTTCGATCCGGTCATTGCCCCACCATCGCAAAAAGCCGATGTCGTGCCGCGCCAGAACCTTGTCCAGTGCATTGAGCATCCAGAAAAAGAACCAGTAAGCCACGATCACCAGTGTGATCGGTCGCCGTAAAGCCATCATCTCTCGCACCGATTGAAGTGAGCCGATCACATTAGTGTGAACACCGGATATTGAGATTCGGTTTAAGCGGCGGCGGAAATTGTCCGGAAGGTTTTCGGCGGGAGACCCTAGAAAATCGGTTGGGTTGTAAGTCGTTTTCGGAAAATGAAGGATTCCAACAAGTTGTCAAAAGCAGGAATGGACATTGCCGGCGATGTCCTGTCCGTCCCGCAAGGGTTGAGACGTACCAGGTCAGTGAATCGCATAGTTGCAATTCGGCAACGCCCGCAGGGTGGATTAACGTAGCGGAAAGAATCGGTCTGGTGATGCCGTGCCTGGATGCGTTTTACTGATTATCGGGTTGTAATCAGGGACTGGGGGCGTTTCTCGTGGCACTTCGAATATTGTTATTGAGTCCGATTTTCGTTGTGGCTGTTGCTGTATTCATGGCGATGACATCGCCGGTTGAGGCGCAGGTAGTACCGGCGACATTTTCCCCCGGCTGCACCAGTGCCAATGCCGGTGCCTTTGATCTCACTGGGACAAGCAACGGCAACTCAGGTGCGAATTTCAACGCAGGTGAGAGAATCACAGTTCAGCTCATCGGCACCATAACAAATTCGCTTCTCATCATTGCGACGACGTCGATTCTCAACGGCGACACATTCGGTACCGCTTTTTACGATGTTCAGACGACAGCGTTCCTGAATTTGCAGCGAGATCTCATCGGTGCGCTCGCTGCACAGATGTTGATCCGCTGCATATTAACACCGACCACCACACCGACCCCGGCCTCGACCACGACCACCACCTCTACAACTCCGACGCCCACCGGTCCGACTGCGCAGCAATTCCAGTGGGCCGCTGACTGGTCGATCGGCATCGTTGAACAATCGGTTGGCAATCTCTTCCAGTCGATTTTTCCCTATCGTGAAGCCAAGGATCTGTTGTTTGGCGGCAGCGCGCTTGGAGAATATGGCAGGTTCACACGCCCCTCGCTCGATCCGAACGGAAATCGCTACACCTACAATTTTGATGGGTTTTTCAACCATCACGATTTTTCGCCGGGCGAACTGAACGATTTGAGAAATCAGTATTTCGAGCTCAAACAGAAGAAAAATCCGTGGCCACAATTCTATGCCGACCGGTCTGGGGCGGCTGCCGACGGGACTGACTGGAACGGCCTGACTGACGGGGATGAAGCCGAATTCATGAGGTTGCAGAAAATCCTGCTTGATGCTGGATACCTGCCGCGTTACGGGGCCGACGGTCTGGAAGGTGGTGCGCCGCTGGGCTATGCCCCGGTCGATACACCGTCGCCGCTGTATATTTCCGGTTATGACGGCAATGGACAGATTGGCGGCCGTCACAGCCTGGTGAAAAATGACCGTTATGCGGTGTGGTTGGAAGGCGGTATCCTGACCTCGATTTCAAATGGAACCGGCGGACAAACCCGCACTGTCGGTGGTGGAAAGCTCGGATTTGCCGCCCGATTGACCAAGCGGATTGCGTTCAACAGCGACATCTATGTGGCGAACGGTAGTTTCAAGGTGCCGGGTTCATCCCTCACCGGTGGCTTTACCGAAGTCGGCGCAACGATGGGGCCTGTCATCAAGCTCGGCAGCGGTCTGTTCCTGGCGCTGAGCGGCAGGATTGCGCATACCGAGGTGGATCAGACCATTTCAGGTGTCACTGGTGATTATGATGCCATGCGTTATGCCGGCAATATCCTGCTCGGCGGACACTACGTGGTAAGACAATATATCCTCGAACCCGAACTGTCGGCGACATTCCGCAAGTCGGATGGCGGCAACTACATTACCTCGTCCGGACTGACTGTTGCTGGCGTCGACACCAATTCCACGCAGATTCGTGGCGGCGTCCGTGTATCGCGGTTAACCAAGGTTTCCGATAGTCTTCCGGTGCTGGCGCCTTTCGTAGCCAGTTACGCAAGCTGGCACGATTTCAATGCCATCACCGCTGGTGGTGCGGATGTCGGAGGTTTTTCCACTTCATTTTCAACCGGCGTGGATATTCCGGTGGGCTACAATTCGAACCTGAATCTGGCTGTCATCGTCTCCAACCTGTTCGGCGACAGCGGCGAAACCATTGGCGGCCTGATCAAATTCGACAAAAGATGGTAAGGATATTGCCGTTGGCGGGAACTCCACCCGGTGCTTCGAACGGCACTGCCTACCCGATGAGATAGTTTTCGATCTCATCCAGGTTGGCGCAATAGGGAAAGGGTGAATCGCCGATCACCACAATATCCCGGGAAGGATCGATCAGAAGGTAGCCGCCAAAACTCGGCACTTTCGGATCTTTGCAGCGGTTCTTTTGCAGCGACAATCCCTTGCTCCTGGCCATCTGGTACAACTGGTCTTCCCGCAAATCATGATTATCGAGCATGTCCGACCCTCTTGTGAAGGCGTGATTCAAGCGCCTGTCGAATGCTCCTGCAGGTTTCGTGAAAATTCAAGACGACAATACTCGGGGTGGTATACGCACCGCGAAGATTTCGTGTTGAATTTTACCGGTATCAGGCGGCGGCGCTGTTGAGGCTGCCGGTGGCCTGACCAGCCTGCTCATCGTTTCCGGCGGCGGCAAAAACAAGGCCCGGTCCCTTCGACCTGGCATTGTCAAGATTTGCCCCGGCCTGTTTCAGGATGTCATTGATGTCACGGGTTTCCGAATGCGCCTCCGTCACACCCGCGCTTGCGGTAAACCGGATTGTTCCGTTTTCGGTTGCCACTTCGGCGGATGCAATCGTTGTCAGCAGCCGCTCGCAGGCACGCCTGGTTTTGTTCATTTCAGTACTTGGAAAGGCGATGGCGAATTCTTCTCCACCAATGCGGCCGAGTCCGTCAAAGGTGCGCAGATCCTGGCTGAGGAGATTGGCCAGATGGCAGAGTACCTTGTCGCCAGCGGTCTGACTGCATGTCTCGTTGATCTGGGCGAAATTGTCGATCTGGATCACCGCCACCGAGAGCGGGGTCTGGAACCGCCGGTATCGATTGAATTCCTGATCGAGAATTTCAAGGAAATGGCGGCGGTTTGACACGCCGGTCAGTTCATCGGTAAGGGCCTGGGATTGCAGGCGTTTATAGGCATGATCGAAATCCCGGATGCTGAGCATCGCCTTGAGCCTGCCATCTTCCAGAACCGGGATGTGGCGGATATTCTTGCTGCTCATGATCTCCATGATATCGACAATCTTGTCGTTCGGGTCGCAGCTGATGACCGAACGCGTCATCACATCGTTGACGGTTCTTTCGGCAGCGCTGTTTTGATACTTGACCATTGCCCGGACCAGATCGCGCTCCGAAACCACCCCGGCGACTTTGCCTTCATTGTCGGTGGCGAGCAGCGCACCAATATTGTGGTCGCTCAGGATACATGCGGTGTCCAGCAAGGATTGGTCAGGCCGGATTGTTACGACCTCATTCGCATTTTTTTGTGCAAGTAGTTCGCGTATACGCATTGTTTCCCCCAAAACATATTCCCTCAGCAGTAGATGTTAGCCGGAAAACCTTAAGAAGGGGTTCGATGGGTGTAACGGGCCGGGACCAATGCAATATTGCGGCATCTGACGATCCTCTCGGGATATACTGAAAAGCCGCGTGAGTTGGAGAATGCATCATGATGGATCGGCTCGATTGCGCCGTAGTTGGCGCCGGGGTCGTTGGGTTGGCCTGTGCCCGGGCGATGTCGCTGGCTGGCCGCGAAGTGGTGATCCTGGAACGGGAAGACGCGATCGGCACGCAAACCAGCGCCCGTAATTCTGAAGTCATCCACGCCGGGATTCACTATCCGCCGCAAAGTGCGAAAGCCCGCCTGTGCGTGCGCGGCCGTGCAATGCTCTACGACTACTGCGCCTCGCACGGGATCGCGTGCCGGCGCGACGGCAAGCTGATCGTCGCCACCGATCAAAGCCAAGTGGGGGCCCTTGAGACGGTTGCCCGTAACGCCCGTAATTCTGGCGTGTCCGACTTGCAAGGATTGTCCGCCCGGCAGGCAAAAGCGCTTGAACCGAACATTTCCTGTGCGGCCGGGCTGTTTTCGCCCTCCACCGGACTGGTTGATTCCCATGCTTTGATGCTTGCATTTCTGGGCGATGCGGAAGCCAGCGGTGCCATGTTGGCGCTTGGCAGTCCGGTGAAACGTGGTCGCACTGACCCGGACGGGATCGTTCTTGAAGTCGCAGGTGCTGAACCGACGACGATCAAAGCCAATGTCGTGATCAATTCGGCCGGTCTCTGGGCGCAATCTGTCGCCGGGGCTTTCGATGGACTCCCGGAAAAGACCATCCCGCCCGGCCACTTCGCCCGTGGCGTTTATTTCACGCTTTCCGGAAAGCAGCCGTTTTCGCGGCCGATTTACCCGGTACCCGAACCGGGTGGGCTGGGATGTCACTACACGCTCGATCTTGGTGGCCGGGGGAAATTCGGCCCCGATGTGGAATGGGTCGATGACATCGACTACACCGTCGATCCGGCCCGTTCAGCCAATTTCTATTCCGCTATCAGGCGCTTTTGGCCTGATCTTCCCGACGGAGCCCTGCAGCCGGGCTATGCTGGGATCCGGCCGAAACTCTCGGGCCCCGGTGAATCGGCTTCGGATTTCCTGATTCAGGGTCCCGGCGCGCATGGCATTCGCGGTCTGATCAATCTCTACGGTATCGAGTCACCCGGCCTGACGAGTTCTCTGGCAATCGCCGAGGAAGTGCGAAAGATGCTGGAAGCGAGTAGCTGAGTCAGACTGCAACATGTCTGAAAGAACAGGCTCAACCTTCGAACACGCAGTGTTCGCAAACCCAACTGGGCGTCTCACTTTCAGCGCGCCCCATCGGAGGTCTTCGGCCGTGAGATACCAGGAATTGGTGGGCTCGACCGGAGAAACTTCGAATCCTTTGGATTCGCAAGCCCGACCGGGCATCGGGCGTTCAGCCCGCGCCATCGCAGGCCTGAGCGAAGCGAAGATACGCCGCGAGATTTAGAAAAATTGGTGGAGCCAGACGGAATCGAACCGACGACCTCTTGCATGCCATGCAAGCGCTCTCCCAACTGAGCTATGGCCCCACATGCCGTTTCCGGCGGATGTTCATAGTCGCGGTTGGTCGCGACCGGTATCGTCGAAGGCGGCTTCTAAACCTGACCGCCCATAAGATCAAGACCTCAAACCGGTCCCTACAACGGGTTGTTCCGGCGCAAAGCCGCCCGACCGTCAGGTCTCTTCGTCGCCCTTGTCGCCGACGCCGATGATTACCGCGACATCATCATCATCGTCCTCGTCGTCATCGGCAAGGAAGGTGTCATCATCTTCGTCATCGTCAGCCAGGTCGTCATCATCGTCGTCTGGAAGCACGATGGCATCGACATCGTCGTCATCATCATCATCGTCGTCGTCATCGACACTGGACGATCCGGCCTTGCTGGTTTTGGACTCGGCCTTTTCTTCGACATCCTCGAGCGAGACGACTTCAGCGTCAGCCGTATCCTCTTCTTCCTCGGTTGCCACTTCTTCTTTCTCGGCGGCAACCGGTTTTTCGCTCTTGGTCTTTACCGGCGCCTTTTCCTGTACAACTTCAAAGAAGCTGATCGGGTATGTCTGCCCCGTATAGGGAGAAACGATGGGATTCTTGCCCAGGTCATAGAATTTCCGGCCCGTTTCAGGGCAGGTCCGCTTGGTACCGAGTTCAGATTTCGACACTATTTTGCCTCGTCATGCTGTTGATCAGCGCCGGGCTGATCAACCTGCCGCCGTCAAAAGCCGGGCGGCGTCTGCTGAATGAAAAAGTGGGGACCCCATAACGGCAAGCAGCCGCGCTGTCAAAGCCTATTGCACCGACAGCCCAAACCTTGTGCATATGGTGGTTGCCGACCTCCGTTTTGATGGGGGATGACCGGTACATAGACCCATGCTACATCAAAAAATCGACCGATTTGCCCTGGCCCCGAACCGGCCTGTATGGGACTGCCGCCAAGATGAAAGACTGCCGCAATGATCGAACCAGCCACTTTGGTGGGTGAGTACACCGCCACAGCGCACGCATCCGGACCGCTTAGCGGAAAGCTGCGGGTGCCCGGAGACAAGTCCATTTCCCACCGGGCCCTGATGTTCGGTGGCCTCGCTGCGGGCCGAACGAACATTACCGGGCTTCTGGAAGGTGAGGATGTAATGGCCACCGGCCGGGCGATGCAGGCGATGGGCGCCGTGATCAGCCGCGAGAATGACCAGTGGACCATCGACGGAACCGGCAATGGCTGCCTGCTGGAGCCGCAACACGAACTTGACTTCGGTAATGCTGGAACCGGAGTTCGCCTGACCATGGGTCTGGTTGGTGCCTATGACATGAAAACACGGTTTTGCGGCGACGCATCGCTCAGCAGCCGGCCGATGGGCCGGGTACTTGATCCGCTGCGCGAAATGGGGGTTCAGGTTGACGCGGCCAGTGGTGACCGGCTTCCCGTCACGCTGCATGGGCCGAAAGTTACGGCTCCGATCACCTACCGCGTTCCCATGCCATCGGCACAGGTCAAATCGGCCGTGTTGCTGGCGGGATTGAATGCACCCGGCATCACAACTGTCATCGAGCCGGTCATGACACGCGATCATACTGAAAAAATGCTGACTGGATTCGGCGCCGAACTGGAGATTGAAACCGACGACAACGGCGTGCGTCACATACGGTTGCAAGGACAGGGCGAACTGACTGGACAGACCGTCGATGTGCCTGGCGATCCGTCCTCGGCCGCCTTTCCGCTCGTTGCCGCGCTGATTGTTCCGGGTTCGGACATTATCATTGAGAACGTTTTGATGAATCCGGCGCGCACCGGGCTGATCATCACCTTGCAGGAAATGGGCGCCGATATCGAATTTCTGAACCGGCGCCTGGCCGGGGGCGAGGACGTTACCGATCTGCGGGTTCGGGCATCGGAGCTGAAAGGTGTCGTCGTGCCGCCCGAACGGGCGCCGTCGATGATCGACGAATATCCTGTGCTGGCGATTGCCAGCGCCTTTGCCGAAGGCGAGACCGTGATGCAGGGGCTGGAGGAATTGCGGGTCAAGGAATCCGATCGGCTGTCGGCAACGGCACGCGGGCTCGAGGCCAACGGCGTTGATTGCAGCGAAGCAGAAAGCACGCTGATGGTTCGTGGTACCCCAGGCGGATATGGGCTTGGCGGTGGGCTTGTCGCCACGCATCTCGATCATCGCATCGCCATGTCGTTTCTGGTCATGGGACTTGCCGCCCAGAATCCGGTCACCATCGATGATGATCGGATGATTGCCACCAGCTTTCCCGATTTTACCGATATGATGACCGCACTAGGCGGCCGCTTCGCGCAGGCACAGACACAGCGATGAGCAGCGGAGGTATTGTTGTTGCCATTGACGGTCCGGCAGCCTCCGGAAAGGGAACGCTTGCCCGCAATCTGGCCAGTCATTTCGGCTTTCATCATCTCGATACCGGGCTGACATACCGCGCCGTTGCCAAGGCCCTTCTGGATGGCGGCTTGCCGCTGGACGACGAGGCGCTGGCGGAACAGACGGCGTGTTCGATCGATCTGTCGAATCTCGACCGCTCTGTGCTGGCGACGCACCATGTTGGCGAAGCGGCCTCGAAAGTGGCGGTGATGCCGGCGGTCAGACGGGCGCTTGTCGAAGCCCAGCGCAATTTTGCCCAGAGGCGGCCGGGAGCGATCCTCGACGGCCGGGACATCGGCACTGTCGTCTGTCCGGATGCCGATGTGAAATTCTTTGTCACCGCCAATGCAGCCGTCCGCGCGCGACGCCGTTATGAAGAGATCGTCGGGTCCGGAACCGCGGTCGATCTGGGCGAGATCGAAGAAGATCTCGCGCGCCGGGACGCGCGCGACAGCCTACGAGCGGATTCTCCGCTCATTCCGGCTACAGATGCGCACTTGCTAGATACGAGCGAAATGGATATAGAAACCGCGTTTCTGGAAGCCAAACGCCGGATCGAAACGGCGATGGCCGAAAAAGACGGGAACTGACGGTGCAAAATCAGGCGCCGTGTTCTCAAACCTGCATCAATTGACCGGTCGCGCGCCGTAGAGCCCGAATGGGCCGTGCCTGTTTAACCAGCAGGCAGACCGGGCAGATGATGCGTGTGCAACTCGAACCAGACGGCGCTTGTGCCCGAAATTGATCCGGGCCACTCCAGGAGAATAAATGTCACAGTCAAACCCGTCACGGGAAGATTTCGCGAGCCTTTTCGAAGAATCGCTTGAAGCCAATGATCTGTCTGAAGGTTCCGTCGTCAAGGGAACCATCACGGCGATCGAAAAGGACATGGCCATCATCGATGTTGGCCTGAAGGTCGAGGGCCGTGTTCCGATGAAGGAATTCGGAGCCCAGGCCAAAGACGGAAGCCTGAAACCCGGCGATAAGGTCGACATCTATGTCGAACGCATCGAAAACGCGCTCGGCGAAGCAATGCTCAGCCGTGAAAAAGCGCGGCGCGAGGAAAGCTGGATCAAGCTGGAAGAAAAATTCAACAACGGCGAGCGCGTCGAAGGCGTCATCTTCAATCAGGTCAAGGGCGGGTTCACCGTCGATCTGGATGGTGCAGTAGCCTTCCTGCCGCGCAGCCAGGTGGACATTCGCCCAATCCGCGACGTGTCGCCGCTGATGCACAATCCGCAGCCGTTCGAAATCCTCAAGATGGACAAGCGCCGCGGCAACATCGTCGTCTCGCGCCGCACCGTGCTTGAAGAGAGCCGGGCCGAGCAGCGTTCTGAAATTGTCCAGAACCTCGAGGAAGGCCAGGTTGTCGAAGGTATGGTCAAGAACATCACCGACTATGGTGCGTTCGTTGATCTCGGCGGTATTGACGGCCTGTTGCATGTTACCGACATGGCATGGCGCCGGGTCAATCATCCGAGTGAAATCCTGGCGATCGGTCAATCGGTCAAGATTCAGATCATCCGTATCAACCAGGACACCCACCGTATCTCGCTCGGCATGAAGCAGCTCGAAGCCGATCCATGGGACGGCATTGGCGACAAGTTCCCGATCGGCAAGAAGGTCGCCGGTACGGTGACCAACATCACCGACTATGGTGCATTCGTCGAGCTGGAACCGGGCATCGAGGGACTGATCCACGTCTCGGAAATGTCCTGGACGAAAAAGAACGTGCATCCCGGCAAGATCCTGTCGACAACGCAGGAAGTCGAGGTCGTGGTTCTCGAGGTCGATCCGGCCAAACGCCGCATTTCACTTGGTCTGAAACAGACCCTCGACAACCCATGGCAGTCCTTCGCGCAGAACCATCCGATCGGCGCGATCGTCGAAGGCGAGGTCAAGAACAAGACCGAATTCGGCCTGTTCATCGGTCTCGAGGGCGATGTCGACGGCATGGTTCACCTGTCGGATCTCGACTGGAGCCGTCCCGGCGAACAGGTCATCGAAGAGTACAACAAGGGCGACATGGTCAAAGCCCAAGTGCTCGATGTCGATACCGACAAGGAGCGCATTTCGCTCGGCGTCAAACAGTTGTCGAAGGATGCTATCGGTGATGCCGTTGCCTCCGGCGAGTTGCGCAAGGGTGCGGTCGTGACCTGCGAGGTCACCGACGTGAAAGAAGGCGGCATCGAGGTCAAGCTGGTTGACCACGATATGGAAACCTTCATCAAGCGCAATGATCTTTCCAGGGATCGTGGTGAGCAGCGTCCGGAGCGGTTCCAGGTTGGCCAGAAGGTCGATGCCCGGGTCACCGCCTTCACCAAGAAGGACCGCAGGCTCACTGTTTCGATCAAGGCGCTGGAAATCGCTGAAGAGAAGCAGGCAGTTGCCCAGTACGGTTCCACCGACAGTGGCGCTTCGCTCGGCGATATTCTGGGTGCCGCACTGAAAGGCAATAACGACGAATAGACATTTCGTCCTGCCTGAAGACCGAAAAACCCGCGGATCGGAACGATCCGCGGGTTTTTCTTTGCCGGGAATCCAGATTTCAACCCGTCAGATCGAGAATGACCTTGCAGGCGGCGCCGTCATTCAGCGCCTTGAAGCCCTGTTCGAAGTCCTCGAATGGAAGATGGTGGGTGATGACGGGTGATACGTCGAGACCGCTCTGCAACATGGTGATCGCCTTGTGCCAGGTGTCGAACATTTCCCGGCCGTAGATGCCTTTCAGGCGCAGACCCTTGAAGATCACCCGGTTGAGATCGAGCTCGGCCGGTTTGGTGTAGATGCCGAGCAGGCTGATCTGGCCGCCATGATTCATCGCCTCGATCATCGAACGAAGGGCCGGGGCAGCGCCGGACATTTCAAGTCCGACGTCGAAACCCTCCTGCATGCCGAGATCAGAAATCACTTCGGCAAGGTTGGTGGTGTCGGCGCGGACGCCGCGGGTTGCACCCATCCGTTCGGCCAGCGCCAACCGCTCTTCGTTGAGGTCGGTGATCACGACATGACGGGCGCCGACATGCCGGCAGATGGCGGCCGCCATCAGGCCGATCGGCCCGGCGCCGGTGATCAGCACATCCTCGCCGGCCAGATCAAAACTCCGCGCCGTATGAACCGCTTTGCCGTGTGGATCGAGATTGGACGCGATATCGTCGCTGACTTCGTCGGGAAGAATGCAGACATTGTGCTCCGGGATCGCAATATATTCTGCGAACGCCCCCGGTCGGTTCACTCCGACCCCGAGCGTATTGCGGCACAG
>JAJFHT010000379.1 GCA_021775495.1 Hyphomicrobiales bacterium | reverse complement strand
CGCCGAAATTCCTGCCATTTTCAACCAGCGATTTCGATTATGTATGCATTGTTCCTCGTTCTGGGAGACCCCCGAAACCCGCCATGGCATCAAACGAACAAAAGGTCCTTGCGATCGTGAGGCGCAAGATCCTGAATGGGGACTATGCGGAAAGTGATCGAATTTCGGAAGTGGCCATAGCGCAGGAACTCGGTGTCTCACGCACGCCCGCCAGAACCGCCCTTGCCGCTCTCGAGGCCGAAGGGCTGATTGAAAAGCGCACCGGTCGCGGCTATTCCGCCCGGCCGATCCGTACGGCCGACGTCGCCAAGGCCATCGAGGTCCGCGCGGTGCTCGAAGGGCTGGCCGCTCGAAATATGGCGTCAATCGGAATGACCTGCGAGGTTGAGACAAAGCTCGGAGCGTCCATTGCTCAATCGGCAGCGTTGCTGGAAACCGAAGAACCGGAACCGGACCTGATCGGTGGTTATCAGGAAGCCAATGTGGTCTTTCACGAAACCATCATGTTTCACTGTGGCAACGAGTTGATCGCCCATACGTTTGAACGCATTCGGCATCTGCCGTTGACGGCGCTGGGCACGCTTGCTTTCGACCAGACCCATGTGAAACGCGAGAAGATGCGGCTCACCGTCGGTCATTCACAGCACGTGATCATCTTCGACGCCATCCAGAAAGGCGACGCGGCGCGAGCCGAATTCATGATGCGTGAACACTCGCACGCCACGTTGAACTATTCGGAACTGTTCGTTCTGAAATCAGGCCGTGAGGGGCAGCCAGCGATTTCCTGACTGGCAGGATAAACGCTACTTCGCGGCGTCGCGCGGCGGCGTCTGATCGGTCGCCTTGCCCTGGTACTTCGCCATCAATTCATCATCCACTTCCGAACCGTCGAAAACACCCAGCAGAACGCCTTTGCGCCGCGACTTTCCGCGCATCGCCAGAATGTCATTTTCAGATCTTGTCGTGCGCTGCGACATGCGCCGGGCCCATTGTCCCAACCGTTCATACATCAGATCGATGACCTGTTCGTGGCCGGAGCTCTCGCCAAGGTCGGTCAGTTCATCGGGATCCTGTTCCATATCGAACAGCATCGGCCTGAAGCCGCCTTCGGCGTGCATGAATTTCCAGCGCTTGTCGGCAATCATGAACAATCGGGCGTCACGCGGCTTTACACCGAGACTGACCGCCACCGGTGTTGCTGAATAGTCGAATTCACTGACGGCAAATTCCCGCCAGGTCTCTGGGCCACTGCCGCGCAGAAACGGCGTCAGGGACCGGCCTTCCAGAATATGCTCTGGCACGTTGCCGCTGATACAATCGACAAATGTGGCTGCCAGATCGATGCTTTCGACCAGTTCATCGCAGATCGTTCCCCGCGACGCGTCAGCCTCGGCTGACGGATCATAGACAATCAGCGGCACCTTGACCGAGCATTCATGAAACAGGTCTTTTTCACCGAGCCAATGGTCGCCAAGATAATCGCCGTGATCCGAGGTCAGTACGATCATCGTATCGTCCAGCCGCCCGGTCTCGCGCAGATGGCCAAGCAATCTGCCAAGTTCGTCGTCGCACTGCTTGATCAGTCCCATATAGGCCGGAATCGCACTTTCGCGCACATCGTCGCGGCGGAAGGCTTTGCCGATCGCATTGTTCATATAGGCCTCATAGACCGGGTGCGGGTTTTCCTTCTCCTTCGGGTGGCGAACCGCCGGTAAAATCTGATTGTGCCCATACATCTCGTGATAGGGCGCCGGCACGATATAGGGCCAGTGCGGCTTGATATAGGACAGGTGGCACATCCAGGGTTCGGGATTGGCTGCGCGCTGTTCCAGGAATGCGATCATCCGGCTGGTCAGCCACGGTGTTTCGGAATCCTCATTATCGATGTTTGCCGGTTTGTCTGCATGTTTCATCAACCACCCAGAGGCGATCTCCCCATCCTCATCGATCCCGGAATTGGCATAGTCATGCCAGGGATTCTCACCCTGATAGCCTTTGGATTTGAGATACGCATTGTAGGACGAGCGGTTCTGGTCATAGAAACCATCGGGTCCCTGCGCCCATAATCCATCGTCCCGTTCGAACACGTCAAAACCGCATTCGGATACCCGTGCCCCGATGATGCTGTCACGCGGAATCCCCAGCCGTTCCATGCCTTCATCGTCGGCTTTCATATGCGTCTTGCCGACCAGCCAGGAACTCATGCCAAGCTTGCGCAGATGATCGCCAAGGGTCTGTTCACCGACCTTCAGCGGAAAATTGTTCCAGGCCGCACCATGGCTGTGCACATAACGGCCGGTATAAAAACTCATCCGCGATGCGCCGCAAATCGGCGACTGCACGTAACATCGCGAAAACCGAACCCCCTTCGAGGCGAGCCAGTCCATATTCGGCGTTTCCAGAAAGGGATGACCGGCACAGCTGAGATAGTCGAACCGAAGCTGATCATACATGATGAACAGGATGTTCCGAACCTTGCGCATATGAAATGGACCCTGGGAATAATTGAACGTTGCAAATACGGCCGTGCAAACAAATCCCCGCGCGACGCCGGGAGACTGAACCAGATTCTCGGGCAACATGACAACCCGCTGAAATCAATGGCGCTGCGGTATCCGTGCTACTCGGTTGCTTCTTTTTCAGCTGACGGGTCGGCTGTGATTTCAAACGTATGCGGGCATTCACGGAACAGCTTTACGCTGCAGGTCGCGCATATCGACTGGTCTACCATCGGAACGGTCTCCGCGATGGCATCCCCCTTGCTGAGGTGGATATGCTTCTTTGTCAGGTTTTTCATGACGTGGAAGCGGGCCAGCTTGCTGATGGTCTTCGGTGTCTCGGTCTGCAGATGAAAGGAGCCGCCCCGGGCATGGCGACGCTTGGCCTCCTCGATCAGCAGTTCGGCCCCCGGCAGATCGATTTCGCCAATGCCCTTGACGATGAAAACCATGTGCTTCTGACCGGGCCGCTCGATCTCAAACCGTCGAAAGCGGCGGCGGACCCATTCGACGGACCCGAAATACAACGGCCCGTCTATCCGCGCGAACATGATCTGCGGGCATTCCTGCAGATTGTTGGAAGCCGCATTCTTGAACACCCGGCGCGGCGTTGAAGGATCCGGCGCACCGACGCCGATGAATGGCCGCGAGGTCTTGTTCAGGAACAGAGCCAGGGACAGCAACACGCCGGCATAGATCGCGAACTCCAGATCGATCAGCAGCGAGGAAAAGAATGTGATGCCGGCGATCCAGGTTTCCGTCTTGCTGGTGGTGATGATGTGCCAGATCTCGCGATAGTCGATCAGCTTCCAGGCGACCAGGAGAATGACGCCGGCCATCGCCGGGATCGGCACATAGGCGAAATAGGGTGCGACCAGAAGCAGGATCAGCAGCAGGAAGAATGCCGCAAAAATGGCCGAGAGCGGCGTCTTCGCGCCGGCTTCATAGTTGACGCCGCTGCGCGTGAACGAGGCCGAACCCGGATAACACTGGAAGAAACTGCCGGCGAGATTGGAGGCGCCCTGCCCGACAAATTCCCGATTGCTGTTGATGTCCTGCCCCGAACGAATGGAAATCGCCCGCGAAATCGACATGGCTTCGAGCAGACCAACCATGGCCACGGCGAAAGCCGGAGAAGCGAGTTCCCGGATGCTGCCAACCGACAATTCAGGGGCCAGGAACACCGGCAGGATTGACGGCATCATGCCTACCGTCACGACATCGAGCGATGTGCCGCCCATGGCAAAATAGAGCGCCGTTCCGGCAACCAGCGCAATCAGGTAGTTCGGCGCCACCGGCACCAGCCGTTTGACGAACAGACCGGTGAGCAGCGAAACGGCGGCAATTGCAAAAGCCGACAGATTGAGATTGGGCAATTGTTCCCACAATTGGGTGAGAAACTCGCGCAGATGTTCCGGCCGTGGCAGGTCGAGGCCAAGCGCATGCCTGACCTGACTAAGGCCGATCAGCAGGGCCGCGCCGGTGATGAAACCGGTCATCACCGAATGCGAGACAAAATCGACAAGCGCGCCAAGCCGCGCCAGCCCAAGGGCCAGTTGAAACAGCCCGACCAGGAAGGCCAGCGTGATCGCGGCCGTTATGAATTCCGCACTGCCGGGAACGAAGGTCCCGGAAAGTGAGGCGAACACCAGCGCCGATATCGCTGTCGTCGGACCGGACACGGTGTGCCAGGACGATCCGAACAAGGCGGCGACCACCGGCGTGATCATTGCGGTGTAAAAACCGTATTCTGGTGGCAGGCCGGCGATCGCGGCAAAGGCGATGCCCTGAGGCAGGACGATTGTCGCCCCGGTCATTGCTGCAAAAATATCGTCGCGAATGGTCGCGGGCGTAATGCGGTGAACCCAGTCAGGAAGGGTAAATCCCGCACGCAAATACCGGCCTATTGCTGCCCGGGCACCGGCTGCCCCGGTATCGCTCATCGGGCGATTGCCGGTCCGATCCTAAATCGCATTCGCTCGCGAGTGGCATATATTGAGGAAGCGGGATTCCCGAATTCGGCCTTTGTTGCCCCCGCCCGTTGCGCTCCCGGCGCGTTCAGCGCGGTTTCGAGGCAATCCTCATTGTTCATCATCATTCCTTCAAACCCCAGCATGTTTTTTCACGCGTTTGCGCGAATGCCGCCATCCCTTCTGAACAAGACCACTTCGATCATCTGCATTCTCGATATTCGGGAAATCAGATGATCTCAGCGATTTCTAAAGCAGTCTGCAATTGCCCGGTAAGGGCAAGAAGCAAAGCGGCTCCAAAATCGAGAACCGCCATTGGAACCTTAAATAACGCTCCGGATGACACGACCAAGGTGCCGGGGGCGAAAGTCAGATTTCCAATCCAATTATTCGCTCACATTGAGCCAATGTCCGGACAATGCCGTTTTCGTGCGGCGATTCATAGGCACGGATGGGCCTAATCCATTGGTCCAGAAGGAAATTTAGCCGATTTCAAGCAATTGTGAACGGATCGGACCGGAATCAGTTGAACACCGGTTTGCGTTTCTGAAGGTTTGCCATGACCGCTTCCACCTGGTTCGGTTTGCCCAGGACCTCGGCCTGCAGTTCCGCTTCCAGCCGCAGGCCCTCCTCCGCGCCGGCATTCCACGCCTTGGTCAGAAGGATTTTGTTCCGCCGGATGGCATCGGGCGAACGCTCGGCGATCTGCCGCGCCATGTCCCTTGCCACCGCCAGCGGGTCATCTGCGATCCTGGTCACCAGACCGAGTTCAAGCGCCTCCGCGGCCTCGACGATACGGCCGGTCAGCACCAGATCCATCGCGACATCCATCCGCACCAAGCGCGGCAAGGTCTGGGTGATACTCATGTCGGGAATCAGGCCCCATTTGATTTCCATCACCGAAAGACGGGTATCGGGCGCGGCGATCCGCATATCCGCGCCGAGAGCAATCTGGCAACCGCCGCCATAGGCCACCCCCTGCAGCGCAGTGATCACCGGCACATCGAGTTCGCGCCAGACATGGCCCGGTTTCTGAAACTCGTTGGCGATTTCGCCGTCATCCAGCGTCAAGACTCGTTCGACAAAGGATTGGCTGTCGGAAAGCGTTCCTTGAAAACTCGACAGGTCGAGGCCGGCACAAAAATTCGGCCCCTCGCCGTAGAACACCACGGCCCGGACATCCTTGTTGGATTTCAGCATCTCGCCGGCGTGGGTGATTTCCTCGAACATCGCCGGATCGAGTGCGTTGTATTTGTCCGCCCTTGTGAGCGCGACCTCGGCAATGTGGTCCGCAATCAAAACTCTTACGCGATCGCCCATGATCAATCCCCGGTTTCAGTCAGTATGTTTTACCTGTGCTGCAAATCCGTCGAAGGAGGTCCCGCTCAGATTGAGCGACCATGCCCCATCGACCGGAATCACCGCTCCGGAGACATAGGACGCCATTTGTGATCCGAGGAACAGGCACATATTGGCAATATCCTGTTTCGTGCCATTCCGGCGCAAGGGGACGCTTTCCGCCACCCGCTCCATCGCGCCCTTCCCCGGCGCCAGGCGCGCCATTCCCTCTGTCCCCTCAATCGGACCGGGCGAGACGGAATTGACCCGGATGCCGAGCGGCCCCCACTCCAGCGCCAGCGTCCTGGTGATCATGTCCACTCCGGCCTTGGCGGCGCAGACATGCGATTGCCAGGTCATCGCGTTGAAGGCCTGCGGTGCCGAGATGTTTATGATCGACGCTCCGGGCTGGTTCAGATGCGGCAAGGCAGCCGTCATCACGTGATGGGTTCCGAGTACATCGATTTCCAGCACCGAGCGGAATCCGTTCGAGGAAATGTCCTTCGCCTGCGCCGGGAAATTTCCGGCCGCGCCGGAGACAAGCACATCGATCTTGCCGAAGGCGTCCGCGCATTGTGCAAACGCGGCGGCCACCGCTTCGCTGTCGCGGACATCGGCCGGCCGTCCCGCCGCCGGATTGCCGTGGCTTGAAATTTCGGCAACCGCCGCATCGACCTTTTCCGGATCTCGGGACAGAACGAAAACGCTCGCGCCCGCGGCCGCAAATCCGTTGGCGATGCCAAGATTGATGCCACTGGTGCCCCCGGCGACAAACACCGTCTTTCCTGAATAGTCGAACATCAGATTCTCCGTTCAGCGATTGATCTGCAACGAGGCGCCGACGGGAAGGATCGGCGGCATGGCATTGAGGGCCTCGATGCCGAAACCGGCAACCGTTTTGTATTTGGCTGCATGCGCGGCCAGGTCCTCATGCGAAATCACGTCCTCGATCTTTTCGAAGCGTCCACTGCAAAGATCTTCCACGCGCTGTAAAATGGCATCTGGCCCGCCGCCGCCGCGATTGGCAAGGATGATCTTTGTCGACGCTGGTCGCATTTCGTCTTCATAGGCTTCCAGCGCCGCCGGTGTAACGCCATGATCGAGTAAACCACGCCCCAGTTTGCGCGCATCGACAATGGCCTGGCTGGCGCCGTTGGAACCGACCGGATAGGTCACATGCGCGGCATCGCCCATCAGCGTCACCGATCCATCGGTCCACTTGTCGAGCGGGTCGCGGTCGACCATCGGATATTCGAAAACGTCACCGGCGCCGCGGATCAGCCTGGGCACGTCAAGCCAGTCAAACCGCCAGTCTTCGAAATCGGGCAGGAAATCTCCGATAGCCGCCTTGCGGTTCCAGTCCTCCTGCTGCCAGCCGATGGACGGGTCGAAAGTCTTTTCCGCAATCCAGTTGATCAGGGCCAGTCCCGTCTCAGGATCGGGTTCCGACAAGGGATAGGTCACGACCCTTTGGGTCTGGTGACCGATCAATACCATCGATGCCCCCGACAAGAACGGTTCGGCGCGGCTCGTTCCCCGCCACAACACCGCGCCGTTCCAGATTGCCGGACCTTCATTCGGTACCATCTGCGCCCGAATGGCCGAGTGAACGCCATCCGCCGCAACCAGCAAACGTCCGGCTTCCCTCCTCTCCTCGCCGTTCCTGCCGCGAAGGCGCAAGACGGCGCCGTCCGGCGACGTCTCGAAGGATTCAGCCCGCCATCCGGTCTCGATGACATCGGCGCCCAGCCTTTCAACGACGGCGCGATAAAGCATCATCTGCAACATGCCGCGATGCACCGAATATTGCGGCCAGGCATATCCCGCCCATTTGCCGCGCGGCTCGGTCCAGATCTCAAGCCCGTGTTTGCTGTAGAACCCGTAATCACGGGTCTGGACGCCGATGGTCCCGAGTTCCTGCTCGAAACCGAGATCAAACAGTTCGCGCACCGCATTCGGCTGCAGGTTGATGCCGACCCCGAGCGGTTTCAACTCGCTCGCCGACTCGAATATTCGGACCGGCACACCGATCTGATGGCACGTCAAAGCCAGTGAAAGCCCGGCAATTCCGGCCCCCGCGATCAAGACTGTCATTTAGAAACTCTCCGGGCAGCGTGTGTTCCGGTGCAGTTTGAACGCTTCCGGAGCTAAATCAAGGGTTGGGGACGGGCACTATCGGCACCGCGATTCCTCTCAATATGTGTGCATTGCGCTGCATTCTCGCATTTCCAACTACCACAAAAGTCGACCGATTTTTCTTATGACTATCGATTTCAGAAGTACCCTTGCCGGCCTGTCGTCAAAATGCTCCGTTGACGCCCAGAATTCACTATGAAGCCGGATATGCTGATACAGACACCGGAATTGTGAAATTCATCTTAGAAAACCATTCTGCAAGGACGGCGGAACAGGTGGCGGAATGTAATTGTTGTCGGTGTTCTCAATATCTTCCCCGCCAGTAAGCTTGCTATGTTGCCCGCTCGTCACGTCGTTGCGCGCAATGGTATCGAGTGACTGCAGAAAAAATGCGGAAAAATGGCCCAATTCCCACAGCGATCAGCACAACGGGAATACGGATATGAAATCCACTCTTGGTGGTCATGGTTTTCTTTCCTTCTGATACGAGGTCATGCCCCTGATCGGCCACCGCAGGAGTAGATTCTGTTCGACCGTAACTCGCACGGGCTGCGGAGACGGATGTTCCCGAGTTCAGCCCACGTGAGAAAATCCGCGCCCGTCCCAGCCAAAACAGATGTACAATTGATGAACGCGCCAAGTGAAACTTGGATGGGCACTGCCGTTCAATGATCACTATCGCCACCGCTTGGCATGATCTGAACTTATGCCACTCTCATTCCAAAGATATGGATTGATATGAGCGCTTGCGCCAAAAAGGCGCGGAAGCTCACTTGGGTCGTAGCCAAGCTCTCCAACAAGCTCTGAGCGCAGCAGTCCGATGTCCTCCAGTATCCGCTTATCATGGGTAACGAGTAGATTAAGTGAGCGTTTTCGCGCACGTTTCTCGCACCATGCGCGAAACCAGGAGGCTATTGTGCTTCTCAATCTGCCCGTGATCGATATTGGGGTTATGCAGTGCGGACTATCCAGTTCGTATGCCATCTCGTACGCTCCTTGTCTCTGTCACCAGAGTTGGATTCATGTGGTTGGGTGGATGGTCGCTTCGGGGACTTGGCCCAATCAGTTTCTGATCAAACTGAATGTCGGCTGAGGGCCGGTTCTTCCGGTCGATTTTGCTGTGACAAAATTTTCCGAATTACTCCTTGGAGCCCATATTGCCAGAATTCCTCAACGTGGCGAATGACTGCTCACCTCAGATCAAGCCTGCTGATTTTGCAAAGGGATCTCGGTTTGCGTCCTTGTGCCATTCGTATTCACAGCCCATGGCTATTTTATCCGCCATCTCCATTCCAAACAAATCTGCCATCACCGCGAGCGCCATATCCATTCCCGCTGAAACACCAGAAGACGTAAAAAACTTGCCGTCTTCTACCCATCGTGCCTCTTTCACCCAGTCGACATTCGGCGCAAGAGGAACCGTTTTGGTGAAATCGAGCTTGTTAGTTGTCGCTTTGCAGCCATCCAGAACGCCCGTCATCCCCAACAACACCGTCCCAGTGCAGACAGCCATCACCCGTTCTGCGTTTGCAGAGACCTCGCGAATCCATTCCAACAGCTCTTCGTCTTCGGCCTCACCCAGTGCTGAGTTGCCACCGGGGATGAACAACAGGTCATAGTCGTTCTTTTCAGACAGGGTTTTGTCCACAACGATCCTCTGACCATGGACACTTGGCACCGGATCGCACCCCTTTGCCACCGTTATGATCTCAGTCTCTTTCCCAAAACCACCAAGCATTTCGATTGGACCAAAGTAGTCGAGCGTTTCAAAACCAGGGAAAACCAGTGCTGCAAGTGTTTTCATATCTTTTCCGTCAGTTGAGAGTCAGAGGTTTGCGCACTCTGGATGTGCTTTCACGAAGCGGTCCGTAGACGCCGGATTTTTGGCTAGGTGTTTTGCTGGACGGATTGGGCGGCGCAGAAGTTCTCCACCACAGTTTGGGCAGACGTTGTCAAAACGGGTCTCCGCGCAATCTTTGCAGAAAGTACATTCAAAAGAGCATATGCGCGCCTCTAAGCTGTCTGGCTTGAGATCAACATCACAGCATTCGCAATTTGGTTTAAGAATCAGCATGCTCCACTCCTTTGTGTTTGGTGCATGAGGGTAGACTAACCATTCCCGGTTTGGCATAAATGACAACATGACCTCCTTTTGTGCCAAAATACCCCGCGATCAACTCGATCAGATGAATGTCGTGTTCATTGTCTATCCAAACATTGTGCTTCTCGATCTCGTTGGCCCACTTCAGGTTTTCACGCATGCGCGCAAGAACGCCCAGTCCGGTTCTGCGTACCAAACGAATGTCGTTTCCTTTGTCGGTGGGCTTACCGAAACCAATACCGTTCTGCAGATCGACAGTGAGCCGCTTACAGATTGGCTTGTGGCGGACCAGAACACATCCATTCATACGCTTGTAGTGATCGGTGGTGACGGTGCAATTGCCGCCGCCGCAGACCCGCTTCTTACAGATCAAGTCAGGCAATTGGCGGATCGGTCTATGCGGGTTTGTTCGGTCTGTTCCGGTGCACTTGTTCTTGCTGCTGCCGGGCTGCTTGATGGTCGTCGCGCTGTAACACACTGGGAAGATTGTGATCACCTCGCAAGGCAATATCCGACCGTCAAAGTGGAAGTTGATCCAATCTACATTAAGGATGAGAATGTTTGGACGTCTGCTGGTATCACCGCTGGTATCGATATGGCCTTGGCAATTATCGAAGAGGACTTGGGAAGACCTGCAGCGGTTGAGATGGCACGTTCCCTGGTAACGCCCATGGTTCGGTCCGGTGGACAATCACAATTCAGCTCAGAACTGGATAGGCAAACCCGCGACATCGAAGGGCGGTTCTCACAGTTGCACGATTGGATTACCGACAACATTCAGCAAGAGATATTGGTTGATGATATGGCCAAAGAGTGCGGCATGAG
>JAJFHT010000378.1 GCA_021775495.1 Hyphomicrobiales bacterium | reverse complement strand
CGGCTGGCAAGGGATTGGAAACCCGAAGATCGGTAACTTTGCTCCTACAGGCAGTTCCGACCTCGGCGTTCGCCCAAAGTCACGCGCTGTTCAGATTTCGGGCAAATTCTTTTGATCGCCCGTGAACCTTCCTGCGGTCCGTTGCGACACATATATGAAACGCAACACAAAGGAGACCGAGATGTCTGCCATCATGTTCACCGCCAAGACATTGTTTGAAACCCGCCCCGGCACCAGCCATGACAGCTGGCGGAAAATCGAACGCACCGACCAGAACGCATGCGGATTCAAAAAAGTATCCTTCAATGCGTACAGCCGGCGTTTTCACTAGGCTATGTAATCTTAATCGCGGATTGATGACCCCACTGGGGAGGATATCCGCTTAGCCCCCAAACTGAAGACGTATTCGTGCGAGCCGTGGTGCGGGAATTGATTGACAAGAACAGTCATCAACGGCGGTGGCGTGCCGCGTCTGTTTTCCGTAGTGGCGGACATCGTAGACTACTGTGCTGTTCGGCAAATGATGACCACTTCGGACATAAAAATTGCTACGTGGATGTTGCGTCGGCTGAAGATATGATGTCCTCAGCCAACTACCACAGGCCGCCGGTGTCGAACAGCAAGACCCATGCAGCACAAGCCTGCCGCAATCGCACACTCATATTCAAGGCGCAGTTCGTCGTCAGTCAATAATTGATCTCCCCGCTTTGTTTTGTGACTAAGCGACGGAACTGGAGATATTTCGATAAAACCATGCCTCACGCACCAATTCATCATCGTGCGGATAGCAACTTAGGCGTGCCGGCTGGCCGCTTCAGCAGGCCGGGACGTCGCCGGAGGTAAATTGACCAACCAGCACGTTGTCAAACCAGTGCTGCCAGTCAGCGCCGGCAGTCAGCGGAGCCAGCTCAATGCGCTCGTCGGAAAAGATTTCACCGGCTTTCAAAACAAGCTGGTTCGCATCTTCAAGGTCGCGGCCGTTTTGATTGAGGTCCAGATCAAGCGTCAGAATCGCGTCGCCGTCCTTCAGCGCGATGAGAGCCGTTCCGGATCTGTCGTCCCGCTGCCAGGCGAAGCGCCAGCCGCCGCCTTCCTTGACCCCCTCACCAATGACGAACGGGCGGACAAAGAGACTCTGTTGACCGGCAATGAGGGTGGAAAAGATGCCGACGCCATAGTGGCGCTGACCGGCCTGCCACAACCAGACCTGGCGGACCTTGGCATGCTCGCGGATGCACTCGGCATCTGCGAAGGAGCCGAGAAATCGAAGCGATTGCGGCGCCGGCGCCGGGTCGACCGGCGGCGGTGCCTTGGTGAAGTGAACCGTCTGATCACGTTCCTTTACCGACAGGGCGTCGGTTTCGGTTTGAGTGATTTCAATGTCAAACGGCATTCCGACCGGCGGTTTCAGGCTCGCCAACCATTGCCGTGGATCATCACTGCTTTTGCGCAGGCCCGACCCACCTGGACCGGAGTGGCATTCGATGTCCTCATAGCACTGGTAGAACAGCCAGACACGGCCCTTTGCATTGATAATCACACGGGTGAAACGAGATCGTCCTTCAATCTGCCAGTGGCCGGTCGGAAAATCCTCTGACGCACCGGTGAACGGTCCGAAATGGCTTTCATAGGTTTCCCAGCTGCGGAACTTGGCCTTGAACAGCAGCCTATTGCCTTCTTCAAGAGCCTCGCTCATACGTTGCCCTTCGCGGCCGACCTCGATCCATTTGTAGCTCATGCCACCGCCGATCATGACGAGAACAGCGGTTAGCAGCATTGCGGCCTTGCGCCAGTGCCTGGAGAAAAGAAGCGCCACCGCCGATCCATAAAGCAGACCGAGCGCTATGCTGATCAAAATGATGTCGAGCCGAATGTTGGCCAATGACCAGAGATACATTCGGATTTCGTAAATAAGTGCGGCAATTCCGGCGGCAATGACAAATAACAGCCAGCCGCGCGCCCAGCCCTTCAGGCGAAATGTCGGCCACAGCAAGAGCACCCAGAACACAAGAAGAGCGCAATAGAGGAGATACATTGTCATGCATCTCTTTTACCTACTCGCCGCGGGTCTGTCCTGTCGACGTTGGCAAGGTGCTGATGTCAGCTCGGCGTCTCCAAAACAGAAGCCGATCGCAACAGGTACCACTTCCACTCAGATTCACTGGACAAACTGGCGGAGAACTTCCTCGCCTTCATCAAGCCCACCGCAATCAGTCTGTGGCCACACCCCAATATCAGGGCCCCTGGGCGCCCAAGATTTGTATGATTTTTCATACAAATTTACATATCGGTGATTTGAATGCACAATAGACTGACCATTGCCGACATGACGGAAAAGACAGTGCATGCCCAAATCCAGATTTGAACCCAGTGCCGAACAGACGGCGCTGCTGCCTGAAATATCCGGCAATACGATCAATGGGCTGGGCGAAACAGAATTACGCCGCCCGAGCCCTATTTACTGGCACAAGCCGGACTCCATTTCGCATGGTGCGGCACAGGCCTGGATGACAGACAAGTTCAACGCCGTTGAGGAACTGGCAGGGGTGTACAGCAAACCCGGTGCGCGCGGACCGCGCAGGCTTGATCCGGTTGCCGAAGCCAAAACCCAAAACACCCCGCAGGCATGGGCAACGATGGCCAAGCAGTTCAGCCTGGAGCATGAAACAGATCTCGTCGGCATCGCAGCACTCAAGGCCGAATGGGTGTTCGAGGGTTATGATCTGGAGAAGGAACATCCCTGGCTGATCATACTTGGAATTGCCATGGACTATGACGGGTTCGCCGCAGCACCCTCATCGGATTCAGATACACGTTCTGCTCTGGAAGTCGCCGACAAATACAACAAGGGGGCACGAGCGGCGGCAGCGCTGGCCAACTGGATCCACGCCCATGGATACAACGCCAAATCCCACGCCGGTCCCTGGGCCGGATCGATCACGCTTACTCCAGCGGCAATCGAAGCCGGATTTGGCGAACTGGGTGACCATGGCAACATCATCAATGATCAATACGGGTCTTGCTTTCGTCTGGCGGCGGTATCGACGGACCTGCCCCTCATTGCCGACAGTCCGCGCGAATTCGGTGTCGATGAATTCTGCAGCCGCTGCCAGATCTGCATCAATGCCTGTCCCGCCGACGCCATAAGCGATGAGAAAAAATGGGTGCGCGGCGTGAAAAAATATTACGTCGATTTCGACAAATGCGTTCCCTATTTCAACGAAACTCATGGATGCGGCATCTGTCTGGCCGTCTGCCCGTGGAGCCGTCCCGGGCGCGCCGAAAGTCTGGTTGTCAAACTGGCGAGGCGCAGAGCCGCACAGAAGTGACGGCGATCAGGCCACTGATGCGTCCTTTAGAAAATATGTGTCCATCAGGCCCCTGCCCTTGATATCGATGGAACCGCGCCTGTCGAAATTGAACTGATCGCCCAGTGCCCGTGCGACCGGTTCGCTTACCTGAATTTCCCGGTCGACTCCGGTCGATTCCATTCGGCTGGCGACATTCACCGTATCACCCCACAGATCATAGGCGAATTTGCTTTTGCCGATGACGCCGGCAACCACCGGGCCGCAATGAATGCCGATGCGCAGGGAGAAAGAAATGCCGGTTTCTCTCTCGAATGTTTCAATAGAAATCATCATCGCCAGAGCCAGATTTGCGATCTGCCTCAAATGGTCTGATGAACTGTCCGTCAGCCCGCCGACGACCATATAGGCGTCGCCGATCGTCTTGATCTTTTCCAGTCCGTGGTCTTCGACAAGCGCGTCGAAATGCGAAAAAATATCGTTGAGTTTGGTGACGATCTCTTCGGGTTGTTTGGTGCTTGAATATCGGGTGAATTCGACGATGTCGGCAAACAGGATACTGACATTTTCATGTTTTTCGGCGATGATTCCTTCTTGCGACTTCAGAGCTCTCGCCGTTTTTTCCGGAAGGATGTTCAGCAGGAGCCTGTTGGCTTCTTCCCGTTCCATCAGGGTCGAACGGACGAAGAATCCCGCAAACAGAAAGACCACAGCCGACGAAATACTCAGGTTCATGACGAAAAACAGCGTCTTTGTCGTTTCAGAAACGACTTCGCGGCCGGCGCTGAAATAGTCGTCAAAGGCCACCGTTATGGCGATATTGAGCAGATAGAGTAAAAACCACGCAGCCGATTCCCGAATTGAAAAATACATCAACGCCGTTATCGGCCCACAAAATGCCCAGGCAATTACAAAGCCCGAATCGAAAATCCCGCCAATGCTCCACTGGATCAAAGCGGTGATGTAGATGATGCAGACAATTTGCGCATAAGCCGCGATCAGGTGATTTCCCACCAGATGCGATATCAACAGGGACAAGCCGACGATGAATACGAACGACAACGGCATCATCGCCGTCAATCCGAAGCCGAAGACCCAGAAATACATTGCAGACCAGATGCAGCCTGCGATGCAGCAGGAGACAGACACCAGGAATATCGCGAATTTCTCCGACCTGAGCTCAGCCGTGTCGTCCGGATGGAATGCAAAGGATTCGCCGATATTCATCTGATCAGGGTGTGTCTTGGCTGCTGGTCTATGGAATTCGCTTCATTCATGCCGACCATAGACATGTTTCACCATTTTCTGAATGGACGCTTGCCTGCGGTGCCCGGCCCAGGTCATGCTGTCGGTCCACCGGCCACCTTGCCCCGCTGCTCCGCATCAAAAATTTTCGTCTGCGTAGCGGCGATACGGCGGGTGATGTGGAAGATATCATCGAGG
>JAJFHT010000377.1 GCA_021775495.1 Hyphomicrobiales bacterium | reverse complement strand
ATTTTGTTCAGGCGGGCAACTTCAACGACAGCATGTGTGGAGCCCCCAATGAATCGCGATCGTCCCTGGTGACTCGGTTTCTTTAGACCGAAATACTGCTTCAGGCAGTCTTTCAAATATTTGGTTTCGGGGAAAAGACTGGAGGTACTCAGACTGTGTGAATGCGCGCGGTCGAATGTCACTAACGGCGATCCTCTGATCCATCTGCCTCATTGTAGCCTGTTTGGCTGCAGCGATCGCACACAACCAATGCCGTCGTGAAATATGTTTTGATTACTTGGACCGACTGGCTTGCGATATAAAATTGGACATCGGCTGCGATCAATGGGCATCGCAGAGTGGCGGAGTGTTCAATTCCGGCGGTTCAAGGAAAATTCTAAGGTGGGCTCGAAACAGACGTTGACCAGCAAGGAGAGACTGATGGAAATCAAGCGGGAAAAGAAGGAAAAATATGAGACGCCTTCTCTCGAATCTCACGGCTCTATCGATGCGATGACACAAGGTGGTGCAGTCGGGTCGATGCTGGATACGACATTTACCGTCGGAACGCCGCTCAGCGACCTGACCTTCTCATAAGAGAAACATTGATATCAGGCAGATTTGCCTCGCTCTTGAAAGCGGCGTGAAGCATGAACGCGTCCGTCGTGCATGAGCACGTTTTTCAGATTTTTCGATCGGCGTTGTTGAAAAATGAAAGCCACGAACTCTCCTGACTGTCTTGTCGCGGTGGCTTCAAAAGACGCTGTCGCCTGTGAATTCGGAGACGGCATTGCGCTGCTCGATCTGAATTCGAACTGTTATTACAGCCTGAACAAGGTCGGTGCGATCGTCTGGAACGAGATTCAGGCGCCAGCGCGTTTTGATGCCGTGGTTTCGGCCGTCATGGATGTTTTCGATGTCGACTCTAAAAAATGTTCGGCTGAAATCAAGGTCCTGTTGGACAGTCTGGCCGACGCGGGACTGGCGACGTTGAACCATGCACGCACCGGCTAGATTATTCTACCTGACATACGGACTTCTGATCGTTGCTCTCGTTCGCCTTGGTCTGACGTTTCTGACCTACCGGCGAGTGCGGCAGTTGTTTCCCTCAGGCGGCGGACGGGAACCGGCCAGCATGGCGGAGATGAGAAAGACGGCTTGGGTCGTGACTGCGGCGAGCAGGATCGTGCCGGGTGCCACTTGCCTTACCCAGGCCATCGCCGGCCAGCATATTCTTTCACGCTACGGGAAATCGTCGGAAATCCGGATAGGCGTCCACCAGCGGAGTATTTTCAAGCCTGATGCCCATGCATGGTTGATCAGTGGCCGGCACATTGTTCTGGGCGGTGCGGCCAAGGATTTCCCACAGTTCTCTTTCTTTCCGGTGCCGGATCACGGGTTGTGAGCGGCATTGCCGGAATCATGATCCGCGACGGCGGCAACCCGGCAAATCTGCTGCGGGTCCAATGGATGCTTGACCGTATGCGCCATCGGGCGCCGGACGGCAGTTCCTTCTGGCATGGCGATTTGATGGCTCTTGGTCACGCCTGGTTCAATACCACCGGCGATACCGGCTGCGGACCGCATTGGCTGGGCGGCGACCAGTGCGCAATTGTCGCCGATTGTCGTCTCGACAACAGGGAAGATCTGTTGGGGCAACTCAATTCAGGCGTCACTGATATCTGTGACGCCGGCATCATCCTGGCGTGCTACGATCGATGGGGCGAGGACTGCCTGGATCGATTGAGCGGAGACTTTTCGTTTGCGATCTGGGATCGCCGAAAGCAGGCTTGTTTTCTGGCACGGGATCATTTTGGTGTAAAACCGCTCTACTACCATCTCTCCGCTGCACGATTTCTGTTTGCATCGGAGATCATGCCGATCCTGTCGGCAGCGGGAGCCGGTGGAAGCGCCAATCTGACCCACATCGCCGGATTTCTGGCCGGACACGCAGTCGACAACGATTCCACTGCCTATGCAGAAATTCGCCGATTGCCGGCTGGACACAAAGCCTGGATATCATCCGACCGGTTCGAACTAGCGCGATATTGGTCGCTTGGCGTGGAAGCCTGTCCGGCGAACCGGGACCTCACGGAAGAATTTCGGCATCTCTTCACCGACGCGGTTCGACAGAGAATGAGAGGACATTCACCAATTGGTGTCATGCTGAGCGGTGGCCTGGATTCCTCATCCATCACGGCCGTGGCCGGCGATATTTGTGGTGAGCGGGGAAATCCCGATCTCAGTTCCTTTTCAATGATCTACGAGGAAGCTTCGGGCATGGATGAACGTGCTTTCATCGATGCCGTGCTTCAGCAAAACCAGCAAATCGAAAGCTACTTCATACCGAATTCGGATCACGGAAGTTTTCCGTCATTTGACGAACTGCTGTCGCAGCAGGAAGAGCCTTTCCTGGCTCCCGGTCTGGCACGAACAAGCGCGGTTTACCGGAACGCTGGAGACAACGCGGTACGCGTGCTGCTCGATGGACATGGCGGAGATGAAGTCGTTTCGCACGGTTTTGGGAGATTGCATGAACTTGCCGCAAATGGCTGCTGGCTGGCGCTTTGGCGAGAATTACGGGGATTGCGGTATCTTTTTGGCGACAGCGCGCTGTCATCTTTCAGAAGTTTTTTTGCCGCTTACGGCCCGCTGTGGCGGGTCGAGAGGATCGGAGTGAATTCTGGCCGTCTGCGGCGGTTCTTGATGCAGGGCGCCGGTACGGGCGACGCGCACTCTTGGCAGAATTACATCAATCCGGATTTTGCCAGACAGACCGACCTCGGCGAGCGGGTGCGACACAGAAAACAGGTTCCCCAGGATGTGCGCACAAGCGAACAGCTGCTGCACCGGTGGAACATCACAAACGGATTCTCAGAGCATGCATTTGAGGTGCTCGACAAGGTGGCCGCGCGATCCGGAGTCGAGGCCCGCTACCCGTTCTGGGACAAACGGCTGGTCGAATTCTGCGTATCGCTTCCCTCGGATCTGAAACTGAAGAATGGCTGGTCACGGCTTCTGCTGCGCCGGGCCATGGAAGGTGTTCTGCCGCGTTCGGTTCAATGGCGACGGGACAAAACGGATTTCAAAAGACATCTGATTGCAGGAATGCTCGGCCATGACAGAGATCTGATCGACAATGTTCTTGGTTCCGATGGTGACCGGATCGCTCCTTATGTGCACCTTCAGGGCGTAAAGGCCGCATATCAACGTATTCTGAACGATCCGGACGACGCGATGATGGAAGATGCCCAGGCCGTATGGCGGTCGGTTTGCCTTTCAACCTGGCTTCGCCAGATCGAAATCCAGGAGATCGCGGCATGACGGCCAATACCTCTCCCGCGTGCAACTTGCAGATGCCGGCAAACGTTGCCCTCAGGATATTCCGCTACAGAGCCTACGGACTGAACATTCGATCGGAGATCCGCTTTCCGGAATTGATCGAGGGCGGACCAACCGATTGCAACGATGTTGAAATTCGTCTTTGCAGTGGCAATGGCTGCAGACCGGCCGGCGGCGGTTGTGCTTTTACCTTCGGTGCGGACGAGCAGGTTCTGCACTGGGATGAGGTCGGAACGTTCACCATCTCGGGAATCGACCGAATCGACATAAAGCCCGCCGCTGGTGTGCGGCCCGACCTGCTTGCGTTTCCACTGCTGGGTCCGGTCCTGGCCGTTCTTTTGCATAAACGCTCTTTTCTGCTGCTTCATGCCAGCGCCGTCGCCTGCGGCATGAAGTCCGCGGTGTTTCTGGGGGACAAGGGCGCGGGTAAATCGACCGCCGCAGCTGCGCTGCTCAAGGCCGGGCATCGTCTCCTGACTGATGACGTTCTTGCACTGAATTTTGAACAGGTCGATGCCCCGCTGATAGAACCGGCCTTTCCGCAGGTTAAACTGTCTGAAAAGGTACGTTCGGCGCTCGGTTTTTGCGGACCTCAACTGCGGCCCAGAGTCCACCCGGGAATCCAGAAACAACAATTGCGCGTTGCTGACAATCAACTGAGCGGCAGTGTTCCGCCGTCGGCTATCTATGTCTTGCGGCGCGGAGAAACTGCCAGCATTGAAAAATTGCCGAATAGAGATGCGCTGTCTGCACTTATCCGATTTTCCTACATCACGCGTGTTCAAGGTTATGTGCTGCAACCGGATGAAGCCGCAGGCCATTTCAAACGTTGCGCGAGCCTGGCGGCAATGACGGGCATCTACGCGCTTCAGGTGCCCGATGGGCTTGCAAGACTTGGGGAGATAGTCAGCTGTGTCGAAGACCATCTGGTCTTGATTGACGGCAACTAACCATGGTGGCACTCGAGGCGACCGGAAAACTGAAAGGGCAGGGTGGCCCCCGGTCCGATGATCTTCGTGCTTTGGCTCATGGCATTCTTCAAAAGGCCGGCCGCAGGTTCTGGACAGCGCTGACCTTTCTTCTGGCCGGCAGTGTGCTGGAGAGCCTTTCCCTGCTTCTTCTGATTCCGTTTCTTCATCTCGTCGG
>JAJFHT010000376.1 GCA_021775495.1 Hyphomicrobiales bacterium | reverse complement strand
CCCGATGGTGATCGCAATGGAGATCGGCCGATCCTAGACGAGGAGGGGGTCACCAGTCAGGTCGAAGTGATCGGTTCTGCGGATTTGCTCAAGCAGGTTGCTCTCAAGCTCAACCTTGCCGAGCGTGAAGAATTCGACGCGGCGGCGAGAATGTCGATGCTGGGAAATGCGCTGGTCATTCTCGGGTTGAAAGCAGACCCGATCGAAATTCCTCCTGAAGAACGGGTGCTGGAGGCATTTCGTGAGAAGCTCAATGTCTATCGGGTCAAGAACTCCCGTGTCATCGTTGTCGAATTCTCCTCCGAAGATCCGAAGCTTGCCGCCCGCGTCTCCGATGCGGTTGCCGAGGCCTATATCTCTTTACAGAGTGACGCCAAAATGCAATCGGATACGGATGCGACTGCCTGGCTTGAACCTGAAATCGCCGGTCTTCGCGAAAAGGTCAAGGAAGCGGAAGGTCGTGTCGCGGCTTTCAGGTCGCAATCGGGATTGCTGATTGGCCAGAACAACTCGATTCTCGCCACCCAGCAACTCGCTGAATTGTCGTCGGAATTGTCACGGGTTCGTGCTGCGCGCGCGTCAGCTGAGGCAAAAGCCGCCAGCATCAAGAACGCGATCGAAAGCGGTGTTGCCATTGACACCGTTCCAGATGTGCTGTCGTCGGACCTGATACAGCGCCTGCGCGAGCGGCAGGTGCAGCTTAACGCGGACATTGCCGATTTATCGACGACACTGCTGGATGCACATCCACGTATCAAGGCGTTGAAATCCCAGCGTGGCGGCTTGGAGCGTCAGATTCAGTCGGAAGCGCGCAAGGTGCTCCAGTCAGTTGAAACCGAGGCGCGGACATCGCGCTTTCGTGAGAAGGAACTGATTGCGCGGCTGAACGAACTGAAGGCTGAATCGGCCAGGGCCGGTGATGAGCAGGTTGAACTTCGCGCGCTTGAACGGGATGCCGCATCCCAGCGTGATCTGCTGGAGTCATATCTGACTAGGTTCCGTGAAGCATCGTCCCGTAAAGATGGCAATTATCGCCCGGTCGACGCGCGAATATTTTCCCGTGCGACAACACCGTTGGAGCCGTATTTTCCCAAGAAACTGCCAATCGCGGCCGCTTCTTTCGTTGGCACCATGCTCATAATGGCGTTGATCATCCTTGCGCAGGAATTGTTCAGCGGCCGCGCTATGCGCCGGGCATCAGTCGGTACAGTCGAACCGGTTCGTGATGTGGAGATGACGCCGGCAGTCGCCCGTCAACCCAATCCCACGGAAACGGCTGACGTGCCGGTACAGAAGGTTCGTCCGGTCCCGGTGGCGAACGATGCCTCGGTTGAACCGGTAAGAAAGCCGCCCATGGCTGACCGAACCCCGGTTGAAGCGGAGCCGGACCTGCCGGAAACACCCGTAGCTCAGGACAGTGGTGAGGATGATGCTGGCGAGCATGCAATCGAGCCGGTGGCCGAACAACTCGTGGCCAGCGGTGCAACACGCGCCGTGGTGGTTTCTCCCGAAGGCGATGAAGCTGCCGCGTCGGCCGTGCTGCTTGCGCGCGAGATCGCAGATGGCGGTTTACGGGTGCTGTTGCTCGATCTAACGCAATCGGGCGCCGCAAGCCGTCCGATGCTCGATGGCGTCAGACTGCCCGGCATCACTGATCTCTTGGCATCGACAGCTCAGTTCAGCGACGTGATTCACGGCGATCTTTATTCGGAATGCCACGTCATTCCGAACGGGACGGCGGATTCCGCCCAGGCGATGCGTGCGATTGAACGACTGCCGATCATCATGGATTCGCTGACAACCGCCTATGATCTGGTAATCGTGGAGTGTGGACCTACCGATGCCGACGGTATCCGGCGTATCGTCAACGACGATGCAAAAGTCCTCATGAGCGTGCTGGAACCGGCGGAGGAATGCATCCTTGATACGGCCACGAGCCTGCATGATGCCGGGCACGAGGATTTGATCCTGGTCACACCGATCGGACATTCGATGCCAACCGCGCCTATGCCGGGTCGCTCGGTCGCCTGATCAGGAAAGCAGACTGATTAACATGGACACATTAGCGGTCAGCGCCGAGCCGTGCGCGCAGGAATTTGACCAGTGATCTTATCCCTGCCGATTGTTTGGCTGCCCGTTTGATCCGATTGCGCAGACGCAGGCCGCCTGCAAGCACCCACCCCTTGGCGGTCAGCGGGACAAGGGTATCGAACTGTTGCGTTTCCACCGGACACCATAGCCGCTTGTAACGCTCGTCGCCGACGCTGAAATCGAACAGCTTGTATCCCGCATCGCAGGCCGACTTGATGTTGTGGAAGAACAGGAACTCCCCTGGGCTTGTTTGCGCCAGGTCATCATCGGCAAACGCCGCGAAATCGCAGACAATGCGATCCCTCTCGATGCTCGAGCCAGTGACCGCCCGGAGCTTTCCTCCGACCTCAAGTCCCTGCAGCAGGAAACGCGATCCGGCACTTTCGACGGATTCGGATGACAGCGTGCGAAAAAACGCCTGGACATTCTTTGAAGCAAAAACATCAGGTAAACCCATCTGCCTGAACTGCTGTGCCTTCATGTCGAAATAACCCGTCAACAGCCGATTGGCTTCCTCTGGCGTGGACGCTTCTATGATTCGGTATCCGCCGGCCGCTTCGAACTTGCGTATTTGCGACCGGTTTTTCTTGCGCTTGCGCTTACCGCTTGCCCGAGCAAGCAATGCGTCGAACCCGCCTTCCAGATCGACAGCCAGAGCGATATTGGGGCTTGACGATCGCCCGAGCAACAGCATCGGATTCTGAAATCCGCCATGCGATTCCAGTTGGCGATCAAGGCAAACCAGATCGATGTCAGGCCGTGTCCGATGTAATGCATGCATCAGCGCGCGGATTGTAGCGGCATTCGTGTTTTTCAGAAACGACGGCAATGCCGGCGCGAAATTGCCGTTGGCGTGACTGCCGCCGGTGAAACGCGCGACCCGCAGGAGACCACTGTCGACAATTTCCAACGGCAGGGCGAATACGGTCTTGCCACTCAGCTGTGCCGTGACAACGACCATGTCGCTGTTGACTTCGGACGACCAGGCCCGGAGCCAGGCAACACTTTGTGGAGGCGCATGGACAGCTTCGGCGCACAGGCCTTCATAGGTTGCCGAAAGTTCATCAGCGGTGAACACAACGGCAGCGAGATTGGATGACTCGAATTCCGCCATCCGTGTGACCGGGCCGTCGATCTGGCTTTGGCCGGCTTGTTCGAAGGAGGTCATGTCAACCATCTTTCAATCCTTGCATGCTAGTTGATCGAGCGTGGGCGATCGGCACACCCAAAACAACAAGGTAGCGTCAATTGGTGAAAGAATGATCGACAACGGCGAAAGACTGCGCAAGCTGGTTCTGAATTCCGTCCGTTTCAGCGGTCTATCGCGAATATCCAGGCCTTTTCTGGGCGGGATGGGCGCAATTCTGACAATGCACAGGGTGACAGCAGCACCCGGTACCGAGCTCGGCTTCAATCGTCACCTATCGATCGATCCGGCATTTTTGGACCTGTTGATCGCTGAAATGAAATCCGACGGTTTCGTGTTTGTCTCCATTGATGAGGCGGTCGACAGGATTGCAGCACAGGCCAGCGGTGAACGATTTGCAACCGTCACGCTCGATGACGGTTATCGCGATAATCTGCTTGAGGCTCTGCCGGTATTTGAAAAACACGAGGTTCCATTCTCCGTTTACATCGCGCCCGGATTGATCGAGGGAACCGCAGAGCTCTGGTGGGACCTTGTTGAAGCCGTGGTCACAAAGAGAGACCGGTTGACACTGAACACGCCGAAGGGGAGGGTCTTTATCGACTGTTCGACAAAGGCCAAAAAAGCATATGCGAATTGCCAGATCAGCGACTATCTGACCTGCGACATTGGCGAGGAAGAACAGATCGAGGTGGTCCGTGACCTGGCAGGATCCGCAGGGCTGGATTACGCCGGGCTCCGGCAGGACCTGTTGATGACCTGGGATGAGATCAGAACCATTGCCCATCATCCACTATGCACCATCGGAGCGCACACGGTGCATCACTACAATCTGAAACGACTTCCGGTGGAAAAGGCGCTTAAGGAGATGTCCGATTCAGCCCTGGTTCTGGAGCTTGAACTTGGAGAAGTGCCGAAGCATTTTGCCTATCCATACGGTTACCAGGCAGCTGTCGGCGCGCGAGAAGCGGAAATTGCGAAGGCGGCGGGTTTTATTAGCGCACTGACCACACGGCACGGGATGATTCATCCCGAACATGCCGAACATATGCACACTTTGCCGCGCATGTCGGTCAATGGCCGCTATCAGAAAATCGGGTATATGAGCGCCATGCTTTCAGGAGCCACTACGGCCATGGCGAATGGCGGCCGCAAGGTCGTTACTGTTTGAGAACCACGGGTATAAGGCAACGGGAAACGCAAAAACTATTTCGCAGGGGGTTTCAGCATCCATTTGATCACCCACATGGCCGGAAGGATCCACAACAGGCCAGTGACAGCAAAATAGGCCAGATGCACCCATGCCGAGGAGTCGCCAAGCTGGGCAACCGCAACGGTAGTGGCGACAAGTGCGTAGACAATGACAAGGGCTAGCAGGATCAGACTGCCGACAAGCTGTTTCAGTCTCTGGGGCATGTTGACAACTCCGCATATCGGGAACGAGTTCATATAATACCAACGGGCCTTGATAGTGGCCGATATATCCCACCAAAGGCCGGGTTCATTTGCGCCGTGGCAGCGTTGCGCCGCGCTCATGATGCCGGGGCATCACCACGCGCGGCGCGCCTTGCCAAAACGCAAAATCTCTCCGGTCAGATGTGTCACTACCAAGGACCGTTGGTATAATCTGAACGCGGCTTGATCGGGCCGCGACCGCATGTCGCGTGCGGCAATGGCTTGAAGCTCATCGCCGAATGCGTCAACTGAGAGCGAAATCTGTCTCAATTCCGGCTCGCTGGAGCGATCACTGAATGACCAACCTCGTGCAATCCGCTGCGGCGGAGTCCAATCGGCTGGCCGTCCGCCTTTGGCTCTACTGTGTTGTTGCCGTTCTCTTCGTGCTGGTCCTGGTCGGCGGTGCCACACGCCTGACCGAGTCCGGTTTATCGATCACCGAATGGAAACCTGTGCTTGGAATGTTGCCTCCTATCGGTCAGGCCGCCTGGGAGGCTGAATTTGCCAAATACCGGCTGATCCCCGAATATCAGTTACTGAACAAGGGCATGGGCCTTGATGCCTTCAAGACGATATACTGGTGGGAATGGAGCCACAGACTGCTAGCTCGCGGTGTTGGGCTGGTCTTTGCGCTGCCCTTCCTGTTCTTCTTTGTCACCGGCCGGCTTGAGCCGCATCTGAAACCCAAGCTCAGCTTGATATTCGCGCTCGGCGCGCTGCAGGGGGCGATCGGCTGGTGGATGGTCGCCTCGGGCCTCGTCGACCGCGTTGACGTCAGCCAATACCGCTTGGCCGTGCATTTGACCCTGGCATGTCTGATCTTTGCCGCGACGCTCTACGTCGCAAGGGGGCTGGCGCCGCACACCGGCAATCCGGCGCTTTCGGGCACCGGCCGGTTTGCCGGTTGGCTGGTCCTGTTGATCCTGTTGCAAATCTATCTAGGCGGCCTCGTCGCGGGACTTGATGCTGGTCTGGCTTTCAACACCTGGCCGCTGATGGACGGGCGGATTATTCCGCAAAATCTTCTGGCGATCGAACCGGTCTGGCGCAATTTTTTTGAAAGCCCCAAAACGGTCCAGTTCATACACCGGATGTCGGCCTATTTCATCTGGGTGGCGGCGGCCTGGCATGTCTGGGCGACCCTTCGATGCAATGCCGACGCGACCCACCGGCGGCGCGCAATAATTCTGTTTCTTGCAATCTCCGCCCAGGCCCTGGCCGGTATCGTTACACTGGTTTTGCAGGTGCCGTTTTACTGGGCATTGGCGCACCAGGGTATGGCACTGGTCGTTCTGGGTTTCGCGGTCGCCCATTGGCGCGGCTGCAAGGGGGCGTATCCTGCAGCCGCGGCAAGGCCGGTCTAAACGGTACTGAGCATCAGATCGAGGTTTTGGACCGCGGCGCCTGACGCGCCTTTGCCCAGATTGTCCATGACTGCGACGAGATTGACCAACCGGCCATCCTCGCTGCTGAACACGTAAAGATCCATGCGATCAGTGTCGTTGAGACTTGTCGGGAAGACGCGCTCGATCTGCCCCGCCGCTTCAGGCGACACAACCTGAACGACCTGCTGACCGGCATAATGATCCGCCAGAACCGTGTAAATCGAATTAGCGTCCGGAGCGTCCGGCAGAGTATCGAGGTGAATCGGAAACTGCACCATCATGCCCCGTGCAAAATGACCGACACTTGGAGAGAACAACGGCTTCCTCTCGAGCAACCCGTGTTTTTGGATTTCCGGAATGTGCTTGTGTTTCAACGTCGTAGCATAAAGAAAATGGGGTGCGTCGATGTGATCCGGATTTTTTTCATCCTCCATCTTGGCAATAAGCTGTTTCCCGCCGCCGCTATAACCGGATACGGCGTTTATCGTCACAGGATGATCTGCGGGCAGAATTTTTGCCGCCGTAAGCGGGCGAACAAGCGCAATGGCTCCGGACGAATAGCAGCCTGGATTGCTGACCCGCGTCGCTTCCGCAATCAGATCGGAACGCCCCTTTTCAAGCTCGGCAAATCCATAAACCCAGCCACTTGCCGTCCGGTGTGCCGAGCTGGTGTCGATGACCCGTGTTGACGGGTTGGAGATCATTGCGACAGCCTCTCGCGCCGCATCGTCTGGCAGGCAAAGGATAGCAACATCGGCTTCATTGAGAAGTTGTGAGCGTTTTTCCCGGTCATGACGATCGTCCATAGCGATCGTCAGCAGATCGATGTCGGTCCGATCATTCAGTCTTTTGTGAATCTGCAGCCCGGTTGTCCCGTGCTCGCCGTCTACGTAGATTTTCGGTTTCATCAGCTGTGTTCTTTTCCGTATCTGAAGTGCCGCTGCCAGATGTTCCGTGCGGCCGCTATCGTTGAGTGCGGGGACAGCCTTTGGCGACCGCCGCCCGCGCCATTTTGTGGATACGATTCATCGTCGCTTTCGTTGCAGCGCCATCAGCCCGATGTAATGCATGGCGACGCTGGCGCCCGCAATTGCCGTTATGTCGGCGTGATCATATGCCGGTGCGACCTCGACGATGTCAGCCCCAACCATCCGCAACTGTTCCAGTTTCCGCAGGACGGACAGCATTTTGGCAGTCGTTGGACCGCCGGCGACCGGAGTCCCCGTTCCGGGCGCGAATGCCGGATCCAGGCAGTCGATGTCAAACGTGATGTAGCTGTTTGAATTGCCGGTCCGCTCCAGGATTGCGGCTGCAATATCGGCCGCGCTCATTTCTTCGACCTCATAGCCGTAAATGATGCGAATGCCGAAATCCTCCGGCGCATGGGTGCGGATGCCGACCTGGATGGACCGGGCAGGGTCAATCACGCCGTCCCGGACAGCCCGCGCAACGAACGAACCATGATCGATACGCCGGCCGTCATCAAACCAGGTGTCCTGATGTGCATCAAACTGCACAAGCGCCAGCGGTCCGAATTTCGCAGCATGGGCCTTGAGCAAGGGCCAGGTGACGTAATGATCACCACCCAGTCCGAGCAGGAACGCACCCGAGTTCAGGATTTTCGCCGCTTCCTTCTCAATCCGCGCCGGTGTCTTTTGATGATTGCCGTAGTCCAGCAGACAATCGCCGTAGTCGATCACCGCAAGATCCTCAAACAGGTCCGCGTCAAAAGGATATTGCGGATCATTGTCGAAGATCGCCGATGCACGCCGGATAGCCTGGGGTCCAAAACGGGCTCCCGGGCGGTTCGACACTGCCGCATCAAACGGAATGCCCCAGACCGCGACGTCGGCGCCCTTGAGATCCTTGCTGTATTTACGGCGCATGAAGGAGAGGGCACCGGCATAGGTCGGGTCCTCGGCCGCACCGGACTTTGCACGGGCGGTAAATGCGTGATCAATCGACTTTGATGGCATTGTCTTATTCCTGTTCCGGCCGGGGTCTGCCTTGGCGATCTCAGTTACGCATACAAAAAAGCGGGCCCGAGGACCCGCTTTTTGTTGTCTGTTTTCCGAAGCGTCAGCGCTTGGAGAACTGGAACGACCGGCGGGCCTTGGCTTTGCCGTATTTTTTTCGCTCGACAACGCGGCTGTCGCGGGTGAGGAAACCACCTTTTTTCAGGACACCCCGAA
>JAJFHT010000375.1 GCA_021775495.1 Hyphomicrobiales bacterium | reverse complement strand
ATTGGTGAAAATGCCGGCAAGGGGGCTGAGGAATATGACGCCGGAATGGGGTGGGGCGAGATTGCCGATAAAACCGTCCCGATTGTTTCGCTGATCGCGGTCGTTCTGGGCGGCATTTATACCGGATGGCTGACTCCGGTCGAAGCCGGTGCGACCGGTGCTCTTTTAGCGCTGCTGATTGCGGTGTTGCGGCGCAAAATCAGCTGGCGTGATCTGTGGGAGACCGCCATAGAAACCGGGCACATCACCGCTTCGATCCTGTTCCTGATCACCATGGCGTCGCTTTACAGCCGTATGCTTGGTTTTGCCGGCCTGCCGAATGAGCTCAATGCACTGATCGAGCAGTACCAGTTTGGTTTTGTCGGCATCATGATCATCTATGTGCTGCTGATGCTTTTTCTTGGCACTTTGCTCGATACCGCATCGATCATCCTGATCGTCGTGCCGTTGTTCATCACACTAGTTGAGAACATGGGGCTCAGCCTTGTCTGGTTCGGTATCATCACGGTCATTGGTGCTGAGATCGGGCTGTTGACACCACCGCTAGGCATTTCCTGTTTCGTCATCAAGGCGACGCTGAACGATCCTCGCATCAGCCTGAAGGATGTATTCCTGGGGGCACTGCCCTTTGCTTTTGTCATGCTGCTCGTTCTTATCGTCCTGATCCGTTACCCATCCCTGTCGATCGGCATTCTCGGCTGATCCAAATCCACTTGGAGAATCGCAATGCGAAGTGTTTCAAAGGAAAACATCACAAAGGCTTTTATGGGCTATTGCGGAGAGGAGACGGATCCCCGCCTGCATTTTGTCCTGGAAAAGCTGGTCACGCATCTTCATGATTTCGCTCGCGAAGTGGAACTCACTCATGAGGAATGGCGCAAGGGGCTGGAACTGCTTTTGAAGGCTGGAGACATATCGACCCCCGAGCGCAATGAATTTGTCCTGATGTCGGACGTGCTTGGATTGTCCTCGCTGGTCGACATGATCAACTCCGCAGAAGAGGGAACACCGTCAAGCGTGTTGGGGCCGTTTCATATACTTGGTGCTCCGGATCTGCCGGTGGGAGGAGATTTGAAACAGGACAATGAAAGCCCGACGGTTATTGTCGGCGGAACGGTAAAAGATTCGCAGGGAATTCCGATCAGTGGAGCGGAATTCGAAATCTGGCAGACAGCCGAAAACGGACTCTACTCGAATCAGGATACCGCCCAGCCGGACTACAATCTGCGCGCCCATATGAAGGTCGGCAGCGACGGCAAATATTTGTTTTCAACCATCCGGCCCGCACCCTATACCGTCCCTGACGACGGTCCGGTGGGCGAATTGCTGCATGCAACGGGACGCGAACCGTGGCGGCCATCGCATCTGCACTTCATCGTCACGGCGCCTGGGCACCGTACGTTGGTCACTGAGGTCTTTCCGAGCGACGACCCTTATTTGAACCAGGACGCCGTGTTTGGTGTCCGGGATGCGCTTGTCATGCAGTATCAGGAAAAGACGGATCCGGCGGAGATCCCGCCCGGCCTGGCGATCGGCAATGACGTTACCGTCCCCTACTACATGGTCGACTTCGATTTCGTCCTGGCGCCGGAGTGACAGTCGATTGCGCTCAGGCGTCCGGCAGATTGGTCTTCAGGAAGTCGCCGGTCCGGCCATAATGCGCCATGAGCAGGTCGACCGCCAGGTCGGCATCATGGGCGAGAACCGCGTCGCATATCGCACCGTGTTCGGCATTGATGTCCCGTGCCGGGTAGGCCTTGGTGCCGGCAAGTTGCCGATAACGAACATTCTGGTCGTAAAGGTGATCGCAGAACTTCAGCATGAAGGACGAACCGCAGGCGCTGAGCAATGACATGTGGAAGTGTTTGTGCCGTTCTTCCCACTCGGCATTCGCAACAAAATGATCCGCAGCCTCCGATCGTGGCACTCTTGAAAGGCGGTAGGTGGCGAGAACCACTTTTTCTTCCCACTCGCTGCCACCATGGGCGATCGATTCCCGCAACGCCCTTTCCTCAAGCCAGCAGCGGGTCTTCAGCAGTTCAATAAACTCGGAAACACTGACAGTAGCGACGCGAAAGCCTCGCTGGTCCAGCCGTTCCACGAACTGGTCCGATGTCAGCAGACTCAGGGCCTCGCGCACAGGGCTGGTGCCGACACCGTAGCGATGGCGCAATTCCTCGATCTTCAGCTTGCTGCCCGGAGATAGCGTCCCGGAAATGATGTCGGTGCGCAGTCGTGAGTAGACCTGGCTGGTCAGGGATTCGGGGCTGGTTTCTTCGCGCAGTTCTTCAGCAGGAGTTTCCTGCCCGTTTCCATTTGCGGCATTTTCGCCGTCCGGGGTTTTCATTCAGGTTCTCCCCTGCCGTGTGCTTTCATATCCGCACTTCGGCCGACCGTCATAATTGTAGCGCCTGTCCCGCCCGCGGCCACTCTGTCTGTCGGGTGCTGTCTTCGTCATGTGTCGGTTCTGAGATCGTGTCGCTGACCATTCTTGTCAAGCGCTTAACACTTTGTGCCGCGTTGACCAAACCGGTTGATGCGAATTGTTCGTGGTTCCGCTCGATCTCGTCCAGGTCATAAAGATAGTTCACCATGACACCACAGGATTTGCGCAGACCGTCCGCACCAGTGTCGGCGTTCCAGTTCAACCGTTCAAGACGTGCACCATTGCCCAGGTGAAAACGGGCAACGGGATCGACGATCCGCCCGGCGGAATCCCTTGCATTGCAGAGGAAATGTGCTGCAAGCGGAAGCAATTGCCGTGCAATGTGCCGGGAAAGCTGTTCGTCCAGCCACCAACTTTCCTGCTCCAACTGAGCAAGTACCTGGCGCAACCCGCTGTCCTCGATTTCGCCCTGAAGTTCGATTTGCCGGTTCAACCAGTTCCTGAAGGATGGCAGGGGAGAAAGCGTTGAAAATGTGCGCAGCCCTTTAAACCGGTGGCGCAAATCCTCCACAACCTGCTTGATCAGAAAACTGCCCAAGGGAATCCCCTTCAGGCCATCCTGGCAATTCGAAATCGAATAGAAGATCGCAACCGTCGCGGCCGACGGGTCGGTGTGTTCGCGCTTTTCGGACAGAATCGTATCAATGGAATCGACAATCCTGTCGCAGAGTGCAATTTCGACGAATATCAGCGGCTCGTCATTCAATCTTGGATGAAAAAAGCCGTAAAGGTGGCGATCGGGAGGATCGATACGGGAGCGCAGATCGTCCCACCCGTCCAGCGAATGCACCGCTTCATGCTCGATGATTTTTTCCAGGATGGATGCGGGAGTCTGCCAGTCGATTCGGCGAAGCTCCAGGAACCCGCGATTGAACCAGGAACCGAATATACTGACGAAATCATGGTCGATAGGTTTCAATGCGGGTGCGACAGTAATTCGGTTCAACAGGTCTGCACGCATCTTCACCAGGGACAAGGTCGCATCGGGCGCCTGGTTCAGCCGTCGCAGTAACTCAAGCCGTTTCGGTTCTGCTGCCGCGGAAAGGTTGATAAGATGTTCCGGTGTGGGGTTGTTCAGATAGGCCTGGGCCGCACCAAGGGTATCGTGCTGCGATACTGAAAAATCTTCACCCAGGGCCTCAAAGAACAGTGTCTTTTCCCCATCGGTCAGGCTCGTGTAGCTGGTCAGGATTTCCAAGGCCAGAGCAATGCCGGAGGCCTCACCCTTGCCGGTGAGAAGCGCATGGCACATGTCGATGATGTCAGCGGCGCTGCGGTCGCGTGTGCGGGTCTTGCCAAAGTCGGCAAATGAGCGACCGCGTTCGGCAATCGATGTCAAAAGCTCATTGAAAAAGGATGACTGTCCCATGCGCGCAATAATATCGATATTTTATCTCATCTCAAGAAGAACGTAGATATTTCACGCGCGAGTTTGATGCTCTTCTGCAAGACATCGATAGCCAAAAAACACCGTAAGGGCTTGATATGCTGCTGTTGCTGGGAACTTTCCGCTTTCGCACCCTAGGGCAATCGGGTGATGACTTTTTTGTAAAAATGTTGATTTTTTTCTGATAAACCATAAAATCTCGATACTATGCGAATTGAGACTCGGGATGCGTCAGGCCTCCTTTTTCGGAAACATCGGTAGATAGCCATCACTTTGCAGGGAGCAATCCACAATGCGTGACAATTTTTTTGAAGACGGAAAATGGTGGGTAAGTCCCTATAATTTTGTGCCCGAAGTGCTTGGATCACTGGAACTTCCGGAGAAGGTGCAAATTCACGACGCGACATTGCGCGACGGAGAACAGACGCCTGGCGTCGTGTTTTCCATCGACGACAAGATCGCCATTGCCAGCAAGATGGATGAAATCGGTGTCGACAGGATCGAAGCCGGCATGCCGGCAGTGTCGCCGCAGGATGAAGAAGCCATCAAGCAGATTTCCAAACTCGGATTGAATGCGAAGATCTTCACCTTTGCTCGGGCACTCAAACAGGACATCGACAAGGCGCTCGAATGCGGTGCCGACGGTGTCATCATCGAAGTGCCGATCGGTTATCCCAAGCTCAAGACACAATTCGGCTGGACCTGGCAGGATGTGCTGAAACGCAGCGCCGATGTGATCAACTACGCCAAGGCGCAGGGTCTCTATGCGGTGTTTTTCCCATACGACACCACGCGGGCGCGGCCGGATGATCTAACCAATCTGTGCAAGGGGATCATGGCGGAATCCCCACCCGATTCCATCGGTATTGTCGACACAATGGGTTGCGCCACGCCGGAGGCCATCAAATACATGGTTCGCTGGGTCAAGAAGATGACCGGATTGCCGATCGAAATTCACACGCATAATGATTTCGGAATGGGTGTGGCGACCGAACTTGCCGCGGTGACCGCCGGCGCTGAGGTGGTTCACAGCTGCGGCAACGGACTTGGCGAGCGCACCGGTAATGCGGCGCTTGAAGAACTGATGCTGGGCCTGCATCTGCTCTACGGGTACGACACACCTTACCGCCTGGACAAACTTCCCGAGCTTGGCGACATGCTGTCGGAGCTTTCTAACGTTCCAATCGCCCGCAACAAACCCATTCTCGGCGCGGGTAATTTCACCCGCGAATCCGGCATCGGCATCAATTTTGTCATGCACGATCCGCTGGTTATGTTTGGCACCCACCCGGCGCTGACCGGTCGCAAGGGCGAGGTTGTTCTCGGCAAGAAAAGCGGAAAAGCGTCAATCACCTACAAACTCGATGCACTCGGGCTAGGTGAAGCCACTGACGAACAAGTCGCTGAAATTCTCGATATTGTGAAGCAGAAGGGCATTGCCAAGCGCGATATCCTCACGGACGATGAATTCAAGGAGATTGCCGAGACGGTTCTGTCACGCAAGGCTGCTTGAACAGATCGTCCGATACCGTTGCGGGGGTAACAGATTGTGGCGATTCGCCATGATGGATCATGAAAGGACGTATTTAATGAGAATTTGCAAAATTGCGGCTTCGGCCGGCCTGTTGTTGATGACTGTCTCCGCCGGCATCGCTGCTGATCACTCGATGGGGTTCTTTATTACAAGCACCGGTCCGGGGCAGGGCGCCAATCTTGGTGGCCTGGACGGGGCCGATGCCCATTGCGCGAAACTTGCTGAAGCCGCCGGTTCGAGCGGTCGTACGTGGCGGGCCTATCTGAGCACGCAGGAAGAGGGCAAACGCGGTGTGTCGGCGCGCGACAGAATTGGCGCCGGGCCTTGGTACAATGCAAATGGCGAACTGATTGCCAGTGATCTCGACCAACTTCACATCAATCCCAATCTCGTCAAACGCACCGCCGTTGATGAAAACGGTAAAGGCGTCAAGGGACGCGGTGACAAGCCCAACGAACACGACATCCTTACCGGTTCGATGGCTGACGGCACTGCCTATTTCCCGTGGGAAAAGGGCGACAAGACATGCAGCAACTGGACAAGTTCCGGCGAAGGCAGCGCAACCGTCGGGCACCATGACCGCCATGGCGGCGGCAACACATCATGGAATTCCGCCCACGGCTCCAGAGGATGTGGTCAGGACGCACTGAAAGGCACAGGCGGCGCCGGTCTTCTTTACTGTTTCGCCGCAGATTGATGTGATCCGGCCGGGGACGATAATTTGTCCCCGGTCATTCCCCCCACTCACGCGTCTTGGCTGATAGCCTGCAGAAATGTTTCGCCGAAATCTTCCAGCTTTTTGGGGCCGACCCCGTTGATCTGCGCCATCTGATCGAGTGTCGAGGGCCGCTCATGAGCCATTTCGATCAGCGTTGCATCGGGAAAAATCACATAGGCCGGGGCGCTTCGTGCTCGCGCAAGATCAAGCCTCAATTGTTTCAGAACCGTCAGCAATTCGCGATCGTGCTCCGGCACATCGCGTTTTCCGGCTTTTGGCGATTTGGCTGGCCGCGGGGCTTTTGAAATATCAAATTCACGCAGTGCAAATGTGTCTCTGCCTGCGGCAACGTCGCGGCCACGCCTGGCGATCTGCAAGGCGCCATATTTTTGGATATTGATCGTCAGATAGTTGCCGGCGACCGCCTGGCGAATGAAAGCCTGCCAATAGTCCTTCGAATGGTTTGCCCCGATACCGTATTCTGCCAACTGGTCGTGCCGGCGCTGGGAAATCTTTTCAGTTGCCGCACCCCGAAGCACATCAATGATATGGGCTCCGCCAAACATTTCACCGGTTTCCACGATGGTTGAAAACAGCATCCGGGCTTCATCCGATGCATCCACGGTCTTGGGTGGATTCAGACAATTGTCGCAGTTTCCGCAGGCACCGGCCTCTTCGTCGAAATAGGAAAGCATTGCGGTGCGCCGGCACCCGGATGCATCGCAATAGGCAAGCAATGCATCGAGGCGCTTGTGCTCGCGCCGTTTATGCGCTTCGTCCTCACCGTCCTGTTCGACGAACTGTCGGCGCAGCCGAATATCAGCCAGTCCGTAGAGCAAAAGCGTTTCCGCCGGTAACCCGTCGCGTCCGGCGCGGCCGATCTCCTGATAGTAGGCTTCCATACTGCCGGGCAGGTTCAGATGACAGACGTAGCGAATGTCGGGTTTGTCAACGCCCATGCCAAAGGCAATCGTGGCAACCATGGTCACCGATTGTTCGCTCATGAAACGGTTCTGGTTCGCCCGGCGTGTTTCGGGATCCTGGCCCGCATGGTAGGCAATCGCTTTGAAGCCTTGGGCAGTAAGGAATTCCTGCACTTCCTCGGTATATTTTCGCGACAGACAATAGACGATGCCCGACTGGTCACGCTTGTCTTCAAGGAATGCCAGAAGCTGCCGTTTCCACTCGTTCTTTTCAGACACGGCGAGTTGAAGATTGGGCCGGTCGAAACCGTGCACGATGGTTCGCCCTTCGGATCTGAAGAGTTTTCCGGCGATGTCGTTCCTTGTTTCGGCATCCGCAGTTGCGGTGAAGCCGCAAATTGTGGCTTGCGGGAAACGATCACGCAGGACCGACAGCTTTTCATATTCCGGGCGGAAACTTGTGCCCCATTTGGAAATGCAATGGGCTTCGTCGACCACAAACAATGCCGGATCAAGCCGGGCAATGGCGACAAGCATGCGCTCCGTCATCAGGCGTTCGGGCGAAAGGTAGAGCAAACGGCTGTTGCCCGCCGCAACGCTGCGCCAATTGGCAATCTGCTGTTCACGCGGCAATCCGGAATGAATGCAAACAGCATCGACCCCATTGGCGCGCAAGGCGGCAATCTGGTCGTCCATCAGAGCGACAAGCGGTGAAATGACTATTGTCAATTGGCGGCTGAGAAGCGCCGGGATCTGATAACACAGAGATTTTCCGGCTCCGGTCGGCATGACGACGAGCGCATTTGTGCCGCCGGCCAGCAGATCGACGATCTCTTCCTGCCCGGGGCGGAAGCTGGAAAATCCGAAAACGTCATGCAGGATCTTGGCGGCGGATTCGCTCATTCCGGCACGTGATCCATAAACCAGATTTCCTCGTTCTCGGAGCAATTCAAACTGCAAAACAGCAGATCCGTCTAGCAGTGCCCGCATCTGAAACGCGCGTGCCAGGTGATTCTCCGACATTACAATTTGCTGTCGTTCGCCGCCATTCCCCGGTGTCGGTTTATTGACTGCTCAACAACTGGAGTGAGCAGGCGTAGGCGGAATTCGCAACTGCCCTGCGAGTGATCGCGTTCAACTCGCCCGTTTCAAACCCGTGTTGTTGATGCGGGCGATCAGTCCGGGAACCTCCGCACCTGCGACTGGCTTTGAATAATAATACCCCTGGACGAGATTGCAGCCGAGATCATGAACGAGGTCCAATTGCTCAACCGTCTCGACACCTTCGGCGATCAGCTTGAAACCGACCGAGCGGCCGAGGTCGACAAGAGCCTGGACAATCGCCTGATCGACGGAATCCTCGACGACACCTTTGATGAATGATTTGTCGATCTTCACCGATGTGCGCGGCAGTTCCTTGATGTGGGTGATCGATGAATAGCCGGTGCCGAAATCGTCAAGGCCGATATTGCATCCGGCGTTGCGAAGTTCCTGCAGCTTGGCCAGAAGCACGTCTTTGTTGCTGCCGAAAATGCAGCCCTCGGTCACTTCGATGGCCAGATCGCCGCGAGCAAGCTTGCCGCCGGACAGCCCGTTAATGGCCTCCAGTGCAAATCCCGGCCTCGTCAGGTCTGCTTCCGTTACGTTGATTGCAACACTGCCGAACGGAACCCCGGCGGACTTCCAACCGGCCATGTCGGTCAGTGCTTTTTTCAGCATGACCCGCCCAAGTTGTTCGCAGATATCGCGGTCCTCAAGTGCTTCGTGAAAAACCGCCGGGCTGAGAATGCCGCGCTCCGGGTGGTTCCACCGGGCGAGAGCTTCAAAACTCTCGACATGTCCGGTCTTTGCGCTAACCAGAGGCTGATAATATGGCACGATTTCCGAACGCTCCAGTGCAGTTCGAAAGTCGCGAACCAGCTGCAGACGATTTTCGAAATCGCTGCCCATGGCCGGATCATAGACACGGACACCCCGACTTGCGGACTTTTTGGCATCGTAGAGCGCAAGGTCGGCGTTGCGCAGGAGGTCTGGCAGGTTGTCGGCATCCCTTGGGAAACGCGCCAAACCGACGCACAAGGAGACCGCAATGTTCTGACTTCCCTCCGAAGCCGGAAGTTCGAACGACCGGCCAGTTCCGAAATCCACGGTTTCACGGTCCACCAGAACGGCAAACTCATCTCCTCCCAGGCGGGCGACGATATCATCGCTGCCAAATGCGGATTTCAGGCGCGTTGCGACTTCCTTGAGCACCAGGTCCCCGGCATGATGTCCGTGATAATCGTTGATCTCCTTGAAATTATCGATATCGACCAGGAATAAGGTCGCGCTGCCATCATCGTTCCTGCTGCGATCAAGTCTGACCGGTGCGGTTTCCTGGAAGGAATTACGATTGGAAATTCCTGTCAGCACATCGTGATTGGCCAGGAAATGAGCCCGCCGATCGGTTTCTTTCTGTCGCTTCGATGTGGTCAGATATTTTTTGGCCGGATAGCCAAACGACAGGATGACGAGCAACAAAACGCCCAGCGTTCCGGAATATAGAAGATTTCTGTAGCGGACCGCCTGGTTCTGAAGGTCAACGAGAACACGCAATAGGTAGACGGTCTCGCCTTCGGATATCACCGGATAGAAGACTTCTGCAAAAACGGATGGCTGGTTTGCCGGAGCATCCGTTCTGATGACAATGTCATGTTTTTTGCTGGCTACAATCGATTCTGCAATGCCCCGATCGATCGGCAGTTTCAGGTCGCCCGCTTCAGAGGCGGCCATTGGCGCATGATAACCATGGTTGGACGCCACATGGGTGAAATGGGCCTGGCTTGGCTGTTCGTGCAGAACACCGGCTTTGGAGGCCTGGTGATCAAATTCATGAGATCGGCCGCGGCGTGAGATGTTCTGCTCGTTTTTTATCGGTTGTCCGTCGGATTTGCCGGGCGGGTTCAAATATGTGCCTATGCTGGCATCGCAGTAGCAATTCGGATTGATGAAATCGATTTGATAAATATTTCCCACGGCGAGAATGTCTGAAGCGAGGCTTCCAAAATTCTTGGCCGTCGGGACCTGTATCTTGCCGTTTGATCCGCTCGCAACATCGATGCCGAGGAGTTCGGGCAATCGTGCTTCGATGTGGCGTGCCCAGTCTGTGCCGGTGGACTTTGCTTCGTTTTTCAGCAGCCAATGCAGGGCTGTTGAGGTCCCGAAATGCAACGTGCCGACGAATATCGCGACAGCTGCAAGCAACAGCATCGTCAGCTTGATCTTATTGGACATCACAAATCGGTCTCCGGCGTCAGCGTGGAATTATGAAGCCGGGAAATTAATTTCTGACCTAAATTGTTGATAAATCAAACGTAAAAATGGTGATGATGTTCCGAGTAGGCGCACCTTTTGAAGCGTAACGGAGAAATCCGCAATTTGCCTTCGCCGGCATTACCGCGCGTCGGGCAAAAGAACGATTTCGGTTATGCGATTGCTGATGGTCACCGTGCCTGACAATAGCCCCTGGTTTTCCTGCAGATCGGACAGGGAACCAGCGAGGTCCGATCTCGGTAGCCCATTCAGAATTGAAATCAGAGCCGGAGATGTCGCCGGCGTCAGGTGATTGGTTGCATCGCCATCATCAAAATTAGACGTATTGATCACAATGATATTCAGATCATTGAGGGCGCTGATATCGGACAATGAACCCAGTCGTTCAGTCCTGCCGGTCAGTTTTGCCGAAATGCTCAGCGCGCGGTCCCGGTTTGAAACAAAGATGACAAAGGGTTTCGGCAGCGGGTGGATGCGGCTTGCCTGGGCTTTGAAGACATCAATATCGATATCCGGAGAAATCAGAACCACCCCGCCCAACTTGTTGTTGATTTCGGAATTGTTCCGGATGGCCATTTGCCGGAGCGTTTCAATGGTCAGGAACCCTCCCATCGAATGGCCGACCAGGACAATTCTGGATACGCCGGAACCGGCGAGTGTGATCAACAGCTGCTCCAGGCCATCCCGTGCAAATACGGTACTGTCGCGATCGTAGACATAACCGCTCGTGGTGCCTGAAGACGGCCATGAGTAGTGCACTGCAATTCCTGGCGGACGCATGTCATGAAACATCTGCGTCAAACGATAGAGCCCCTTGGCAAAACTCGTGTTGTAGCCATGAACAAACACGATCGCTTCTCGCCCATCGCCGGCCCGGTTTGCAATTGCTTTGCCTATGGCTGCGCGAAAATCTTTGGAACTGCCGAACTCCTCGCTGCCGACGGTGACGAAGTGGCGGTTTGGATCCGGAGTGCCCGTGGGCCACTCGATCTGTCCGGGCCTGTGTCCAGGAGGCACGGACACCGTGTACTTCGCATAGGTGAGGCTGCCGGAACGCTCGCCGTTGAACGTATGCTCTTTCCCATCCGAAGCGCGCGTTGTGGCGACGAAAACCTGCTGATGCTGTCCGACACCGGATGGGTCGTCACCAAATCCAAGAGGTCGCGGGCCGGCGCATCCGGCAAGCGCAAGTGTGAATACAAACAGCGCAACTCTGGGGAACATGACAAACATGAAACGGTATATCTTTATATCGAAAGCGCTGTCATCAAAGAAAAGCCACCAGCGATGCATCATCGGCACTTTAACAACCCGATGAACCAGTCAGTTTTCGATGTGTTGGCCAAGCTTGTCACGCCCAACTGATGACAGTGGTTTACAGGTTTGAAGAACGGACCAACCGACGTGACGTCAGGCTTCCGCCAGCATCTCTTCACTCATGTCCCAAAGCCGTTCGGCATCCGCGTCGTCGCAGGCCCAGGGTCGGACATGTTCCCAGCGCTGGCTGTTTTCGTCACCCATCCGGGCAACGTCACAATTCTCGCAATAGACGCCACCCATTCCATTCAGCCGGGATGAGGTTGCGGCCCAGACGCTGGTCGATGCACCCTGTTCGGGAGTCTTGAACAATGCCTTGACCGCAGGCGGCATTGTTCCGTCGGCGTTTTTCCATCCGAGTGCGACCATCTCCTCGTCAGGCAGGTGGCGCTGCAGCGGTGTGAAGATACCGCCGGGATGAACGGAAAATGCCCGGATGGCGTTGCTCTGCTCGCGCATGTCGAGAGCCAGCGCAAACAGCGCATTGGCGGTTTTCGCCTGCGAATAAGCGAGCCATTTGTCATAGGCGTTTTTCGAAAAATGCGGGTCGTCCCAGAGAATGCCGCCGCCGATATGTGCCGTCGAGGACAGGGCGACAACGCGTGCGCCTTCTGCCTGGCGCAACGCCGGCAGCAATGCCAGACCGAGTGCCATGTGGCCGAGATGGTTGACCCCGAACTGGCTCTCCCAGCCGGGTCCGACCCGGGCCTCCGGGCAGGCCATAATGCCGGCATTGTTGATGAGAATGTGCAATGGTTGTCCACCCGAAAGAATCTCGCCTGCAAATGCTTTCACGCTTGCGATGTCCGCCAGATCCATATCGGCAATGGCAATGTCCCCCGTCACGCCGGCGAGGTTGTCCTTGGCTTTTAACCGGTTGCGGGCAGGGACGGTGACCCTGGCACCAGCGCCGGCCAGGGCGCGAACGGTCTCAAGGCCAATCCCGGAATAGCCACCGGTGACGATGACATTTCGTCCTGACAGGTCGATGCTGGCGACCACTTCGGCGGCCGGCGTTTTGGCGCCAAATCCGGAGCCGATGGGTATTTGATTTTCTGCAGACATCCCGCCAACCTCACTCCCGTTGCGTTACTAACGCAACAGCACGGCCGCCAATTAGGGCATAAGTGAGGTGCTTGCGCCGCAATCAGGCAGCGGCGCGGCTTCCTTGAACGAAAACCCGCTGCGCACGGCCATCATCAATTGCCCGCTGGGAAGATCCGGGATCTGGTAACACAGCGACTTCTCGTCGCCAGTCAGCATGACAACGAGCGTGATGACGCTGCCGACTATAAGGCAGACGATCTCATTCATTCCCGGTCGAAAGGTGGAAAACCCGAGGACATCGTGGGGGTATCTGGTCGAGGTTTGGCTTATTCGTGCGCTTTATCCATCTATTGATGCTGTTGATGGCGCATGCAACGAAAATGGGGTCGCCGTATTTGGCGACCCCACTGTTTGACGATCCTCTGAAAGAATTTCCTGAGTTTTTCAGCAGTCTGACTGTGCTTCCAGAACCCGGTTGACGAGGTCTTCACCGAAGCTCTCTTTGGCCATATTCATGACGGGTTCCAACGCGTTTCGGAACTCGTCGAGATCGGGTTCGACGATCGAGACGCCCTGGTCTTTCAAAAAAGTCATCGCCTCGACTGTCGTTGATGCTTCCGCATCGCGGTTGGCCTTTGCCGATTCCCGTCCCGCCTTGATGATCAAGTCCTGGTACTCTTTGGGGAGTTTCTGCAGGAATTTCTCTCCAACGACAAAAGTTGACATGCCTACCGCAACATTTGCCAGCGAAACATGTTTTGCCGGCTCATAGAATTTAAACTGATGAATCGATGCGACCGGCAATGCGTCTCCGTCGATGACGCCCTGTTGCAGGCCATTAAACACTTCCGGGAATGGCAACGGGCTTGGGATCGCCCCCAATGTCTTCCATGTCGCTTCAAGCATCTTGGATGCCGGAACGCGTATTTTCAATCCCTTGAGATCGGCGACGGTGCGGACATCGCGCTTCGAGTTGAAGAGCTGGCGCATTCCGAAAGTGTACCAAGATAGAATGCGGATCCCGGCCCGCTCCGCCAGTTCCTTTTCAAACTCCGTGCCGATCGGTCCGTCCACGACATCGAACGCGCATGAAAGTGATTTGAACGCATAGGGGACCGAGAGAACCTGCAATTTTTCATAAAACGGACTGAGGTTACTGGCCGAAATGACGGTCATTTCCAGCGTACCAAGTTGGACGTTCTTTCCCGATTCCACCTCGTTTCCCAACTGTGCCGATGGGAATATCGTCACGGAGATATCTCCGTTCGATCCTTCCTCGACCTGTTTTTTGAATTGCTCGAGACCGACATTGTAAGAGTAGCCAGGAGGCGTCGTCACGGCGATCTTGATGTCGTATTTGGCTGCCACGACCGGCGTTGCAAGAGTTGATCCAAAGGTCAGGGCAAAAGCTCCGACCGCAGCCAATCCGTATTGCGTCAGTTTCGACGGCCTCTTTGTCTCAAGGTTATGCGTCATAGTCTGTCTCCCTTTCGGTTGGCTATCGACCCAGTGCCCCAGCAAGGCGGCCGAATGCATTGTTATCGTCGAAGGCGATATATCATATATCGATTACTGATTCTGAATCCAGCAACTTTTGCCATGCCTTCCTTTGTGGCAGTGCGCCGGTACAGCAAGACCCGGGCTCTAGGTGCCGGTTGCAAACGAAACCGAATGATATATCATATATCGGAAATTCTCCACAGGTAGATATGATCTTTCTTTGCTGTGCATCGACAAGATCAGTATTGAAGCATTGAAATGGGCATTTCGTCGAAACACGATCGAGGAAAACATGGCGGCAGTCTCAACAAACAGAGTTCCATTTCCCCAAGGCGGAAAAACCTGGGAAGAAATTGATTCGGCGATGGATGATCTGGTTCATGACGACGCAGACTGGCGGAGTGGACGTTCTCCGCTTTACGTGTTCCGCGCGACCGAAGAGGCCTACGAAATCGGCCGACGCGGTTTCATGAAATTTTTCAGTGAGAATGCCTTGGGCGGCCGGCGGGTTTTCCATGGTTTGAAAAAAATGGAAGACGATCTCGTTGATTTCGGACTTGACCTGTTCAATGCTCCGCCGGAAGCTTCCGGAATGGTCACGACGGGTGGCAGCGAGAGCATCCTTGTTGCCGTCAAAGCGGCCAGAGACTACGCGCGCAGCCGGATGGGGACTGACAAACGGTTTAATATGGTGGTCCCCGACACGGTCCACCCGGCTTTCGAGAAGGCCGGCGACATGATGGACATCGATATCCGGCGCGCCAAATTGAGTGCGGATCGAAGGGTCGATGTTGTATCAATGGAGAAATTGATCGATGAGCAGAGCATTCTGCTGGTCGGGTCTGCCCCCTGCTTCCCGCACGGTGTTGTTGACCCCATTGAGGCCTTGAGCGGGCTTGCGGTCGAGCGGGATATCTGGCTGCACGTGGACGCCT
>JAJFHT010000374.1 GCA_021775495.1 Hyphomicrobiales bacterium | reverse complement strand
GATCAGGAAGAGGCTATGACCATGGCCGACCGAATTGCCGTCATGGACAAGGGAAAGCTGATCCAGGTAGCGACGCCGGCTGAGGTCTATGAGGCGCCGAACTCGCTTTTTGTCGCCGACTTCATTGGCAATGTGAATCATTTTGAAGGCCTGGTGGAACGGTTTTCCGATGGCGCGGTTACCATCGCCGCCGCCGCCGGTTTTACCGTAAAAGCCGAATCCGAACAGGCGACCAAGGGCGAGACAGTCTGGTTCGCCATCCGGCCGGAAAAGATCCGGGTAAGTGCCAAGCGCCCCAAACCGGCAAACATCAACGCCGCCGAGGGCGAGGTCTGGGACATCGCCTATCTGGGAGACATGACGGTCTATCATGTCCGCCTGGACAGCGGAAAGATCATCAAGGCTTCAACACTGAATGCCGCCAGGACCGTCGAGGAGCCAATCGGCTATGAAGACCGGGTCTGGGTCAATTTTGATGCCGATGCCGGCATCGTGCTGACAAGATGAGGCTCCGGTTATGGGTGGACTGATTTCCTCAATCTTCAGCCGACTGGTCATAATAGTGCCGTATCTGTGGCTGCTGGCATTGTTCCTGGTGCCGTTTCTCATCGTCTTCAAGATTTCTCTCTCAGGGACGGCAATCGCAATTCCGCCCTATACACCGGTGTTCTCATGGAGCGAGGGGCTTGCCGGGCTGACCGACAGGCTCGGCCAGTTGACGGTCGACAATTATCTCTGGTTGGTCGACGACACGCTTTATATCAAGGCCTATCTGTCGAGCATGTCGATAGCGGCGGTGTCGACAGCGCTGGCGCTTCTGATCGGTTTTCCGCTGGCATACGGCATGGCCCGCGCGCCACAAAACCTGCGCGCCCTGCTGCTGATGCTGGTCATCCTTCCGTTCTGGACCAGTTTCCTGATCCGCGTTTATGCCTGGATCGGCATTCTCAAACCGGAAGGACTGCTCAACCAGTTGCTGTTGAAAATCGGCGTGATCGATACGCCGCTGGTGATTCTCAACACCCACACTGCGATCTTCATCGGCATTGTCTACTCCTACCTGCCATTCATGGTGTTGCCGATCTACGCAAGCCTGGAAAAAATGGATTATTCGCTGATCGAGGCGGCGCAGGATCTGGGATGCCGGCCGATTTCGGCGTTCTGGAAAATAACATTCCCTCTGGCCCTGCCCGGCGTGGCGGCGGGATGCCTGCTTGTTTTCATTCCGGCAGTCGGTGAATTCGTCATTCCCGACCTGCTCGGCGGGTCGCAAACGCTGATGATCGGCAAGATCCTCTGGACGGAGTTTTTTGCCAACCGCGACTGGCCGGTGGCTTCCGCGGTGGCAATCATCCTGCTGCTGATCCTCGTGGTGCCGATCGTGCTGTTCCAGCAGGCTCAGGCCCGTGCACAGGAGGCAGAAAGATGAGGGCACTGACATGAACGCAACATGGAGCCGCTTCAATATCGTTTCGGTGGTGTTTGGTTTTGCCTTTCTCTATCTGCCGATCTTGCTGTTGATCATCTTTTCGTTCAACGAGTCCAAACTGGTGACGGTGTGGGCCGGGTTTTCGACCAAGTGGTATGTCGAACTGTTCCGCAATCAGGGCCTGATGGATGCCGCCTGGGTGACAGCCCGGGTTGCCGTGATATCGGCGACGGTAGCAACGGTGCTTGGAACGATGGCCGCATTGGCGCTGACCCGCTACACACGGTTTCGCGGCCGCATCCTGTTTTCCGGCATGGTCTACGCACCTCTGGTCATGCCGGAAGTCATCACCGGCCTGTCGCTTCTGCTGTTGTTCGTAGCCATCGGACTTGATCGCGGCTTCATGACGGTGACCCTGGCGCACATCACCTTTTCCATGTGTTTTGTCGCGGTGGTGGTTCAGTCGAGACTGATCAGTTTTGACCGGTCACTGGAGGAAGCCGCGATGGACCTTGGTGCGACGCCTGTCACGACGTTCTTTGCCATCACCCTGCCAAATATCCTGCCGGCCGTTATGTCGGGCTGGATGCTGGCATTTACCCTGTCGCTCGACGACCTGGTGATCGCCAGCTTTGCCTCCGGTCCCGGTGCTACGACCCTGCCCATGAAGATCTACAGTCAGGTGCGGCTTGGGGTGACGCCGGAAATCAATGCCGTCTGTACGCTGCTTATCGCCGTCGTCGCCAGCGGGGTGATCATCGCCTCGCTGCTGAACAAACGGCGAGAGGTCAACCGGGCCCGCGACGAGCAGGCAGCGATGGAAACGGCTTAGACCATTTCCTGGTTTGATTGAATCGTTGCGCTCTCCCCACTTGATCTAGATCAAGTGGGGGCATTCGAACCGTGTTAACTCGCGAAGCGTCTTCGGGGGTGATCTCCCGAATAATTCCTGCGCGAACACGAGACGCCAGCGGCAATGTCAAACACCCATTTCGAGAGCTTGCACGATCAACGCTCTTTCATCGCACAAACTCTTCCCGGGTTATTTGGCCGGGTGATTGCACCATTGCCGCTGTTTCCAATTCAACCGGTTCTCCTCAGGATCGTTCGCGAAGTCACAAAAAACAGGCCGGAGCTTTTCGAACGGCTGGGGCCGCATGTGCGATCCACATTCATTATCGAAGTGAATGAGCTGCCATTCATCCTGCGTTTGTGTCCGGATCCCGAAAGACCGGAGCTGACAGCTCATCGCCGCTCCGACTCCATCTCGCACGATGCAAAAATCAGCGGACCGTTCGCACCGCTTTTCGACGTCATGGATGGAAGGGCCGACTCAGATGCTTTGTTCTTTTCACGGGATATAACCATCAGCGGCAATACCGAGGCTGCCGTGTGTTTGCGTAGCGCACTTGACGATCTCGATGGCAGTATTGTCGAAGACCTGATGACAATGCGCGGTCCGCTTTACGCACCTTTACGTTTTGCGCTTTCGCACCTGCGCCGTCCACATACAGGACCAATCATATGACAGATTGCGGGTCATTTGAAAAACCGGAACTCGTTTGCCCGGCAGGTACGCCGGCGGCATTGAGAACGGCAGTCGATGCCGGTGCGGATGCCGTCTATTGCGGCCTGGCCAATGAAACAAACGCGAGGAATTTTGCAGGTCTGAATTTTTCGGCACAGGCCCTCGAACAATCGATCGTCTACGCACACCAGCGCAATGCGAAAGTACTGATGGCCGTCAATTCGTTCGCCACGGCGCCGCGCACCAGCCTTTGGCACGATGCCGTCGACATTGCCGCAAATGCCGGTGCCGATGCGGTTATCGTCGCCGATATCGGCGTTGCGGCCTATGTTGCTGCAAATCACCCAGACCTACGATTGCATCTTTCAGTTCAGGCGGGTGCATCATCGCCGGAGGCTATCCGGTACTATTGCAAGGAGTTTGGTGTTCGGCGGGTGGTGTTGCCGCGAATCCTGACCGTTGGGGAAATAAGTGCAATTCACCGGGAAATCCCTTGTGAAATCGAAGCGTTCGTATTCGGCAATATCGGCATGATGTCCGAGGGGCGGTGCAGCCTGACCAACTACGCCGCTGGGATTTCGACGAACATGCATGGTGTCTGCTCTCCGGCGAGTGCCGTACGTTATGTCGGCAATTCCGACGGAAGCACCTCCGCTGAACTCGGTCCGTTCGACATCGACTGCTACTCGGCGCAGCAGCCGACGGGTTATCCAACGATCTGCAAGGGCCGGTACACAACGCCCGATCGCTCTGAACCCTATTATGCCTTTGAAGAGCCGATCTCGCTGAATCTTTCTTCGCTGCTGCCCGATCTGATGCGTGCCGGCGTGACCGCACTGAAGATCGAAGGCCGGCAGCGGTCCCGTTCCTACGTACACATGGTGGTCTCGGCATACCGGCGGGCGATCGACGACATCTCCGCCGGACTGCAGCCGGATCTGACCGGTCTCGCCGCACTCACCGAGGGCGGAAAGGAAACACAAGGGGCGTTCAAGACAAAGAAATGGAGATAAAGATGAAAGGGCACGACCTCACGATAGGACCCGTTCTTTTTCATTGGACGGCGGACAAGAAACGGGATTTCTGGTTTCGGATCGCCGACGAGGCGCCCGTCGATGCGGCTTATATTGGCGAAGTCGTCTGTTCGAAACGAACCCCGTTTTTCGATCGCCATCTCGAAGAAGTGGCTTTGCGACTGGTCAGCGGCGGAAAAAAGGTGGTCTGGTCGACAATCGCCGAGGTGGTGAGCAAGCTGGACCGCAACGTCGTTGGCTCGGTGTGCTCGCTGGACGACGCGGAAATCGAGGTGAATGACGCTTCGGCGCTGGGCTCTGTGTCAGGCCGGCCGCACCGGATTGGCCAGTATATGAACGTCTACAATGAAGGCACCATTCGCCATCTTGCACGAAACGGAGCCAATCATTTTTGCCTGCCGGCAGAACTGCCGCTGGCGACGATCCAGGAGCTGTCCAGTGCGGCAAAGCTCTGTGGCGCCAGCACCGAGGTGCAAGTATTCGGCAGGGTTTCCCTCGCGCTCTCTGCTCGTTGTTATCATGCTCGCGCCCACGGCCGGACAAAGGACAATTGTCTTTTCGTCTGCGAAAACGATTCTGACGGCATGGCCCTGGAAACCCATTCAGGAAAACCATTCCTTTCCATCAACGGCATACAAACCCTATCGGATCGTTATCTCGGCCTGTCCAGCGAGATCCGGAGTCTTTGTCAGGCCGGGGTCAGCGCTTTGCGATTGTCACCGCATTCATTCGACATGGTCGAAATCGCATCAGCTTACCGAAAGCTGGTGGACGGAGAAATCGAAGCGGACGAACTGAACAAGATGCTTGACGGGATTGGAGTGCCACAACCTTTCATGAATGGCTTCGTTCATGGCCAGCCCGGATATGAACGGGTGTCGGGGTTGCCGGGTCACTGATCGCGGCACCGCAATGAAGGGAGGTTCCGATGGACACAAAAGACATGACAAGTGAATCCGAACCGACGACAGATACCGCAACGCGGCGAATCCGCAACATTCTGGCGAATATCGATCTGGACTGTTCGTGCAAGGAGCGGCTCAACGAGGCGCTGGACCGCTATGATACACTCGACCGGAAACGGGAGTATCGACGCTATCTTCTCGACGCGCGGCTGCAAAAGGAAAAAATCGAGTCACTGATCGTGTTTCTGGAAGAGCTTGACAGGCACAACAGCGAAAAGCCTGATATCGCCCTGTTCAGCGATTTCCAGTGCATATTCACCGATATCAAAAACGCGGCGGAAGAAGGCATTTCGGCCTCGACACACATCAGCGACATGCTGAAGCGCCGGCAGTAGCGCATCAACGGGGCGTTTCATCCGCTGTGATAACTCAGCCTCGCGGCGGGCGCAGCAGATAGACCACGACCCAGATCGGTACGATCACCAGCGAGCCCAGAACGATATTGGGCACAGCCCATTGCACCCCTCGTTCCAGATAACTCAGTACCTTTTCAGGCGTCAGGCCGAGATCGGAAAGGACATCGGCGGCGGTGATGTTGAGCGCCGACAGAACGGCCCCCGTGAGCAATGATGCCACGACTATCTTCAAGGCTGCCGATATGAACCTGAACATCGCCCTGCCCCTTGCGATTCGGTCCGAATACTAGAACATCGTGCTTCGATAAGGAATCCCGGATTCATTGGGTTCTTGCCGGATCCATCCGTCATGCAGCAGCCTGGATGCGCCGCCTTTCGATGGTCATCAGACCGACGCCAAATACGATAAGAGATCCTCCCATCAGGATTGGCGGTGTTATCGGCTCTCCAAGAAACAGCCAGCCGCCAAGCACCGAAGAAACCGGAAGCAGTAACAGGAACGGTGCGACAGTCGAGGCCGGGTAACGGCCAAGCACATGATACCAGCAGCTGTAACCCACCGCCGTCATGACAATTCCGAGATAGGCGACGGTGGCCCAAACCATCGGTCCGGCGCTGGACAGATGATGCATGTGATTGTTCTCGAATATCAGCGAGGCGACAAGCAATTGCGGCGCGGCAAGGACCGAAATCCAGGCGATCGCTCCAATTCCCGTCATCGCGCCGGGATTTTGTTCATTGACCCGGCGCATCATTGCCTGGCCGATCGCCCACATGGCGGCGCCTCCAAGGGCCAGGCCGATGCCCAGCCATTTTCCCTCGAGGCGCGGCGCACCGCTGATGACATATATGCCGACAAAGGCGATCAGAATGCCGATGAGTTTCGGCGGCCCCAGCCGCTCGCCGAGCCAGATGACACTGATGATGAGCAGGAACGGCGTTTCGGCCTGAACGATCAATGATGTGGTGCCGGCGTCCAGCAGCCGCAGCCCATTGAACGACAGGCCGTATTGCAGCGTAGACCCGACAAGGGCCACCAGAGCCAGACGGCCGAGAATCTTTCGTGGTATCGGGACAAACCAGACCAGAAGCAGGGCTGAGACGCCAAAGCGCAGGGTCATCAACAGGATCGGCGGGAATTGATCGACCGCAGGTTTGGCGACAACCAGCCCCATGCCCCAGACCGCGGGCACACAAAGGGCAATGAGCACATCAACTGGTTTCATGAAGAAGAGCACTTGTCACAGATTGGCAGGATCGCGCTGACAGGTTCCGGAGGAATATCGGTCCCTGAGGTCTTATGCATCCAAACGAACCACGGCGTTGTCTGCGATGCAATCATGCAGTGGTCGCTTTTTCAGGTTTTTCGAAATGCGGCCCGATCGCACCAGCCGTTGCGTGAATTCTCCACCAGTTGACGGGAAATCAATCGGCAGGGATCAGCCGGTGTCATACCCGTGGTTCTTCGCAATGACACATCTGATGGGTCAGATCGGCCTGCAGGATAGGCGCGCTGTGCAGAGCGATGCGGGGCATCGGTCAAGTCAGCGCAACGACGCCTGCAGGCCGATATGTCCCACCGAAGGCCGGGTTCTTTTGCGCCGTGGCCGTGTTGCACCGCGCTCATGATGCAGGGCATCACTTCACTTGGCGCGCCTCACCACACCGCAAAATCCCTCCGGTCAGATGGGTCATCGCGAAGAACCACGGGTATCACCGGCTGACCCAGATCAAAATCATTTATCCGGCGTCCGGTAAAACATGCCCATGAAGGCGATCGTATTTACAAGATACGGGTCAGTGGACAGCCTGGAACTGAAAGACGTCCCCAAACCCGTGCCGCAGGATGATGAACTGCTGATCCGCATTCGCGCCTCATCGGTCAATTCATGGGATTGGGAATTTTTGAACGGCACACCGTTTGTCAATCGCCTTATGTTCGGTCTTTTCAAGCCGAAACCGGGAAAGCAAATACTTGGCGCCGACATCGCGGGAATTGTCGAAGCCGTCGGCGGAAACGTGACGCGGTTCCGGTCGGGTGATGAGGTGTTTGGCGACCTGTGGGCCAATTTTGGCGGGTTTGCCGAATATGCCTGTGCCTGCGAAACCGAGATGGAATTGAAGCCTGCCACGGTAACCTTCGAGGAAGCCGCCACCGTGCCGCAAGCCGGTGTCCTTGCGCTGCAGGGATTGCGTCTGGGTGGGCAATTGCAGCCGGGACAAAAAGTGTTGATCAATGGCGCCGGAGGCGGTGTCGGCACATTTGCGATCCAACTCGCCAAGCTTTCCGGGACCGAGGTCACCGGTGTGGACGCTGCCCACAAACTCGATATCGCGCGCTCCGTTGGCGCAGACCACGTGATTGACTACCGCGAAACGGATTTCACCAAAACCGGAGAGCGGTACGACCTGATTGTCGATTGCCAGTGCCATCGATCAATGTCCGATCTCAAACGCGCGTTAAAACCGCACGGAACCTACGCCATGATCGGCGGAGACATGTCACGCGTCTTTCAGTTGTGGTTCACGAACCTGTTGGCGCCGGTCCTACGCGAGAGCAGAAAACTCCGGCTGGTTTTTGCCGGTCCGAACAAGGGATTGGAAGAACTGAAGACGCTGCTCGAAACCGGCAGTCTCAACTCCAAAATCGACAGAACCTACCAATTGAGCGAAGTCCCTGAGGCGTTGCGTTATTTCGGAGAAGGGCACCACAGCGGGAAGATCGCAATCAGCATCCAGTCTTAGAGCGGGTCATGATTTTACGGTATCGTTTGACCGGCATTTTGGGTTTGCTGGCGAGGCGGGCTCAATGCCGTGTTCTATACGACCACAAATGAAGCCTTCAATATGATCATCAATCGATCTAATTCGCCCGCAGCGGAGACAACACCGGAGAAATAAACGGATTGTCCCAGGAGCCGCCGACAAAGAAAATGGTCGCCGATTGCGGAATCGTGTCCTCACCGTCGCCGCTTTCGGCCGGGGGCGAGGATATAGCTCCGGACAATGCCAGGCTGCGGCCGAGATAGGGAACGATGCCGGCAAGAGCAATTGTCCCTTCCGTTGTTGTCACCTCGGCTTTTTCCAGTTGGGCGACACCTTCTGATACAGTTGCCTTGAGTTCCGCCTGTTCGATTGTCAGGCTTCCATCGGAAACGCTGCCGAGGGAAAAGAAACCCTCCTTGGCAACCCGGTCGAGGAAGGTCGAAAAATCGAAGCCGACGATACGCCCGGCTCCGAACTTTGCTACGATTGAACCGCTCGCCGTTTCGGGGATCGATTCCCAGTTCTCTATGGGCCCCTTCAGGATGACCGAGATCGTCCCTGTCGCTTCCGGTATGAGACGTGGCTGACCGAGTGCCCGGGTGAACGCGGCCGCATCGACGTCGGACGCCAGAAGGCGGACCTCACCATGATTGTTGCCGTCCTTGCGGTCGATCCTGAATCCGGCCTGGACATTGCCTGAGAATGCCGTCGAATCCGATATGTCAAAGACGGCCAGTCCGTCCTTGATATTGGCCGTTGCCGCCACACCTGAAAGCGAAATCTGGCCAGCAGTGGCTTCGCCGGCAGACAATCTCAGATCCAGATTAATCTGGTCGACGAACGCCGTGTCGATTTCGCTTTGGCGCGCCCGGGTACCGATCGGCAGTTCGGTAAACGCGGAAACAAAGGATTTCAGGTCCAATCGATCAAAGGCAAGCGTGCCCGCCAGTTCCGGAACGGCCTTGTTGAACGTGTAATTGAGCGCTCCGATGCCGGTATTGCCGCCCAAGGTGATCTCCGCCTCCTCCAGTTTCAGACGATGCAAATCGCCGCTCGCTTTGGCGACAAGCGAAACGGCTCCGATCGCCTCACCGGGTTCGATTTCGGTGCGGAACCATTCCAGCGTGCGACGCAGGGAGGGAGATGAAAGTTCGACATTGCCATCGATGAACGCCAAATCGGACATGCTTGCGGCCCCATCGAACGATACCTCCAGCGGCGTTGCCGAGAGTTTCAGATTGAGCGGTGCGATGCCGCCGGCAAGCAGTACGAGAAACTGGTTCGCCGTTGCGTCGAGAGAAACCGTTTCGCCGTGCCAGATTGCGTTACCGTTGAAGATGGCACGCCGATTGACAGCCGGCCAGGACAACTCGCCGTTAAAGCTGGACAGCAGTTCGGTATCGTCTCCAACCATAAGCCGGCCATCGCGAATGGTAATGTTTCCGATCGTCTCGGCGGGAAACTGGCTGATATCGGGATTGGACGGGTTGGCAGCGACAGCATGACGGGCAATCGTCACCGCCCGCATGAAACGCCCACCAGTGGGCAAGGGCAGGCCGTAGGAAGCGTCCGCCCTGCGCTCCAGGCGAATCTGTACTCGGGTCAAGGTGACAGCGGAAAAAGAAACCCGGCCGCGCAAAGCCGCAAAAGGGGACAAATCGATCTCGACCCGCTCGGAACGAATGACCGGCGGTGCATCACCGGAGCCCCAGCGAGAAAGCGTGACGTTTTTCAGCACCGCACGCGGTGACGGCAGCAAGGTGATCTCAGGCGCCGCGCCAAGCCCGACGCGATAGCCGCTCCAGGTACCGATCTCCTGCGCGATCCTGTCGCGCATTACCGTGGTGGAAATCAGAAATGGCAGCGCGGCAATGGCAAGCGCGACGAAAACAGCGGCAATCACAATGCCGATCAGGCCTTTTTTGATTACCGAGACAGGCATATTCGCTCACTAGCTTTCGTCATGTGATCCGCGGCCGATCGCCAAATCGCGCCTGGTTTTTCAAGCGCAGCGAACCCGCAGGGACCGCGATGTCATTCGACCAATGCTGCCTCTGTCTTTTGCCGCACCTCGTCCATACCCACATCTGGCGCCAACTCAACCACTTTCAAGCCACCTTCGACGACATCGAACACGCCAAGATTGGTGATAATGCGGTTGACCACGCCGGTGCCTGTCAGCGGCAGGGTACATTTTTTCAGCAATTTGGATTCGCCGTGCTTGTTGGCATGGTCCATGATCACCACGACCCGGCGGACACCGGCAACTAGGTCCATTGCGCCGCCCATTCCCTTAACCAGTTTGCCGGGGATCATCCAATTGGCCAGGTCGCCGTTTTCGGCCACTTCCATCGCTCCCAGAATTGCCATCGCAATCTTGCCGCCGCGGATCATCGCGAAGGATTGGTCCGAGGAAAAATAGGAGGTACGAGCCAGTTCAGTGACGGTCTGTTTTCCGGCATTGATCAGGTCCGGATCAATTTCGTCTTCGGTCGGAAACGGCCCCATGCCAAGCATACCGTTTTCCGACTGCAGCGTGACATCAACACCCTCGGGAATATAGTTCGACACCAGGGTCGGAATGCCAATTCCCAGGTTGACATACATCCCGTCTTCCAGTTCCTGCGCGGCCCGCGCCGCCATCTCGTTACGATCCCAAGACATTGCTATTCTCCAATTTCAATCCGCTGTGCTGACGCCTCCGGCAAATGGCGAGAGGCCGGAGCCATGATCAGGCCGCTCGCACCGTCCGCTGTTCGATCCGTTTCTCGTGCGCACCCTGGATAATCCGGTGCACGTAAATTCCCGGCGTGTGAATCATGTCGGGTTCGAGACTGCCACGCGGCACGATTTCCTCGACTTCGGCGACACAGACTCTTCCGCAGGTTGCGGCCGGCGGATTGAAATTGCGCGCCGTCTTACGGTAGACCAGATTGCCGGTATCGTCGGCTTTCCAGGCTTTCACAATGGCCAGATCCGCGACAATGCCACGCTCCAGTATGTAGGTCTCACCGTCGAATTCCTTGTGCTCCTTGCCCTCGGCAATCGTCGTCCCGACACCCGTCTTGGTATAGAAGCCGGGGATACCCGCGCCACCAGCGCGCATTCTTTCGGCCAGGGTTCCCTGCGGATTGAATTCAAGTTCCAGTTCGCCGGAAAGATATTGGCGCATGAATTCGGCGTTCTCGCCGACATAAGAAGAGATCATCTTTTTAACCTGTCGCGTCTGCAACAAAACGCCGAGCCCGAAGTCGTCCACGCCGGCATTGTTGGAGGCAACCGTAAGGTCCTTCACACCCGCGTCACGAACAGCGCTGATCAGCAGTTCGGGAATGCCACACAAGCCAAATCCACCGGCGGCGATGAACATCCCGTCGCTCAGCAACCCCTCAAGCGCCTCGGATGCCGTAGTGTAAATCTTGTTCGCCATCGCATATTCCTCAAAACTGTTCGCAGGATCGATATTCGCGGAACGCGCCGCTCTTGTCGTTACGGATTCTTCAGGTCCCCGGTTCCGTTTGTTGTGCATTGCCCACCGGAGCGTGCGCTGCACAATATCAAACTTGCCGCGCAAGTCATCCGAAACTTCAAACTGTCCAGATCATATAGTCCGGACACGCATATCGGCCGGAGGGTTCGCGGCAAACGAAGCTGAAATCCGATGGTCGACGCGATGATTTGGTTAACAGAACCTTTTCAACAAATTTACCTAGAGTTCGGAAGTGGTACGAAATGGTAAACTTCGAAGCGACCAGGTAAGGATTTGTTAACGCGCCACACGAATAATCAACGCTAACTTCTGACGGGAATATCCAGCTTTTCAGTGACAGACGACATTCAGACGACCACTCGTTGCGACAGCAAGAACAAATTCAAGGACGCCCTCCCCCGGGCGTCTTTTTTTTGGCCGAAAACCAGTTGATCAGTCGGCGAGCACCCTGGTCGACGGAATGATAATCTCAACCAATGTTCCCTCGCCCTCGGTCGAACTGATAGTAAACCGTGCGCGATTGGCTTCCACCATAGCCTTGGTCAAGGGCAGACCCAATCCTGTGCCGTCTCCACGCGTCCGGTTCAGCGCATTGATCTGCTTGAACGGTTTCAGCGCCTGATCGATTTCATTCTGCGACATGCCGATGCCGGTGTCGCGGATACGCATGATCACGTTGCCGTCGCTTTCATAGGAGGTCGAGACAATGACCTGTCCGCCGGCCTGGGTGTAGCGTACCGCATTGGACAGCAGGTTGAGCGCGATCTGACGAACAGTCTTCAGATCGGCAACGACATCAGGCAGACCGGAGGCGAAACTCGACCGGATGATGACCCGGTTTCGGTTGGCTTCGGGCTGCATTGTTGCAACCGATTCAGACAGGACGTCGTTCAACGATACCGCCTCGTAGTTGAGCTCCTGCTCGCCGGCCTCGATTTTCGAGATGTCGAGCAAATCATTGACCAGATCGAGAACATGTTCTCCGGAACGGTTGATGTCGCGCAGATAGTCGCGGTAACGCTCATTGTCGACGTTGCCGAAGCGGCCCTCGATCATCAATTCGGAAAATCCGATGATGGCGTTCAAAGGGGTGCGGATTTCATGGCTGACCCTGGCCAGGAACTCGGTCTTTTGCGATGAGGCGTATTCGGCATCGCGGCGGGCCTTGGTCAGTTCCTCCTCGGCGCGCTTCCACTGGGTGATGTCGCGCAGGACAGCACAAAAACCGCCTTCACCGGGCAACTTCCCGATTGTCATGAACAGCGGAATGAAACGGCCCTGGGCCTCCCGCCCGATCACTTCGCGACCATCGTTCAGCACGCTGGCGACACCATTGTCCTGCAAACCGGCCAGATAGTCCTGCGCAGCGCGGTGGCTCTCGACCGCAAACAGGGTGGTGAATGGCTTTTCTTCGATATTCGCGCTTTCAAATCCAAACAGCGCTTCGGCAGACCGGTTGATCGAGCGAATCCTGCAATCCTCGCCAATCAGAACGATCCCGTCCGTCGCGGTGTCCAAAATGGTGCTCATTTCGGTGACCCGGCCCTCCAGATCGGTAATGTATTTGGCATGCGAAATCTGCGCTGTGCGATCGACGCCTTCCAGCTTGATGGCCATCAGCAACGCCCGTCCGCCCTTCCACGGAACCGATTGCAGATTGGCCTCGATTGCGGTCTCCGTTCCGGATTTCGACCGCAGCATCAACGGCTGCCGCCCGACCGTATCGTCGTCCTCGCCGGTTGAAACGGGTTCCGTGAAAAGTGCTGTTAGCCCGCCGTTTTGCGCCAGTTCACCGATGGAATCATAACCGCTCAGTTTCAGGAACTCTCGGTTGGCATAATGCAGGGTTTCGCCGGCAACGATCAGAACCGGTACCGGCAACCGCGCCAGGATCGAGGTATCGACGCCGGCTTTGCCGCGTGTCCGTTCCAGGACGGAAAACGCCGATGGCAGGAAGCCCTCCGTGCGGATCGGAAGCGATGGCGTTTCCGGTCTTTCCTCCACGGCATCCGTTTCAGGCTTTTCGGATTGAACTTGCCTGTCCGCTTCCGTCTTTTCGGCTGTAATTTCGGTCTCTGCCGAATCTTCTTGATCCGGGTCAGGTGTGTCGGTTGGGCTCCTGCTTTCCTTTTTCAGCCGGTCCGCAATTTCCCGAAACGCCAACCGCTCGTTGGCCGACAGACCGCCCGCATCCATGTCGGGTATCTGCCGGTGTTCGGCCAGCCGGATGACCTTGTCAGTTGCACGCCGCTCCGGCGCAGGCTGCAGTTCCAGCGCCGGCACTTCACCAAGAAATCTGTCCCTTGAGGAAACATCCGTCTCCGTTGTTTCGTCAGACGTTTCGGTCTCGTTCACCGGTTCCTCAGATTCCGCGGCCTCTTCGACAAGAGTGACTTCAGTTTCCGCCTGGCTCGCTTCGCCAGAAGCCGGTTCCGACAACCTTGCCGATGGCGTCAACTGCAGGCCCGTCGCCTGCGCGTCGACCATTGCATCTCCCATGCGGGCAACGCCAAAACCACGGAAGCCCTCGAAACTGCGATCGCGTCCATAGGCGGGCAGAGCCGCTAGATCGACCGGAACGCGCAGATCGGTGCCGATAATCGGCCACAGGACCGACCGGCCAGACCAGGTATCCCGCCGCTCCAGCAAACCGGCGATTTCACCGCCTGGATCTAGCCCGAGCGTGTCCGCCACCTCTGTAAAGCTTCGGCCAAGAATGTCGGAACCCTGCAAGCCGACAGATGTCGCGAAACCCTCCGAAAGCTCGCTGAATTGCCCCGCTTCATCGGTTTTCCAGACGAACCGAACCGGTCCGGCGTCGGGGTCCGGCACTGTTTGCGGAGGCATTTCCGGCGGCTCTACGACATCGGCTTTTTCCGCATCCGTTTGGCCACCGTTCTTGTTTCCTTCGCTGAAATACCACCGGTCGACCTGCGGTGGCGCCGGCGGCTTGTTGTCCTGCGCCAGCATATCCGTCGGGACCGGAACTCCTGTTCGCTCCTGCGAGGCGGTTTCGACCTCGTCCTCGGATTGAGCTTCGGGCACTTGCGGTTCTGCAACCTTCTGTCCGGCAATTGTCGGTTCTGCGGCCGATTCCTCTTCCGGTGAAGAAGTTTTCACGCCGGGGAGATCGCGCTGCTGATCATCGGTTGCCTGTTCATCGAGCGGCTCGTCGACCGCGACGATGAGGTAACGCTCCGGATCCTCACTCAACCGGCCGAATCCAACCGGAAGTGTTGCGGATGCCAGCGTTATCGGTCGCTTGATCATCCTGTCCTCTTCGGCGCGAACTTCGTCGGCCAGTTCGCACAGAACAGACGCATCGAATCCAAGTGATTCAAATCCGGCGGATGCAGCAAGAACCTGACCTTCGGCATCGATGATTGCGGCGTGGTGACCCGGCTGTGAAAATCCGGCGATTGCCCGGTCGGCAATTCCGGAAGCGTCACGCCCCTGCGGTGGCGAAGGGACGGCCAACAGGATGGCTGCAGCGCCATCGGGCAAGGCCAATTCGCTCGCGGCAAATCCGATCGCCCTGCTGGAGTGACCGCTGGGCAGGCGAACGGAAACGCCTCGGTCTGCTCCGATCGCCGGGAAACCCGACAGCGCCTTGATCTGGCGCTGGGCCGCGACGGACAAACCACTTGGATCCCCGACCAGGGCTTCTATATCGCCATAGCCCCAAAGCTTCGCACCCGGTCCGTTCGCCCATATGAATTTGGCCAGATCTGCGGACAGCACGACAAGTGCATCCCCGGAGGCAAACCGCCGCCGAACCTTGTCCAGAACCGCAATGTCGAGAAAGGGATAACTGTCTGACATTATGTCTCACATCTTCAAGTGGCGTAGGACGGACGGCCAATCGGGCCGAATTTAACGGTTTCTTAATAATCTCGTATCCGCCGAACGTCCAGAACGGGCGGCAAAAGCTGCCGGCTAGTTGCGGCAGTGGTTAATAGTCGGCTTTCGGTCCTGGTGCGTAATTTCATCCATTGCCATGCCGGTTTATCGGTTGCACATCTACGGTAAAGTCAACGGCGGTGCGAAAGAAGTACCAAACTTTGATCTCCGCGTCGGTTTGCAGCTTGATATCACGGGATTTTGGCCGTAAAGACAGCACGCCGTTTTGCGGTTCGTGCGGTTGTAGCTCAGTTGGTTAGAGCGCAGGATTGTGGCTCCTGAGGTCGGTGGTTCAAATCCACCCAACCGTACCATTTTTTCAAAGGTCCTTTTTGGGCACCACTGCCTAGAACAACGACCCCTGCCCTGCATCCTTTTCGGTCGACGGTTTGCTTTTTCGTGGTTTCTTTTTTGGGCCTCCGGGTGGTGCGTCGTTGCCAGATGCAATTGCACCGACCCTGCCGTCTGCAAACTCAATGCTGAGCGCTGTTCCCCTGGCAATTCCGGCCGCCCGGGTCAAAGGCAGGTCGTTTTCACCGCGCACCAGCGCAAAACCACGTTCCAGAACCGACTGATGCGACAGAGTGTGCATCAGGCGATCGCTCTGCGCGATTCTGACCGAATACCGTTCCAAACGCATATCGATGGATAGATCGAGCCGCTGGCGCAGAACGGTGAGGCCGCTGCGTCCCGCATCGACATTGCTGGACAGAGCCGTTGCGGACAGACGCAATGCGGACAGCCGGTCGGACAACCGCTGAAGTCCTGTGGACATGGTTTGTTCCCGGCGCCGCGATACCGTCTCGAGCCTGTCGCGGCCAGCATCGAC
>JAJFHT010000373.1 GCA_021775495.1 Hyphomicrobiales bacterium | reverse complement strand
AGGCTCACGCGGCTGCGCAGGCTGCAGTTCGCTGGTAACCTCCTCCTCGCGGCGGGACAATCCATGGGTCAGGCGTTTCAGCAGCCCCATCGGTCCGCGTTCGTCGCTATGCGGTTCCTCAGCGGTTCCGGTGTGGGCATCCAGCTCGGCCTGAACCACAGGGGGAAAGTCCTCAACCTTCGGCATGCGCGGTGCCGGCTCTTGCATTGTCGGCACGGCAGGCATCACCGGTTCGGGCTGCGGCATTTCGGCGATAGCTGCGGGAGCCGGGGCCGCCGCAACTCTGGCAGGGCGTTCCTGTTCGGGAGCCGGCTGGAACAATCGGCTCTGGGGGGCGAACGAGCCGTCCTTCGCCGGTTCAACCGGCTCCGAAAGCGTCGCGACGGCTGCATCTTCCTCTGCCATGCGGATGGCCTCCGCCACCGGATCACTTTCGAGCGGTTCCGGTGTTGTTTCGACCTTTGGCGCAACTGCGGGTTTCAAAGGCATGGAGGCCCGTGGAGCAAGTTTCGGCTGCTGGCGCAGTTCCACCGGAGCAATGCCGATCTGATCGGCCGTCTTGTCGATGCCGGTAGCCACTACCGAAACGCGGATGACGCCTTCCAGTTCCTCGTCGAATGTCGCCCCGAGGATGATGTTTGCCTCTTGATCGACTTCCTCGCGGATACGGGTCGCTGCCTCGTCCACTTCGAACAGGGTGAGGTCACGACCGCCGGTGATCGAGATGAGCAGCCCGCGCGCTCCACGCATCGAGGTTTCATCCAGCAGCGGGTTGGCAATGGCTGCTTCGGCGGAGGCCATCGCACGGCCCTCTCCGGAAGCTTCACCCGTTCCCATCATCGCCTTGCCCATCTCGCGCATCACCGAACGTACATCGGCAAAGTCGAGGTTGATCAGGCCTTCCTTCACCATCAGATCGGTGATGCAGGCAACGCCGGAATACAAAACCTGGTCGGCCATCGCGAATGCGTCGGCAAATGTGGTCTTGTCATTGGCGATGCGGAACAGGTTCTGATTGGGAATGACAATCAGCGTATCGACATTCTTCTGCAATTCCTCAATGCCGTATTCTGCTGTCGACATGCGACGCTGACCTTCAAAGTGGAAAGGCTTTGTCACCACACCGACCGTCAGGATACCCTTTTCGCGTGCCGCACGGGCGACAACCGGTGCCGCGCCGGTACCGGTGCCACCGCCCATGCCTGCCGTAACGAAACACATATGCGTTCCGGAAAGATGGTCGATGATTTCATCAATGCATTCATCGGCCGCCGCGCAACCGACTTCAGGCTGCGAGCCAGCGCCGAGACCTTCGGTCACATGGGCACCGAGCTGCACCAGGCGTTCCGCCTTCGACATGGCCAGAGCCTGAGCATCCGTATTCGCCACGACGAAATCCACGCCATGCAATCCCGCGGAGATCATGTTGTTGACCGCGTTTCCGCCGCCTCCGCCAACGCCGAAGACGGTGATCCTCGGCTTGAGTTCGGTAATATCGGGCTTTTGAAGATTGATGGTCATGGATCCTCGTCCTTTTTCTGTCCCGCCGCTCCGCCGCTGCGGCCAAATTTGGGGCCTACCCCCGCTACGTTAAAAACTATCCCTGAACCACTGGCCGACACGGGCGATGCGCCCGCCGGTGCCAGACATCAAGGCGCTCTGGTTTCTTCTTTCCTGATGGTTCTCGAACCCGGCAACCTGCGGATAGATCATCAATCCTACCGCCGTCGAAAATGCAGGGCCCTTTGCCGCCTCCGGCAATCCGGCAATTCCCATAGGCCGGCCAATCCTCACGGTTCGGCCAAGTACCCGGCGCGCCGCTTCCACCAGACCGGTCAGCTGGCTGGCGCCGCCGGTCAGGATCACACGCTTTCCGATCACATTGCCGTATCCCGATCTGTTGAGACGGTCCCTGATCAGTTCGAGTGTTTCTTCTATCCGCGCCCGGATGATCCGGGTCACGATCGAGCGCGACAATTGCACCGCACCGTTGCCGTCATCGTCACCGATCGCAGGTACCGAGATTAGTTCGCGGTCGTCGGCACCACTGGGCAGGGCCGAACCGTGCATGACTTTGAGCCGCTCGGCATCCTCCAACCGGGTCGAGAGACCGCGCGCCAGATCCATCGTGACATGATGTCCACCGACCGCAATGGCATCTGAGTGAACGAATTTGCCGTTTGCAAAGATGGAAATAGTCGTCGTGCCGCCACCGAGATCGATACAGGCAGATCCCAGTTCGGCTTCATCATCGACCAACGCGGCCAATCCGCTCGCGTAGGGTGTCGCCACCATCTTGTCGACCGACAGGTGCGACCGGTTGATACACAGTTCCAGATTGCGCTGTGGTGCGATATCGGCAGTCAGCACGTGCATGTCGACGCCAAGTGCATCGCCGATCATGCCACGCGGATTCTGAATGCCGCGCTCGCCGTCAAGCGAAAATCCGGTCGGAAGAGAATGAACCACCCGCCGCTCGTCATCGAATGCCAGCTTGGCTCCCGCCGCCAGCACCCGTTTCACATCCGCCGAAGTAGCCGCATGACCACCCAGGTCGATGTTTGCCGAAAACACTTCGCTGCTCAGCCGTCCGGCCGACAGATTGACAATCAGTGAGTCGATTGTCAGCCCGGCCATGCGCTCCGCCGCATCAACCGCCAGACGGATCGCCTGTTCGGCGCGGTCCAGGTCAATGATCACTCCGGATTTGATTCCGACGGCCCGTTGGTGACCGATACCGATCACCTCGACCTTGTGGGTTCGGCCGCGAAGGTGCTGGCTTTCCTCACAGGGTTTCAGCCGGCCGATTACGCAACAAACCTTGCTCGACCCAACATCCAGAACAGAAATGACGCCGGAGCGGCGCGAACTGGAATCCCTTGATCCGGCCAGCAGCGTCATATGTGCTTCTCCGGCCGGCGCTTCTGTTTCAATCTGTCCTTCATAGTGGCATTGCGCCGGGTCGCTGCCTCCGGCGTCAGTCCGATGACCAGCCGATCGACAAGGCGCATATCGACGGATTTGATATCACGAGACAAAAGCCCGTGCTTTCTGTCCAGGGTGATCAGTTCGGAAATCGCAATCTCAACGCCGCGCTCCGGCAGTTTGACGGTTACGCCGTTTTCCAACTGCATGTTCCAACGCCTGTCAGCGACGCGGATGTAGCCCTTCACCCGGCCGGCCAGTTCAGGATATTTTGCAACGGAAACAACAAATCCAGCGGCCTTGGCGGCAGCGCCAAAACCGGTCACCAGCGGCAGGGTTGCGTATTTGTCGTTACTGAACGGCACGATGACATCGCCCGAGCGCTCAATCAGCGACAATTGACTGCCGCTCTGCCAGATCGCAAATGGCTGGCGCTCCTTCAGCATGACTTCGACCCGGTCCGGGTAGATTTTGCGCACGGCAACCGACCGCACCCATGGCAATTGAGCGATCCGCTCTCGTGCCGCTTCAGCATTAAAACCCAGCAAAGATGTCGACCCGTCCAGTTGAAGCCGATCCAGAATATCGATCTCAGAGGTTTCCCGATTGCCATTCACGTCAATCGTTTCGATCGCGAATCCAGCATTAGAGGTGACATATTGGACCAATGCGGGAACATGACCGCCGGCAAAGACGCCATAAATTCCGGCCGCCGCGATAAAGGCGGTCGCCCCGAGCGTCGCTGCAAAGCTTGGCAATTCCGGTTCGTTGCTGACAAGCCGCGAGAACAGCCGCGCAGGGCGCCGCAAAAACCGAGGCAGGACAAATCGTTCTGCAGCCATAGACAAGCCAAAGCGCGGCGACCCAACGGTGCCGGCTTTTCTGCCCTGCCCTGACCTCAACGCAAACATGATGCGTCCTCCACCATCCACTTCATCAGGTCGCCAAATTCCAAACCTGCATGTGCCGCCACCTCCGGTACCAGTGAGGTCGGCGTCATGCCCGGCTGGGTATTCACTTCCAGCCAGACAACCTCGCCAGATTCGGAATGGCGGTCGTCAAACCGGAAATCAGACCGGGAAACGCCGCGACAGCCAATTGCCTGATGTGCCTTGAGCGCCAGTGTCTGTATTTTTTGGTAAATATTTGGTAAAATTTTTGCCGGGTATTGATGTTTTGAGCCGCCTTCAGCGTATTTTGATTCATAATCATAGAACTGCGAGCCGACCGGTATGATTTCGGTCACGGCCAGCGGCGTATCGCCCATGACGGTACAGGTCAGCTCCCGACCATGAACAAACCGTTCAACCATAACCCTGTCGCCATATTTCCAGTCGTCAGATGACAGGATTTGCGGCGGATTTGGGCGGTCTTCCTTGACGATGACGACGCCGAAGCTCGACCCCTCGCAGACCGGTTTGACCACATAGGGCGGCGCGATCGGGTGTTCCGATTTGATATCGAAACGATTCATCACTCTGGCTTCGGCCACCGGGACACCGGCTGCACCCGCGACCAGCTTGGCCTTTTCCTTGTCCATGGCCAGGGCTGACGCAAGCACTCCGGAATGCGTGTAGGGAATTTGCAGATATTCCAGTACGCCCTGGACGGTTCCATCCTCGCCAAACGGACCATGCAGAGCATTAAAAACGACGTCCGGCCGCAGGTCCGAAAGAACCCGGGAAACATCTCTGTCGACATCGATCCGGCTGACTTTGTAGCCAACCGCCTCCAGAGCGTCCGCACAAGCGTTGCCTGAGGACAAACTCACTGGCCGCTCAGAAGAAAATCCCCCCAGCAAAACCGCCACATGCGTTTGCGCCATCCCCGTCACTCCAAACCCGTCGAGTTAACAATGCCGTTTCAAGACAGAGTCCGAGTCCCACCGAAAGATTGCTCCCTCGGGCCCCTGGAACCTACACCGACTCAAATCAGAAAACTCGTAGGCGCAAAGAATCAGAGAGTTGATTCGCTGGCAAGCCTAATATTGGAAAAACGTCAACTGCGACGCGAGGGAGTGTCTTTCACATACGCTCTGCATCAGAGCAGCAGACCGAGAAATTCCTGTACCTCCTGGCCTGGCCGGAATCCGCCGACGCGACGGATTTCCCATTCCAACCGGATGCCCGAATGTTCAAGGACACGAGCGCGAACGGATTCTCCAAGGCGCTCAAGGTCGAACGCTGTTGCCGAACCGGTATTGATCATGAAATTGCAGTGCATAGGCGACATTTGCGCGCCGCCAATCATCAGTCCACGGCAGCCTGCCGCATCGATCTCTTTCCACGCCGAAGAGCCTTCGGGGTTTTTGAAGGTCGAGCCACCGGTTTTTTCGCGGATCGGCTGCACACTTTCACGATGCAGTTGCACCGCATCCATGGCCTCCTCGATCTCGGCAGATGAGGTTTGAAACCCTTCGAACACTGCTGAAGTAAAGATGAAATCGTCCGGCGCCGCACTGTGTCGGTAAGCATAGCCCATATCGTCATTGGTCAGCAGGTGCTTGTTGCCGGCGCGATCCAGCGCCCGCACTTCAATCACACGCTCGCGTGTTTCAGCACCATTTGCACCTGCATTCATGCGCAGGGCACCACCGACACTTCCGGGTATGCCGTAATAGAAATGAAACCCGCCAATACCCGCTTCCAGCGCAACCACCGCCAGCCGTTTGTCAGGCGCCGCCGCTCCTGCTTCTATCCGCGTGTCGGAGACCGTCCTGACGTCTCCAAATCCTTTCGCCGAAAGCCTGACGACGATGCCCGGCAACCCACCATCGCGCACCAGTAGATTGGAACCGATACCGACCACAAGCAAAGGAATTTCCACCGGCACGGCTTTGAGGAAAGTCTGCAAATCCGCCTCATCCGCCGGCTGAAACAACAGTTCCGCGGCTCCGCCCGCCTGGAACCAGGTGATCTTGTCCATTCCGGCATTTGGCGTCAGCCGGCCGCGAATAGCCGACAGATCGCCCTGAAGCCGTTCAAGCAGTGCCGTGCCGTCAATCATCAGGCTTCTCCGGTTGCGGCAAGCGCCTCAGGCAGTGCATATGCCCACTGGGTAATACTCCCGGCTCCCATGAAGATCACGAAATCATCCGCGTTCGCAATCTCGCGGACCAGTGGAGCGATTTCTTCCGGATCGTCAACAAGCCGTGCATCCCGGTGGCCACCGGCCCTGATGCGCGATGCCAAAGCCTCGGAACTGACCCCTTCGATTGAATCTTCCCCAGCCGCATAGACCGGTGCCACAATAATCGTGTCCGCTTCGTTGAAACAGGCGGAAAACTCGTCGAACAGGTCATGCAACCTGGTGTAGCGATGAGGCTGTGCAATCGCGATCACCCGGCCAGAGCAGGCTTCCCGCGCAGCGCCAAGCACGGCTTTGATTTCCACCGGGTGATGCGCATAGTCGTCAAAGATACTGACACCATTCCACGTCCCGGTATGGGTGAAGCGCCGTTTGACACCGCCAAAGCCGGACAGTCCCTGCCGGATTTCCTCCGGAGTGAGGCCGAGCTGATCGGCCACTGCAATTGCAGCCGTTGCGTTGGCAACATTGTGCTGCCCCGGCATCGGCAGTCGAAGTCCGGCGATTTCGACCGTCTCGTTGGTTTTGCGATTGCTGATCACGACATCGAAAACCGAGGTCGCTCCGTCCATGCGATGATTGTCAAACCGCACATCTGCCTGCGGATTCTGGCCATAAGTGATCACCCGCCGGTCCTCGATCCGGCCAACAACTGCCTGCACTTCCGGATGGTCAATGCACATCACCCCGAAGCCGTAAAAAGGCACGTTCTCGACGAACTGGACGAACGCTTCGCGAACCTTGTCGAAAGTCCCGTAGAAATCCAGGTGTTCGGGGTCGATGTTCGTGACCACCGCGACATCGGCAGGAAGCTTCAGAAAACTGCCGTCCGATTCATCCGCTTCGACGACCATCCATTCGCCGGCGCCCATGCGGGCATTGGTCCCGTAGGCGTTAATAATACCGCCATTGATGACCGTCGGGTCGAGATTGCCGGCATCGAGCAGCGCTGCGACCATCGATGTGGTCGTTGTCTTGCCATGCGTGCCGCCGATCGCAACCGCCTGCCGGAAGCGCATCAGTTCGGCAAGCATTTCCGCCCTTCGCACGATCGGCAGAAACCGCTCACGCGCCGCGACGAGTTCCGGATTGTCCTTCCTGATTGCCGTTGAGACGACGACAACCTCTGCATCGCCAAGATTATCGGCGTGATGCCCGACATGGATCGCAATGCCTTTTTCGCGCAGGCGCCTCACATTTGCGCCATCGGCTTGATCGGACCCCTGTACCTGATACCCGAGATTGCGCAGCACCTCGGCGATACCGCTCATGCCGATACCGCCAATTCCGATAAAATGCACAAGGCCGATTGTCGGCTGCATCTTCATTGCAGCAGTCCTTCCTTGTAGTGTGAAACTCCAGTGCCCGAGGCAATAGCTTCTGTAAGGTCGGCAAGCAACCGATCAGAATTCGGCTTACCCGCAGCTTTTGCTCCGGCAGCCATCCGGACCAGTTTTTGCGGATCGTTCATCAGGCCGCTGATCAGTTCCGCAAGCCGTTCGGTTGACAGGCTGGATTGCGGGTGCAGTTCCGCACCACCGGCCGCGGCCAGGGCCGCTGCGTTGGCCGCTTGGTCGTGATCCAGCGCATAAGGATAGGGCACGAGCAGCGCCGGCCGGCCGATCACGGCTATTTCAGACACCGTCGAGGCACCGGAACGCGAGATCACCAGATGCGCGGCCGCCATTCGCTCGGCGAGATCACTGAAGAAGGGCGATATGTCGACATCCAGCCCGATTTCCCTGTAAGCGGCCTCAAGGTCTGCTCTGTCTTCCTCGCGTGCCTGCTGGACGATCTTCAGGCGGTTGCGCTGTGAAGATTCAAGAGCAGCGACCGCCGGTGCAATGGCGTCGGAAAAAAACTGTGCCCCCTGGCTGCCGCCAAACACCAGAAGACGGAACGCTCCATCCGGGGTATGCGGCTCATAAGCCTTTTTGGCTGCTTCCAGAACCGCCGGCCGAACCGGGTTGCCGGTCACCACGATTTTTTCACCGTGGGAATCCGAATCCGGGCTCAAAAATCCTCCAGCGACAGCGTCGACACGCGACGCCAGTGCCCGGTTTGCCCGCCCCATCACGGCATTCTGCTCATGGATCAGCGAAGGAATGCGGCGCCGTGTGGCAGCGAACACAGGCGGCAAGGTCGGATAACCACCGAAACCGACAACCACTTCCGGCTTGGTCTTTTGCAGGACTTTCGATGCAATTCTGAATCCGCGCCAGAGGGTCAGGAAGGTCTTGAACACCGCTACCGGGTTTTTCGATCCGATCGTTGCTGAGGGAATGATATGAACCTGGTCGGCCGGAAATTTCGACGCAAACCGTTCAGCCCGCTCATCCGTTGCCAGATGGACATCCCAGCCGCGGCTTTTGAGCGTATGAGCCAGCGCTTCGGCTGGAAACAGATGCCCTCCGGTGCCTCCCGCCGCCAGCATTACCGTGCGTGATGCCATAGGCTATTTCGCGGCCGCGGTGACAGCCGACGGAACCTGCGTCCGAAAACCGACGGAAACACGTTTCTCCGGCCGGCGCCTGGCCAGCGCCAGCACCATTCCCATGCAGATCGCCATGGCAACCAGTGAAGACCCTCCATAGGAAACAAACGGCAGAGTCATGCCCTTGGCCGGCAGCAACTGCAGATTTACCCCCATATTGATCACCGACTGAAGTCCGAACAGAACAACCAGTCCGGAAATCGCAAGCCGGGTGAAATCATCCCGCTCGTGCATCGCGTTCTTCAGGCTGCGCAGAACCACGAATGCGAACAATCCCAGAATAATGAAACAAAGGACGATGCCGAACTCTTCGGCGGCAACGGCAAAAACAAAATCGGTATGGCTATCAGGCAATACCCGTTTGATGGTGCCCTCACCCGGCCCCTGGCCCAGCCAGCCGCCACGGATTACCGCCTCGCGGCCCATATCCACCTGGAACGTATCCCCCTCACCGGTCAGGAACCGGTCAATACGACCCGCTACGTGCGGAAAACTCGCATAGGCGCCAACCGCACCGGCAATTCCGAGCGATCCGAGCAGCAAGATCCACAGCCAGGACATGCCGGCCATGAAGAACATCACACCCCAGGTGGCGACAATGAGCATGGTCTGACCAAGGTCAGGCTGGGCAACCAGCAGTGCGGTAACCAGACCGAGCAGGATGATCGCAAAAAGGTTGCCCGGGATATCGGGTTGCCTCGCATGTTCAGAGAACAGCCAGGCGCAGACAATGACAAAGGCAGGCTTGAGAAATTCCGACGGTTGCAGTGACATGCCGGCGATCGAAATCCAGCGTTTCGATCCCTTCACCTCCAGTCCGGCAAAAAGCACCACCACCATCAGCAAAAGCGACACGGCCAGCAGCACCAGAGCGAACCGGCGAATGTGCCGTGGAGTCAGAAACGACACGGCGATCAGCGCCAATAATGCGGGTATGATGTAGGCGATCTGTCGTTTCACGAAATGGAAACTGTCCAGATTGATCCGTTCGGCCACTGCCGGGCTCGCGGCAAAAGACAATACGACGCCGAGCCCCAGCAGGCAAAGAAAGGCGGCAAGCAGCCACTTATCGATGGTCCACCACCAGTTCGCAACCGGCCCCCGGTCTGTTCGGCTCACTCTCATGTGCTGGCTCCAACAGCTTTCACGCCATCCATCGCCAGGACGGCATCTCGGAACGCATTTCCGCGAATCTCGAAGTTCTTATACTGATCGAAACTTGCGCAAGCCGGGGAGAACAGCACAACGCTGTCTTCAGCCGGATCTCCGCCTGCTTCACTGGCCGCGTGGGCAACGGCATTGTCGAGCGTTTCGGAAATCTCGTAATTGACGCCGTCACCAAGTGTCGCGGAAAACGCCGGGGCGGCTTCGCCGATCAGATAGGCTTTGGCGATGCGCGGGAAATATTCCCTCAAGGCTTCGATGCCGCCCTCTTTCGCCAACCCGCCTGCAATCCAGTAGATGTGATCGAAACTTGCCAGCGCGGTGGCGGCAGCATCGGCGTTGGTCGCCTTGGAATCATTGACAAACAGCACGCCGGCCTTTCGGCCGACCTGCTCCATGCGATGAACAAGACCGGGAAAGCTGCGCAATCCGGCCTGGATTTGTGGGTATTCCAGCCCGACATGACGGCAGGCGGCTACGGCGGCAAGCGCATTTTGCGCATTGTGACGCCCCCGCAGCGAGCCAATTCCGGCGAGCGAACCGACGGTTTCCACCTCCCCCTCGCGGACAAATTTCAGTTCGGCGCCCTCGGCAAAATAGCCGTCGCGCAGAGCACAGTCCTGTGAAATGCGAACAACCGAATGCCCTGCACCCTCCAGCCTCTCGGCAATGGACACGCAATAGCTGTCATCAACGCCGATGATTGCCAGTTCGCTGCCAACGACAAGCTGCTCTTTCACTCCGGCATAATGTTCGATGGTTCCGTGGCGGTCGAGATGATCAGGTGTAATGTTGAGCAGAATACCGGCGGTCGGGTTGATCGTCGGTGCCAGATCGATCTGATAGGATGAACACTCCACCACATAACAGCGGTCCGGAGTCATCGGATCGAGCGTCAGTACGGCCTTGCCGATATTGCCGCCAAGCTGCGCATCGCGCCCGGCATGGCTCAGAACATGGGCAATCAGTGCACTGGTCGTCGACTTACCGTTGGTGCCAGTTATTCCGATAAAGGGCGATTTGTTGCCGCGACGCGCTCGTTCGCGCGCGAATATCTCGATATCGCCGATGATTTCCACATCTGCCGCATGGGCCAGTTCGACGCTCCAATGCGGTTTCGGATGGGTCAATGGAACGCCCGGAGCCAGCACAAGAAAAGCAACATCGCTCCAGTCGATCTTACGCAGATCCGCAACCGATATTCCGACCTCCGCGGCGGATGACACACTGGCGGGATTGTCATCCCAGGCAACCACGTCAGCACCGCCGGTCAGAAGCGCATTGGCTGTGGCCAGTCCCGATCCCCCAAGACCGAACAATGCGATCCTTTTTCCATTGAAGCCGGCTGCTGCGATCATCGCGATTATCCCGCTCTACCGGAGTTTCAAGGTCGACAGACCGATGAGCGCGAGAATCACCGCGACGATCCAGAACCGGATAACGATCTGACTTTCCGTCCAGCCCTTTTTCTCGAAATGGTGATGGATCGGCGCCATCAGAAACACTCGGTTTCCGGTCATCTTGAACCAGCCGACCTGAATGAACACCGACAGGGCCTCGACCACGAACAGCCCGCCAACAATGGCCAGTACGATCTCGTGCTTGGTGGCAACGGAAATCGCTCCGATCAGTCCGCCCATTGCAAGCGAGCCGGTGTCACCCATGAAGATCGCCGCCGGCGGCGCGTTGAACCACAGGAATCCCAGACCGGCGCCAATCACCGCGCCGAGAATAACCGCGAGTTCTCCGGTGCCCGGCACAAAATGGATCTGCAGATATTCGGCGAATATCGCATTTCCGGAGACGTAGGCGATGACCCCGAAGGAGGAAGCCGCGATCATGATCGGCACGATGGCAAGCCCGTCAAGGCCATCGGTGAGGTTGACGGCGTTCCCCGCACCGACGATCACGAAACAGGCAAAGGGGATGAAAAACCAGCCAAGGTCGACCAGCAGGCTTTTGAAAAATGGAAATGTCAGCGACGAGGAAAACGGCTCCTGACCGACGGTCATGATTACCCAGGCCGCGATGGCGGCCACAGCGAATTCGGCCACCAGGCGTGCCCGACCTGAAAATCCGCGGTCGGACTGACGGGTGACCTTGAGGTAATCGTCATAGAATCCGACCACCCCGAAGCAGAACGATACACCAAGTACCACCCAGACATAGATGCTCGACAAATTTGCCCAAAGCAGCGACGAACCCAATATCCCCGTCATCAGCATCAGCCCGCCCATGGTCGGCGTTCCGGCTTTCTTGAAATGCGTTTGGGGGCCGTCCGCCCTGATCGGCTGGCCGCGGCCTTGCCGCAAGCGCAATGAATTGATGATGGCCGGGCCGAACATGAAAACGATCAGGGCAGAAGTGATCAATGCACCTCCGGTCCTGAACGTGATGTAGCGGAAGATGTTGAAAACAGAAATCTGCTCCGACAACACGCCGAGTAGATGTAGCATTGTATCCGTCCTCCTCGGAATGGATCACATGATCCGCCCCGTATCAGGCTGTTTTGTTCTCATCCGCGGCAGGCGGATATTTTTTCTTCAGTGCGTCCACCAGTTTGCCAAACCCAGCGCCATTCGAGGATTTGATCATGATGGCGTCGCCCGAACGCACCGCCCCGACCAGCAAGGGTCTAAGCGCGTCGACGTTCGCGCAATATTTCATGCTGGCCGAATCGGGCAGGCGCGATGCCAAGGCTTTCATTTCAGGACCGGCGAGAAACACAAGGTCGGTTTTGCTGCGTCCAAGCATTTCGCTCAACCCTGCATGCAGTCGCTCCGAATGGCTGCCGAGTTCGAACATATCTCCAAGAACGGCAATCCGCCGCCCGCCATTGGCAACGGGTGCTGTATCGAGCAGATCGATCGCCGCGGCCATCGAAGTCGGATTGGCGTTGTAACTCTCGTCAATCAGCGTCATCAAGCCCTTTGGATGCTTCAGCGAATAACGCCGGCCACGGCCGTCCTCGGCATCGAGACGGTTCAGTGCCGCGGCAACCGTCTCCATCTCCGCCCCGGCGAGATGGGCAGCGCCAAGCACTGCGAGGATATTTTGAACGATATGGCGGCCGGGCATTCCGATCCGCGTGGTGATATCCTTGCCGCTGATCCGGGCGGCAATAACGGAATGGTCCGATTGCAGATCGCAGCCAATCAGCTTGAATTGCGCACGCACATGTTCGCCAAAACCAAGTACGTGTTCAACGCCTACTTCGCGGGCGAGCCGGTCAAGCAGCTTGTATTTGTCATCGTCCCGGTTGAGCAGCGCATAACCGCCCGGAACAATGCCTTCGAAAATTTCGGCTTTCGCCTTTGCGATTTCGTCCAGGTTCTTGAAAAAACCCAGATGCGCCGCAGCAATCAGCGTAATGATGGCAATTTGCGGCCGCACCAGCTTTACCAGCGGCCGAATCTCGCCCGGGTGATTCATCCCGATCTCGAAAATGGCAAATTGGGCGTCGGCCGGCAGCCGTGCCAGTGAGAGCGGCACTCCCCAATGATTGTTGAAGGAACGGTCGGAAGCGTGGACCTCGCCGATCGCTGAGAGCACATGGCGCAGCGCCGCCTTGGTCGATGTCTTTCCAACCGATCCGGTGACCGCGATCACTTGCGCACGCGTGCGGCTGCGCGCCGCGGCGGCAAGCAGCTCAAGCGCCTTCAATACGTCATCGACGACGATCATCGGCATGTTCAGGCGGCCAAGGGCGGGAAGTTTTGCTTCAGCCACGACCATCAGGCCGGCACCCGCGGCGATCGCGGCTGTGCCAAAATCATGACCGTCGAAATTGTCGCCTTTGATGGCAAAAAACGCTTCACCTCTTTCCAGCGTTCTGGTGTCGATGGAAATGCCCTGAACACTCTCGGGCAATTGGCCATAGGGCCGTCCGCTCATCGCATCGACCATATCCTGACTGGTCCAGAGCACGGTCATGCCGCCCGCTCCGCCAGTGCGCCACGCACCTCGTCATGATCCGAAAACTGTAACACTTTCGTTCCGACCGTCTGGCCCGGCTCGTGGCCCTTGCCGGCAACCAGCAACGTATCGCCGTCTTCCAGCATGGCAACGGCATACCGGATGGCACTGCGCCGGTCGCCGATCTCCTCGGCATCAGGCACGGCAGCAAGAATCTCGGCGCGGACCTCGGCCGGGTCTTCGCTACGCGGATTGTCGTCGGTAACGATTGTCACATCGGCGAGCCGCGATGCGATCTCACCCATAATCGGGCGTTTTCCCCGGTCGCGGTCGCCGCCGCAACCGAAAACAAGAACGATCCTGCCGGTCGTGAAAGGCCGGACCGCCTGCAGGACGTTCTCCAGGGCATCCGGCTTGTGCGCATAGTCGACATAGACCGGCGCACCCTTCTCCGTCGTGCCGACGAGGTCGAGACGTCCCGGTGCGCCCTGCAAATGTTCCAGCGCTGTCAATGCGGCATCGAACGCGGTGCCCGTCGCGATGGCCAGGCCTGCGGCAACCAGCGCGTTGGAAATTTGAAAATCACCGGCAAGGGGCAGATCGATCTCGAACAATTGTCCGTCGGCAACGATCTGTGCGCGCTGACGGTTGCGTTCGTGTTCGACCCGTTTCAGTTGCAGGAATTCACCCGCCCTGCCGACGGTCAATACCGTACATCCGGCGGCGCCCGCCGCTTTTACAGTTGCCTCCGACCAGGCGTCATCGGCAAAGATCACCGCCGGTGCGGAGGCCGGCAACAGATCGGCAAAAAGCCGCAACTTGGCCCGATGGTAGTCCTCCATCGTCGGGTGGTAATCCATATGATCGCGGCCAAGATTGGTAAATCCTCCGGCGGCAAGCCGAACGCCATCGAGACGCCGCTGATCCAGTCCGTGACTGGAGGCTTCCATCGCCGCGTGGGTCACACCGTCCCGCGCCAGTTCACGCAGCAGCCGGTGCAGTTCGACCGGATCAGGCGTTGTCAACGATCCATAGACGTCGCGGCCCGGCGCCACTACGCCTGTTGTACCGATGCTCGCCGCGGCTTTTCCGGTGTGACTCCAGATCTGCCGGACGAAGGCGGCAACGGAGGTCTTCCCGCTGGTGCCCGTGACCGCGACCATGGTTTTCGGCTGCTCGGAGAAATACCTGGCCGCAACCAGAGACAGCGCATGCCGCGGATCCGCGACCCGCAGGACGGGAATCTCCGCCACCTCAATGTCAGCGGATTGTGAGGCAAGGATAGCACCGGCACCACGGCGTGCCGCCTCGGCGGCAAATTGCGCGCCATCGGCATGGGATCCAGCCAGTGCGGCAAACAGAAACCCCGGTTCGACCGATCTTGAATCAGCAGTAAGTCCCGTGATTGAAAGTTCCGCAAGGGTGGGCGATTCAACGGGCAGGATTTCGGAAAATTCCCTTAACTTCATTTC